>PMMO01000160.1:0-184 GCA_003162215.1 Ignavibacteriota bacterium
CTCCCGGTGCGGGGGTGAAATCCGTGGCCATGCGATTGCCGAGTGTAATGGTTCCTGTTTTGTCGAGCAACAGGACATCAACATCGCCCGCCGCTTCAATTGCGCGACCCGAAGTGGCTATCACGTTGTGTCGAATCATTCTATCCATCCCGGCGATGCCTATGGCGGAAAGCAGCCCGCCGAT
>PMMO01000160.1:282-527 GCA_003162215.1 Ignavibacteriota bacterium
TCGCCGCCGGATTCGCGAATCACGGGCGCGCTCTCGCCCGTAATTGCGCTTTCATCCACCGATGCAACGCCTTCAATCACCTCACCATCCGCAGCGATGGTATCGCCGACTTCCACGAGAAAGACGTCGTTCTTCTTCAATGAGGCTGACGAAACGATCGTAACTGCTGAGCCATGTCGGGGATCGCGTAGTTGCTTCGCTTTGGTATCCTGGCGCGCGCGACGCAATGCCTCGGCCTGGGCCTT
>PMMO01000160.1:548-704 GCA_003162215.1 Ignavibacteriota bacterium
ATACATTTCGCGTGTCAATCCCACGGGTTTCTTGAGTTGTTGTGGTGTCTGCGGCGTTGCCACAGGGGTCTGTTGCATCGTTTCGATAAGCATATTATCCCACCATCATAAAATGTTCGACAATCGGTCCCAATGCGAGAGCAGGTATGAAATTCA
>PMMO01000160.1:748-8230 GCA_003162215.1 Ignavibacteriota bacterium
GATTTCGCTGAAGCCGTGCGGACCCGGATTAAGAATTCCGGCTTTTCCATCCGGAGTGAGCACGGCGAGTGCCGTCAGAACGAGGACGGTGATGGGCATGATAAGGATTAAGAGCGACGCCATCTTCATCTCGTACGTTTCGATTTTGTGCCCGAGATATTCCGGTGTACGGCCAACGAGCAATCCGGCAACAAACACAGCAACAATCACAAACACCAGCATACCGTAAAGTCCGGAGCCGACACCTCCGAAAACGACTTCACCCAATTGCATCATGACGAGTGGCACGAGCCCCCCCAGCGGCGTGAAAGAATCGTGCATAGAGTTCACAGAGCCGTTGGAAGCGGCTGTCGTAACGGTTGCCCATATGGCCGAGTTCGCAATGCCGAACCGCACTTCCTTCCCTTCCATGTTGCCGCCTTCCTGCTGTGCACTCGTCGCTTGATCGACACCGAGCTTCGCCAACACTGAGCTCCCATGCTGTTCCGACCAGGCACACACGCCGAGGAATGCAATCAGGATGATCATCATTGCGGCAATTAGGGCCCAACCCTGTCGAGTGTCGCCGACCATCCGCCCGTACGTGTAACAGAGGGCGGCAGCAATGAGCAATATGGAAAGCATCTCGAGAAAATTCGACAACGGCGTCGGGTTTTCGAATGGATGGGCTGAGTTCACATTGAAAAAACCTCCCCCGTTGGTCCCCAGCTGCTTGATGGCGATCTGCGAAGCAGCAGGTCCCATGGCAAGCACTTGCTCGGTCACTTTCGTGGCAGCCGAGTCCGTTGTTGTCGTGGGTTGCAGGAGTGGCACTGACGAGTACGGCGAGAAGTTCTGAATTACTCCTTGCGAGACGAGCATCAGGGCTAGCACAAACGAAAGAGGAAGCAACACGTACAACGTACTGCGTGTCATGTCGACCCAGAAATTCCCGAGCGTCGCAGCGGAATGGCGGGCTATTCCACGGATGAAGAGAACAAGGACTGCAATTCCCGACGCAGCAGACACGAAATTCTGCACTGTCAATGCCGCCATTTGCGTCAGGTAGCTCATTGTCACCTCGCCACCGTATCCTTGCCAATTCGTATTCGTCGCAAAGCTCACTGCAGTGTTGAGCGAAGAGTCCGGAGAAACTGCACCGAATCCCTGAGGGTTCAACGGCAGAAACTGCTGAAGCCTCTGGAGTGTGTAGACGATAACGAATCCGACAAAGTTAAAAACGAGCATGGCGATGGCATTCTCTTTCCAGTCCATCTCTTCATCGGCGTTAATCTTCGCCAGTCGGTAAATAAGTCGCTCCACGGGGCCAAGAACAGGATCGAGAAATGTGTGTTCTCTCTGGAACACCCGGGCCATGAAGGCGCCGAGAGGCTTGGCCAACAGCACCAACACAACGAGGTAGAGAACGATTTGGGCAACACCAGGGAGTGTCATTCCAATATCTCCGGTTTAAGTAATGCGATAAAGAGATAGATCAACAGACCGACCGCAATCAGTCCCGAAATGACGTAGAGCCAACTCATGACTTACCTCCTGTTTGCTGTTCTCCGAGAACTTCACACACCTTCAGAAGTCCCCATGTCAAGAGAAAGAACACGACAACGATGCCAACGTAGATGATATCCATCTCACTGTACCTCCGATAGGGGTTGAATGCCATCTAAAGCAAGATTCACCTTCAACACATTGACGCGGCGTTCCCCAAGAATACCGAATTGTCTCCCGTCGGTGTATTGGTCCACAATCGAGCGAATCGTCGTTTCGCTTGTGCCACGAGCGTGAGCTACGCGAGAGATCTGGTACTCTGCTGCTGCGACACTGATGTGGGGATCAAGACCGCTACCTGATGCTGTCACCAAGTCGACGGGAATCGGCTTGACGTTTTGTGGATCAGCGTCTTTCAGGGCTTTGATCCTCTGCTGTACGGCATCCAGCAATGCGGGGTTGAGTGGCCCATAGTTCGACCCCGATGACGCACCTGCGTTGTATGCAAATGGACCGGTTGCAGAGAGACGACTCCAGAAGTATTTCGGATCGCTGAACGGCTGACCGATCAGCTCGGAGCCAAGAATGTGCCCGTCCCTCTTCAGAAGACTCCCATTTGCTTTCTCGTAGAAAACGAGTTGCGAAACTCCGGTCACCGCAAGCGGATACAGCAATCCCGTAATCACTGTGAACAGGACCATAGTGATTATTGCCGGGCGAATTTGCTTTCGTACCATACGATGGTTCCTCTAGTGAGTGCTATTTACAATTCTGTTTGAAAAATGTCTGCCCAAGGTGCATGCGAAATGAGTCAACCGTGCACTTTGCTCGAAACCCGGGTATTCCGAACAATCACGATCCGCAAAGAGACCGTGCATTACTTGCCCCGCAGGCTTTCTTCCACTCCGCCACAAAAGGATTGTGTGGAAAAGATAGAAAGCGACGACGCCCAGTGCGATCAATCCTCCAGTCATGGTATTCATCCTTTCCGTTGTGAAACATACGAATATAGTCATGCGGCGGAGGGTTGTAAATGAAGGGATCGTAAAAGGAGGGGGCTGACGCATAAAATAAACATAAAGACGGAAGGAGAAGACCTTGCATGCTAGCGAGAGAATGGAACGCGGCAGGTGAAGGCAGGCTGTGTAAAATCTGAACACAGAGGATTTGAAGGTATGATTACAGCAGTTGCTATATTCCAGGAGTGAAACACAACGATGCGTACAGGTCGGCCAGGTTTCTTACGGAAGCTGGTATGGCGCGGCAGAAGCTTGACATCCTGCTGATATGCCGTTGTGGCACTTAATAGGCGCGGATCGAATAGCCATCAATCTGGTCACCAGTAGTGTCCATCTGCCTGCCGGCAGCATCTATTCCGGAAAACTTGAATACCAGATGCGACGGGTCGATGGTTGCGCCCGCATTGCCGTTGCCAATATCAATGCTGCCGTTCTGATTAAGGATGAAGAATATTTTTGCCTGTCGTGTCACCGGATCGTAGGTGACGGAAAAGGGGCGTTTCGGAATGCTGACTTCATTTGCACTTGCCGGCATGGAGCTGTTGTAGTAACCGCCTTCACTGCCATCTGCCCTCGAAATTTCCCAGTTTGCCGGATTCATGACAGATGCGGCATCCATTTCGTTGGTAAACTGGATAGCAACAGCGGCCCTTATGCTGGAATTGGGAGTTGACAGCCGCGTTGGATCAAGCATCCAGAGCGGTGTTCTTGCGCCAAGTCCTGAATTAAAGTTCTCGTTGTTGGTGTCCTCCATATATGCAATTTTCGGTGTGTCGCGCAAAAACAGAAGATCGTTGGCTAATCCGGCGTCCTTGGTGAGAAGGATGTTCAGCTGCGCGTCGGCTTTATCAGTTTCACCCATCTTGAGATAGGCAGCACCCAGCTCATAGTTCGCAGCAGGAAAGTCTTTTTTCAATGACAGTGCTTTTTCCAACTGTTGAGCAGCAGCCTCCGGGCGCGCCATTTTATTGTAGAGGACGCCAAAACTGTAAGGCACGTTGGCATCGTTGGGTGAAACCTTGGCGACTTTGATGAACTGCGCCTCAGCCTCGCTGAAGCGGTCGGTCTGGGTATAGATATTGCCGAGGGTATAGTCGGCAAGCGGGTCCGTCGGATCCATTCGGGCGGCATACTTGAATTCTTGTTCTGCATTGGCGTACTGTTTGTCCTGCAGATAGGCGTTGCCAAGGTTGTTGCGGGCAGTGACGGAGGTCCGGTCATTCTGAATAACTTGTTTGAATTCTTTTATGGCTTCCGCGATTTTGCCCTGACTTTGGTATATCTTGCCGAGATAAGTATGGGCTGTTTCATTCTGCGGGTCAAAGACCAGGGCATTCTTGAACTCCTTGATCGCCTCATCCTGGTTGCTCTCACTTAAATGCGTTGCAGCCCGTAATATCGCAAACTGAGCGACTTGAATTCGACGAGCCTGAACATCACTGTTGGCTGATGCGAAGGCGTTTGCCCCCGACGACGAATCTACTGTTGCCATGACACCGGCCTCTTTGTTCCTGTTGAAAATTTACAAGAAATCGCTTTGGGGGCACTCTGGGTCCGTAATGTCGGCCTAAAGGAGCGGTTTCGTAGTGGGATAGTACGGATTTGGGGCAGTGAAGTCAATGTTGGATGCCGGTGAACCGTTCCGGTGTTGTGCCTCGTCAATATTCCATCCGCATGCAAAATGGTGAATTCGAATTGAAATGGATGTTTTCCTCTCATCACTGCTGGAACCTGATCGTCTCTTCCGGTTTCTTCCAGGCAATGTACAGATCCCGCACCCGGTTCTTTGCCAGACTGGTTCTTGGATTGTCAGAACCCTGGGAACGCAGAAGATCGTTGTAGCTCTGAATCAATAATGACTCTGCCTCACCAAATCGGCGCTGGCCCACGAGACATTCGCCCAACGCGCTCTGCGCCAGTGACGTAAAGAAATGCCCTTGCGGCATCAATTCCATCCGGAGCTTCACGGCCTCCCGAAGCACCTTCTCTGCATCGGCCGCACGTCCAAGCCGGTTCAAACTCAACCCCTGAATCGTCAGCGCCGTCGGATAGTTGTCGTAGTGCGTCCCGAAGCTCGCACGGTATATACGCAACGCCTCCTGGGCTTTCGCCAATGCGTCGTTATACCTGCCTTGCCTATACAACAATGCCGCCTGGTTCCTCACATTGTCACCAGTCCACAGATCCGTCCCGGCCAGCAATTGGCGGAAGATCCGGTCAGCTTCCTTGAGTGCCGAGTCTGCTTCGGCATACCTGCCTTGCTCTGTCAGGAATCCTCCGTAGATCGTCAACACAAAGCCGAAAACGGGAGTGGAGGCAATTCCCTCGCGACGGCCTTCAGCAACTGCTTCCCGCGCCGTCTGCGCCGCTTCCTGAAATCTCCCCTGATCCGCAAGCACCGAAGCAAGCGTCGCCCGCGTCACGCCAATGACAAAATGCGGATCCTCTGAGAACCTCGGACTCAAATCCAGAACCTCACGAAACGATGCTTCCGCTTCTCTCGAATCGCCCTGTGTCCGCCGCAAATACCCAAAGTTGTTGAGGGCGGCAGCAAAGACCTCCGCTTTCATCTTCCCATCATTGAGCGCGGCCCGCATTTCTGGAATGGTCCGACGGAAGAGATTTTCGGATTGCGACAACTTTCCTTTCGCGAAGAGTTCCACCGCCCAGATAGCCAGCGTATCGAGCGACTCCGGGTCGTTTCTGCCGGCTTGCTCACCACGGAGCTGAATGTACTTATGGAAGTGTTCGTACATCAGATCATACCGTCCCTGGCGGCCGAACGCTTCACCGAGAATGCGTTCCAGTTGCACATGGACCTCGGGCTGCCGGGTGAATTCGTCACTCTCAAGCCTCTTAGCGGCATCATCCAGAACATCCTCCATAACCGTTGCAGTCCGCGAACTCCCGGGGACCTGGCGCATCGGATTGGAGTAGGACAGAATCTGTTTCAAAAACGCATTGATGGTCTCCACTCTGGCCTTTTCTGCGTCCGCCTCTCGTGCCTGGTACAACGAAACCGCAAGTCCGGCAATGAGACTCACAAGGATGACCGCGGAGGCGCCTGTCAGGAGACGGTTACGCCGGACGAATTTGGCGACGCGGCGGCCGATCGGCGCAGGCCGGGCCTGGATGGGGATATGCGAGAGATGCCGGCGAATATCTTCGGCGAACTGTTCCACGGAGATGTATCGCCGGGAAGGATCCTTTTCGAGCGCGGTGAGCACAAGGGTGTCGAGCTCACCCTTCAGGTGTCTCCGGACGCGGTCCATCCCTTCCTGGCACTCAATCAGAATCTCCCTGCTGCTCGGACTGGCCGGCTCTTGTTCCTGAATCACCGCATCGACGTCCTGAGGCTTTGTTCCAGACACCTCATAGGGCCTCTGTCCGGTGAGGAGAACATACAGCAGAACACCGAGCGAGTAGACATCGCTGGAGGTGGTAATCTCTTTCCCGCTCGCCTGCTCCGGACTTGCATACTCGGGGGTGAAGATGTTGGCGCGTGTCCGGGTTTCATCCGGCGACGGCGTTTCACGTTCGTTGACGAGGAGCTTCGCAATCCCGAAATCCAATAGCTTGGGCATGCCGTCGGCTGTCACCAGGATATTGTTCGGTTTCAAATCCCTGTGCACAATCAGCCGCCCATGCGCGTATTGGACTGCGTCACACACGGTGAGAAAGATCTTCAGTCGTTGTTCGATGGAGCACCGTCGATGATTGCAAAATTCATCGATCCTTTCTCCCTCCACATACTCCATGGCCAGGTAGGGCATCCCCTCCGGTGTAGTCCCGCCGTCAAGAAGCCGTGCAATGTTCGGATGATCCAGCCGGGCGAGCGTTCGGCGCTCAAGATTGAACCTTCGGATCAACTCCGGGGACAAAGCCTCCAGGCGCACCACCTTGAGGGCAACCCGGTCGTTCGTCCCTCCATCACCTCGAACAGCCTCGTATACCTCCCCCATTCCGCCCCGGGCCAGCAGGCGAACAATACGATAGGGACCGATGCGCGAACTCTGGTTTTCTAGATGCCGAACGATTGTGGATCGAGGGGATTCTGCGAGAAACGACCCTATGCTGGCGTGGGCTGTCAGAAGCGAGAGGAGGTCGTCGGCAAGGCGGGCATCTTCAGAACGGAGTGCGGCAACCAACGCGGCACGCTCCTCCCCTGACAGAGAGATCGCTTCCGCGAAAAGTTGCTTGAGCCGATCCGCTCCCACGATCAGGCGGTCCGTGTGTTGTTGAGGAATCGATAGAGCCAGGCGCGAGCAAATTCCCAATCACGGATGACNNGTCCTGGCAGAAATGTTCAAAAGCTCGGCAATTTCCTCATTGGTCAATCCCCCAAAGAACCGAAATTCGACGATGCGTGCCGACCGGGCGTCGGTCTTCTCCAGTGCGCACAGCGCTTCATCAAGCTCTGCGATGTCATCGAGGGATTGATCGTCCACGGGGAGCCCATTTTGCAGTGGGATTCGAACACTGTTCCCGCCACGTTTGCCGGCATGACGTGCGCGGGCGTGATCGACAATGATTTGCCGCATGACGGTGGCGGCAATGCTGAAAAAATGGAGCCGGTTCTGCCATGAGACATTCCGGCTTCCTATCAATTTCAGGAAGGATTCATGGACCAGATCGGTCGTGAACATAGTCTGACCCGGTCCTGCCGAACGCAGATTCTGTGACGCAATGCGGCGCAGCTCGTCATACACAAGAGGAACGAGCTGATGAAGGGACTCTTCATTGCCAGATCGCGCTTCTTCGAGGAGTATTGTTACATCCATGGAATCAGCTCTGCGTGAAGCCATCGCTGCAGGGAACCCATACAGCCCAAAGGTACGAATTTGTCCCGATTTCCGCAATGTCACTTTCCCCGCCGAAATTCCGTGATACTATGAAAGGGGGTGAACTGTACATTCCATACGATCTCAAGGGTGTGGGACGCAGATCCACCCTACTGGCGGGCAAGCCTCCTTGCCAA
>PMMO01000160.1:8266-14083 GCA_003162215.1 Ignavibacteriota bacterium
GTAGTGATCAAGATGTCATTTGAACGGCGCGAGCGGGACCCCAGCAGCTAGGCAATTTCAGAATCGGAACAGCCAGGAGCAATAGAATGAACAGGAAGTTTCTTGTGAGTATTGTCATGATCGGCTTTTTCCACGCTGGCGCAAGCGCTCAATGGACTTCCACCACGGGTCCGTATGGCGGTATTGTACGCAGATTTGCGGTATCCGGCCAGAATCTCTTCGCCGCGCTCGATTCCGGCGGTGTCTTTCTTTCCACGGACGGCGCAAGCTGGACTGCGGTGAATAACGGCTTGACGAACCGAAGCGTCTGGGCGCTCACCGTTTCAGGCTCGAACCTCTTTGCAGGAACAAACGGCGGCGGGGCGTATCTTTCAGCCAATAACGGGGGCAACTGGACTCAAGTCAACAATGGTTTGGTCGGGACATTTATCCATGCGTTTGCTGTATCGGGATCGTATGTTCTTGCTGCAGATCCCAACGGTGCATTCCGGTCCAGCAATAATGGCATAAGCTGGACAAAGGTCGACACCGGAATGACAAACACCGATGTAATTGCATTCGCCGTCTCCGATTCGAATCTTTATGCAGGAACTCTGGGAGGCGTATTCGTCTCCACGAACAGCGGCGCAAAATGGACCGCGGTCAACACTGGCTTGACGGCCGGTATTGTTATTGCTCTTGTGGTGGCTGGCCAGAATCTCTTTGACGCAACGTACCCATCGGGGATGTTCCTCTCCACGAACGGCGGCATTGGATGGAAGTCGGTCGCTAACAACCTCGGCTCTATGCAAGTGCATTGTCTCGCCGCCTCAGGGTCAATTGTGTTTGCGGGGAGCGACAGCGGTGTTTATCTCTCCAGCAACAACGGCACCAGCTGGGCTCACGTGAACACAGGCTTGCCTGCGAATGCGAAGGTCCATTCGCTCATCGTCACCGCCACGGATCTTTTTGCGGGCACGGACAAGTTCGGCGTGTGGCGCCGTCCCCTCTCGGACATGATCACCGCCGTCAATGACGGGGACAATGATGCGCCGAAGCAATTTTCACTTTCTCAGAATTATCCCAATCCGTTTAATCCATCAACAACAATTTCATTCAGCCTTGCTTTCAAATCGTTTGTTTCGCTGAAGGTATTTGATATGGTCGGAAGGGAAGTGATGACGCTTTATGATGGAGAGCTATCTGCTGGAAAGTATTCACAACAATGGAATGCCTCGGCATTTTCAAGCGGAGCATATTTCTATCGGTTGGAGGCAGGGAATGCTATTCAGACACGCAAGTTGGTTCTCATAAAATGAAACTACACATCGACATTTCAATTAAAGGAGAAACATGTGTGACATATCGTTCGGTTCCTATGTGTGATGCTTCTGGCGCACCCAAATACCAACCCGTTGCTGGCCACTCACTTTCCATAAACTACTAAGGAATTGTCACGTGAAAAAGATCGCCGTTTGTGCCACAATGATAGCACTCGTGTCGCTGGTATCGATGAGTGCATCCGCGCAGAGTCAGATGTCCGTCGGTGCTGGGGTCGATATTATGCTGCCGGTGGGCTCGTTCGCTGATAGCTGGGGTACTGGATTCGGCGGCACTGCGGAATTCGATTACGTCCTCAGCCCGAAGTTTTCCGTCACCGGCAAGACAGGGTACCTGACATGGAGTGGGTCGAATCTTCCGACCGGCTGGACTGCTTCATACAGCGGGGTTCCGCTGCTTGTGGGCATCAAGTGGTATCCAAGCTTCATCCCCAAAGGGGCGGTCCGCATCTACGGACACTTGGAAATGGGCATAATGTTTGGGTCACTGTCGACAAGCGGTCCGGCCGGCCGTACGTATCCCTTCGCATCGGCGGGATCGGATTTCACAATCGTTCCGTCCCTTGGTGTTGAGATTCCGGCAGGTCCAAACGGAGCCGTTGATCTCTCCGTCCGGTATTTCGACATCTCCAGGAAGGGGAGCATCGGTTTCCGGGCCGGCTACAAGCTGCCGATCTGACAAATCACGCAATGTGCAGGTGACCGGATCGCGATGGTGATACCAAAGATCGCTGAGGTTTCGTCTTCCCTTGGGTATTGACCGCCTGAGGGAAGACGGGTGTTTCCGTCGGCGGTGGTCAGCGCCTCACGGAAAATCATCGAGCAACGCAATGTCGTCATCGATGATCACTTGCCCTCGTTGTTGCGCGTGTTAGTTGCAGTTGCCCGTCACCTCAGCACAATGAGTGTTTTCGTTTCAGCGAATGTTCCTGCCAGCAAANNCGATAAAAGTAGATTCCGCTAGTCAGTGTGCTCGCATCAAAAACGATTGAATGATTTCCTGCATTCTGTTGTCCATGTACGAGAGTTTTCACCTCTCTGCCGAGTACATCATAAACCTTCAACGTGACAAAAACAATTCGGGGTACATGATAGCTGATCACCGTCGACGGATTGAAGGGATTCGGATAATTCTGTGCGAGTGTGAACTCCTGCGCCCCGGCTAGAGTCGGTACACTCAGCGAAGATGGTCCATCAATTTTATCCCTCAAGACTCCTTCTGTTGTCGTTTCGCCGAGCAAGATGGTAATGCTGTCTTCCGCACAAGTCGTGTAGATGTTCTTCAGTCCGGCACGACGGTCGACCTGTGGGGATAGCTCCCACGTATACCCGTTGTCGGTACTGACGACGACCGCACCGTCGTACGTCAGGGCATAGACTATTTGGTTTCGCTTTGGATCGGCGGACAAGCTCTTTATTTGAAGAATGCCGCTGATCTTTTGGAATGTCTCTCCTCCATCGCCACTGATAAAGGAACTCGGGTCGGCGGAGGATTCATTGCAGTAGTAGAGGTAGTGCGAACTTCGCGGGTGGAGGAAAAAGTTCGCGACGCCGTCTGCAAGTTCCCTCCAGTGCTTCCCTCCGTCCGTGGATTTGATCAGGACATCTCTGTTGGAGGATCCTCGTATCCAGATGAGCGCATAGACGGTTTCGTGGTCAGAAGGATCAACGGCAATCCGGGCGATGAAGTTGACTCCGCTGATTCCAAGATCCACAGTTGTCCAGTTTTGTCCGCCGTCAGAACTTTTCACTAAGCCGCCGATGGAGAGTCCATTATTGCCCGGTTGACTTGTACCGCCGTATATCGTAAGGTCATCCGGACCAATGTCAAATTCCCAGAACATGCACGTGGGGCAGGTATGGGTTTGCCAGGAGATGCCTCCATTAGAACTAATCGACAGTCCACCTCCGTTCATGAAGACGTTGGTGTAAAGGAGTTCATGGTTCACGCGCGATGCAACAACTTTGCCGGCTTCACTGGAGCGATCTTTGATAAGGATCTTCCATGTTAGACCGCCGTCCGTCGTCTTTTCAAGCCCGATGTTCCCTACACCGGCATAAATAACCTTCTCACTGATAGGTAAACACGAACTTACATTGGATTGTGAGAGTCCTTGTGATATGTTTGTCCAGGTTTTACCCTCATCGCTCGTGCGCAGCACGCCGTATGGATAGGACGCAGCGTAAAGATAATCCGGATGGTAGATGTCAACTGCCAGATAGGGAATATTCTGTGAGGGTGCCACGCTTCCCCAGAGACGCCAAGAATTGCCGCCCGTCTCACTGATGTAGATATCGCATTGTTCGAGAGTATCTAATGCGATGGATGTATAGAGCACACCGGAGCTTGCCGGAGAGATGAATAGATTCCTCGAACCGCCATTTGGCAGTCCGCTTCCTATCGCTGTCCACGAATCTCCAGCGTTCGTCGACTTGAGCCACTGATTTGATTTCCAGGACAGATAGACGATGTTTGAATCTCGAGGATCAAAGATGAAGTTGCTATAATATTGGTGTGTATCGAGATCGAGTTTCTCCCACGTTGCCCCGGTGTTGAAGGTTTTGAATACATTCGTGCCATCGATAACGTCTCCACCAAAACTGATCATCTGGATTGCGAACATAATATGGGGGAAGTTCTTGTTGACCCATACTCTCGTGGGTCCCATCGTGGTGTCGATGCCCTCCACGGTTGTCCGCCAGTGTTCCCCTCCATCGGTTGACTGCGTTATTGTCTGTACATATGATCCGGAAAATCCCGAGCCATGGCTTACATACGCGAGCAAGTGGTTCGGGTTCAGTTCGTCCACAAAAGCAATTCTCCTTGTAGAGTCGGAATAATTCAGCGTCCACGAATCACCGTAGTCTGTGCTCCTGTATATGTTCATTTCGCTTACCGCGAAGACCACACCGGGAACCGACGCGGAGATCACTAATCCGCATTCTCCATTCATTGGCCCGATTTGAGGGGTGACACTCCGCCAGGCTTTTCCCCCGTCATCACTTCTGAACAAGTGTCCATCTCCGCTGGCGAACAGCCTCCCTGATGACCATGGGTCGAATTTCAGGATAGTATTGTAGCCGGAACCAAATGGTCCGATGGACTGCCATTGCGCAAACAGCACGTCCGCGTTGATGAGCGCAAGAAAGAGCAATAGTTGAAATCGGAGAATCGCTTTCATATATCCCCCTCCCTGTTTCAATAGAAGAACCTCCCCCATCCATCACCGGCCAAGAGAGGTTCCCTTCTCAATCCACCCCATCACGTCTCCGCCCCGCGGACGCGTATTTATGAGCACAGTTTAGGAAAACGAATGGCGATTGTCAATCCGAATGAAGCATCGCTCGACTATCTCTTCCGTTCCCATTTGTCTTTCGCCGTGGCGCTTTCAGATTCGCCCAACATCTCGCAAGCCTGCGCTATCCTATGGCATAAGAGAGGTCGACACGTGGCACCAGCAATAGATTGCCACAGATTACCATAGAATTACTACACTTTCGCGACACTCATTCGGGGTGGGCGCTTGCTATTCCTCGACGGTGTCGCTCGGCTGACAGACCCTGATGGTTGTTGCGTCAGATGGTGAATCCGCTCATCGAGAGGACTTGAGCAGTTATGGGGGGAAGGGCGTATCTGGACCCTCAGGAATCAAATGAAGGTATGCATGACGCTATTCAGCCCATGCTCCACGTTGCGGGCTTGTCCACCGAAGCGAAGCCCGACGCGAGCCACCCTCATCACTGCGTCATCTATCTCGATTGTGAGGAAGTGGTGATTCCGAACAAGTCGTACGGCCGTTTGATTCTGAGGCAAGCCTGCGCTATCTTACGGCATGAGAGAGGTCGCACGTGACACCAGCAATTGAAATCCATATTTGCTTCATTGGTAAGTTGCCTGATAAACAGGAGGGAAACCATGAAGAACAGACTCTTCATAGTTGCACTTATATTCCTGACAGGAGCGGGCGCGGTACGCACGCAAGATACTACATGGATTCCGACAGGTGTAGTGGGTGCGCTGGAAACAACCATCAATACAGATACAGCCTTGGGTGGCGCGAGAATGAACCCCAATCGCGTCTACGCCCTGCACCAAGGCCAGGTCTACATCCAGGACGCGCCGATCGTTTTCAAGGGGGGATCCCGGCTGACCATCGTTGGCGAGCATGGCGGTCCGTTGCCCATCGTGCTCATGAAGCGTGCCGGCGGTGTGAATCCTGGAGACCTGCTTTATTATGATGGGAACAGCATTGAAGGGAGCCTCACACTTGATCACATATACTGGATGGCAAAAACCATGGAAGGCGCGCTCTGCAGTAGTGTGTTCATTTGCACAACGGTAGGTGACCTGCGCCAGTCCATGGTCGTGAACGACTGCGTGCTCGAATTTGCCGGAATCGACTGGCTCTGGGCCGATGGATGGGACCATGGTGCGAGTTTCAGAATTACAAATTCTTACTACCGTGACCTCTTCTCGGGGTTGCAGTGGTGGGCGGGA
>PMMO01000049.1 GCA_003162215.1 Ignavibacteriota bacterium
GCTTCTGCCACTGGTTGCCGACAAGGGAGAAATCAGCGATGCGCACGGCGATCGTGTCAGCGGCATTGGCAAAGGCAACGCGGACGAACTCGATATTCTCCTGTGTAGGAGTGCCGACCTCACGTACCCATTCGCGTACCGGGATGCGGAATTGATACCACTTTGAATAGCTGCCATCGTCCTTCGGTCCACCACCCCCTACAATACGCGAATTGTTTGCGCGTACCGTATCGAGCAAGAGCTCGTATTCGTAATAAGAATTCGCAAGGTCAACAACGCCGTTTGCATTCAGATCCTCGGTGTCTGGAATGCGGCCGGAGGGGCCATCTTTGTTTCCCTCGGTCCCGTTGATGTGCGAGAAGTCTTCCGCAGCTGAACCAACCGTCGCATTCGTGAAGTAGTAGTCATCCCCTGCCGGATCCGCATTCAGCTCGGGGTACTTGGCGATCAACGCAGGATACAGGGCACGTTCCTGTTCGTCGTTTTTCTCGTCGATGCCGACGTCTTCCCCCTCCTGCAGCACGCCGTTGGGGTACGAGCTCAGCACGAGGTCTTCAGAGTTGAGGATCCGGTTGGGGATGACATCTTCGCTGATCGAGCCCAGATCAATGATCATTTTCGTTCCGGGCGGGGCGCGGTCGACACGCATCCAGAGCTCTATGAAGTTGACGTTTTCCTTCGAAAAATTGATGGCCGACACTGACAGCGGTTTCATCACGCCTCCCCAGTTCTTGGATGGCGTGAGGGTGTTGTCGATGTCCATGCTCATGTTATACTGCCCCCGCTTGGCGGGGTAGTAACGGAAATCAAGGACTGTGGCCTGGTCGTTGGCGGCGTTGCCGACTCGCTTGCGCGGATAAATGTCGGTAAGAGCCACATCGGTTGGCAGGCGGTTAAACCAGACCATACGTCCCTTCGAGTACGTTTTCACCGAATCGGCGATGTTTCCCCAATGGTAGCTATCGGCGAGCGGGCTTGCGAGTGTCCACGCAGCATAGGAAATCCCCACGGGAATCGCCCTGCGTGCCGCTTCGAAGTCATCAATGTACGCGATACCTTCTCCGTTATCGCTCGGAATGGTGCTCTTCTTGGTATTCGGGTCAGGCGACATATAGGCCGCTTCGCCGGTCACTTTGAGCTGTGAAGGTTCGCGGGTCTGGAAGAACGGCAGGGCATCGAGAGCCCGTGTCAGGAACGGGAGGTTGAACGTCGCAGCCCCGTCGACACCGTAGATGGTGTTGTTGTTCGGTTCTTCGCCCAGGCGAACCTTGTCGCTCAGTGTCTGCTGGTTCAGGTTCATCATTGTGAACCCGAAGCTCAAATTCTGGGAGAGGACAACGTCCCCGCGGACCCCGAGGAGTGTTTTGGATGCCAGCTGGAACAGATCGTTTTGTTCATACTTGATCTGGAGGTTGGCCCCGGGGACGAGTGCGCGCTCGTTCTTGATTACCACTTCGCCGATGATATAGTCGACGGTATAGTCGATATTAGAGGTGAGGCCACGCCCATCCAGGAGGACCTGCACGCTCCCCTCAACGACGTTGAAGCCCAGTGAGTAGCGCGACGTCGCTTCGCCTGTGGCTTTCCCCCGTATCACGTACCGATTGCGCAGCGCCTGTTGTGCAAAGGTCACCGTCGTGTCATACACTTCCCTGTACATATACTCCGATGAATCGGCAACAACGGTGCCCTTCTGTGCGAAATATGCCTTCACGCCCCTGTCAAACGGACGCAAGGTCGGGAAAATGATCTCGGCACGCGCCTGGTTGATTGTTCGGCCGGGACGATAGTCAAACTGTCCGTCGCCACTCGGCGCAGGAGTATCATCACTGTTGTACTTGTCGACGCCAAACACGCGCAACAACGGTTCATTGAGAATACTGTTTTGATCCTCGCCGCCGGGGATCCTTCTGACAATATCCAACGAGAACCCCGTCTTCTTCACATTCCGTCCGATCCCCTGGATCGGATAGATATTCTTGAGCAGCTGGTTCCAGGCGATCGGATACGTGGTCCCGTTGGAGATGAGATTCTTCGGCTTGACCATTTTGAGAATCAGGCGACGATTGAGGGCGGTAGTATCCGTTCCGAGGTCGCGGGTAAACTCGCCGGTCTGGTTGCCCGCAAAGGTACGATAGGCGATGGCCAAGATTTGTTGATCGCCGACGTTGGCATTCAGCGAGAGGACGCCGAGATATCCGTCACCATCTAATTCGTATTGTGACCGGTCGAGTTTGATGAAGGGACCGGTTTCGATCTTCCCCGGATCGTCTACCGCATTGCGAAGCGTTTCGCCATAGCCGGAGGTACCGATGGGCGGCAGGGTAATGAACGCGACGCCCTGGCGCTCGTTGGGATCGGGGATGCCCCCCTGCCGCTGCACCCAGACTTCTTCTTCGACGATCTGGGTATTGCTGTTGACCACCGGGGGCTCGTTGTTATAGTATGGTTCGTACCCGCTCTTGTACGTTGTGTCGACAAAGAAGTGGTTCGTTGCATATTCATAGGCGCGCATCTCAAAGGTTTGTTCCTTTGCGCCGCCCGAAACGGCAACTTCCTTGATCTGCCCCTTCTTCTGCGATGCAACTGTAGTCAGCATCAGAGGACCCATCTGGAATTTCGCTTTTACACCGAACAGTGCCTGGCTGCTGCCTATGAATGCGGAGGGCGTCTGCAGGGAGACGTTCCCGGCTTCGACGCTCTGCACGACTTCATCGTCATAGCCGGTGTATTTGATCTTCAGCTGATTTTCATACTCGAACGTGCGCTGCGTGTTCCAGTCGGCCAGAATATTCAGCTTATCGCCAATGGTGCCGTTGACGTTCACCTGAACGTCCTGACTGAAATCCGGTTCATTCCGGCTCTGGTCAAGGCTGGAGAGCGTGGTCTGATCGGTTTTCGTATTCCGGAATCCCGCCTTGATATCCACCGCGCCGCTGATATTCAGTTTGATCTCATTCTTACCGAAGATGCTGAAGAGAGGATTGGGCGGGACGGGGATCGTGATTTGCGTGATGTTGCTCAGCAATTCCCCGAGGTCATTCTTTACAATAAGGGCTTTCGGCCGACGCGCCTCGTCCGCCATAAGTTTCCGGACCTCTGCTTTCTGCCGGAGACGGATGTACTCCTTGAGCGAAAGATTGACGGGGACGCGGATGTTCTCACCGCCGACGGTCTCGCGGAAAGAGACGTCCGCACCGGCCGAATCGATGCCTACATCGCGTCGGAAGCTGGACAGCTTACGCGTACCAAACAGCGGATAGGTCCGGTGCGGGAAGTACTCCACCTGCCTGGATTCGTGGCGGTAGTCACTCCATTGTTCGAGACGCGCCGAAGAATCCAGACACACCACGTACGTGCTGTCGATCGTCATCGTGCGCGTCTTGAGGGAGTCACGGCGCAGGCTGTCCTCCCGTGCAATGGCACGCAGACTGTCTGCTGCGCTGAGGTACTTGGTGATGCGGCTCTTTGAAGTGTCCTGCTGACCCGGAAAAAGGAATTGTGTCTTCTTCGTCGTGTCCTGCAACGACGGGAGCCCCTGCGGCGGGGTCGTCACCTGTTGTTCTGGCGGGGCGCCGGCCAATGCAAAGACTCCTGCACTCAGAAGAAGAGCGAAGGCGCAACCAGCAACCACCCACAGGATTCGGGATCGAACAGGCAAGCGGTATGTTGCGTATTTGGGCAGCAAGGAGTTCAATTCGATTCTCGCAAGGTTTGCACACTATCTACCGGCAGCACCACCCTCGCGCACACCTTGTATCAAACAAAATCGATATTGGACTCCTTTTCAAATGCAGTGAGAAATGATACCCAAAAGCTTTGAAAAACGCAAGCAGTTTGGAAAAACGGTGCACCTCAACTATATTATGACCGTCATGCTCTTATCGCGGTACATCCTTCGCGCCCATGTCGGTCCGTTCGTCTTTTCGATCGTGACCCTCATGTTTATCTTCCTGCTTCAGTTCGTCATGAAGTTTATCGACCAGCTCGTGGGAAAAGGCTTGACCCCCTGGGTGATCATTGAGCTTATCGCGCTTAACCTCGCCTGGATGCTGGTCCTTGCCGTGCCGATGTCGGTCCTTGTTGCGACCCTCATGGCGTTCGGCGATCTGTCATCGAGGAATGAAATCACCGCGATGAAAGCCGGTGGCGTCGGCATCTACCGCATGATGGTGCCTGTGCTGTTCGCCGGCATCGTTGTGTGCGCCATCATGATCTGGTTCAACAACCACGTCCTGCCGGAATCCAACCACCGTTTGAAGGCTCTCACCACCGACATCCGCAGAAAGAAACCGACAATAGCCCTTGTCGACGGGGTGTTCTCACAGGACATTTCGGGGTACAGCCTGCTGGTCAAGAAGGCTTCGGAAGCCGGCAATGATCTCGAAGGCGTGACGCTGTACGATTACTCCAATCCGACGATGAACGTCGTGATCACTGCAGAGCGCGGGACTATTTCGTTCTCGCCGGACTATCGTAAGATCCTCATGTATCTGGAGAATGGAGAAATCCACGAACTCAATCTCCAGGAAATGAACAGCTATCGCAAGATCCGTTTCATCCGGCATCGCATTGCGATGAATGTCGAGGGGTTCGACTTCGAACGGTCACAGGCGTCTGCGTTTTCCCGCGGTGATCGCGAAATGGGTGCGCCGGAAATGCTCAGCGTAGCGGACAGCCTCGAACGGGCGCACCGTGCTCTTGAGGAGGAGCTCGCGGCGACCATCGCTGGCGAAATGAAGACCGTGGCAAACGGCCGCTGGAGCGGGACACCTGCCACCGGAGGCATTCCCGGTGCCGCTGAATCGCAGACAACGCTGATCAGAGCGCGCAACCTGGGCGCGAACGTAACGACCGCGCTCTTCCGCGTTGAAGCGCTGGAGCGCCAGTCCGATCAGTACTGGGTGGAAATTCACAAGAAATACTCCATCCCGACGGCCTGCATTGTCTTTGTTCTGATCGGTCTTCCCCTCGGGGTCATGAGCCGCCGGGGCGGCTTTGGCATTGCCGCAACACTCAGCCTTGGTTTTTTCGTGGTGTACTGGGCATGCCTGATCGGAGGAGAGAAGCTCGCCGATCGCGCAATCCTCTCTCCTTTCTGGGGAATGTGGATCGCGAACATCCTTNNTGAAACTCATCGACCGTTATATCATCCGGCAATTTCTCTCCACTGCAGCATTTGCGCTGCTGGCTGTGCTGGTGGTCTTTCTGGTGATTGACACGATGGAGAAGCTGGACGATTTCATCGACCGCCAGGCAACGTGGGACATCATTCTGCTCTATTACTTCTACTTTGTGCCGGAAATCATCAAGCTCATCATTCCGGTCGCGATGCTCCTCGCCAGTCTCTTCGTCACGGCCCGGCTTACAACACAGAGTGAATGGACTGCTCTTAAATCCAGCGGCGTCAGTCTCTACCGGCTGATGCTGCCGTTCCTTGCCGTGGCCATGGTAATCAGCGTGCTCTCGGTCTATTTCAATGGCTGGGTTGTCCCACTCGCCAACAAGAAGAAATTCACCATTGAGCGGGTCTATCTGCACAAAGACGTTGTCAATGCGTCGGGCGCAAACATCTATATTCAGGACACGCCGACAAAGATCCTGTCGCTCGGCTATTTTGATGATTCGCGGAATGTCGCTTCCCGCGTCAGCATCCAGGATTTCGACGTGTCTGACCCCACCGTGCTGCTGGCACGCGTAGATGCGGTCACCATGGTGTGGGACTCCTCACAGCATCAATGGCTTCTGCAGAATGGCACGCGCCGATGGTTCACGCAGGGTCGCGAAACGATGGAGAGCTTCATCACACAACCGGCCGGTGTATTGCATTTTGATCCGGAAGATCTGCGCAAGAAGCAGGAGAAACCGGACGAGATGAGCTATTACGATTTGAAAGAGTTCATCCAGAATCAGCAACGCGCCGGCCAGGATGCCTCCCGCTGGCTTGTCGACTTCTACAGCAAAATCTCGTACCCCTTTGCGACGTTTATCGTCGTGTTGTTCGGTGTACCCTTTGCGTCCATCCGACGGCGCGGCGGGATCGGCGTTCAACTGGGAATCTCGCTTCTTGTCTGCTTCATCTACCTGATTTTCATGAAGGTCAGTGAAGTGTTCGGCTACAATGGGGACATTCACCCGTTGCTGACGGCCTGGTCGGCGAACATGCTTTTCTTTGCCGCCGCAGTGGTGGTAACGTTGCGCGTGCCGAAATAGGCTCAGAAGCGGGGTTTAGGGTCTTGGGGCTGGGGTCTAGAGGCTGGGTGGAACCCTTTTTGTCAGACTCCTTGGCACGACCTCTTCATCACCATCATCACCACTCTACAACCCCACGCTCACACTGAACATTCCCATCCATGCGTAGTGATCGCCGGCCGGCACAAGCCGCATGCTGGCAGACGCCTGCGCTTTGTTGTATCGCAAGGCGGACCATGCGCCATCAGCGGCACTGAGCAAGTGATTCACAAGAGCAACCGTGACCCAGCTTACTGCAGACGTATAGTAGTCATTTGCCTTCCCTCGCTCGACGGCGTACCCCAAGAACATGGGACTCAAATGTGCCTTGATCGACTCATAATCCGATCCTATAGTCGGATCTGCGTCTCTCCACCCCTGACTGAACTGCGGATACTTGCCGATGAGTTCGTAGTACTGCTGTTCGTTGTACGGCGGCAGCGTGTGTGAATAGTAGCCGGCAATGTCACGCTCCATCTGATTTATCACATCCCAGTTCACTTGAGTCCATGGCCGGTCGAACGGATCCATCCCTTCAGTTCCGGGTTTTCGCCAGTTGTACACCNNTGGTTGGGCAAGGTTCGTCTGAGTATACTCGGCGTACTTCACCACGCTCCAGTTCGCATTGGCAAAGTTCTGAAACATGTCAGTCTGCTTGTCTCCCTTTTCATCGTACTTGTAGGCGACGATCCACGCAGCAGCATCCACCGCGATAAACAGCGCCGCCTCCCAGTAGCTCTCCGTGTAGATCTGCCCTGCTCCCGGAATAAGTGCCGACATGCCGGCGGCGAGCCAGGGTGACCTGTGCGATGGCATTGCCAGCGGTGCCTGTTCTTGTTGAAGCTGGGGACCGGGGCCAAGATCCTTCAGCCCGAACAGGTCAACGCGCAGGTTGCCTGTCAGTCCTGTGTGTTCCTGCCCGTCACCCGCCAAAGCGTTTCCGCTGGACATCAGGAGTGCGCATCCCAGTGCGAAAGAGATGATGGGAACAGATATCCGTGTGTGCCGCTGCATCGAGCGCATCATTCTGGTCGCCTCCTAGTCAAAGTCAAATCCGAACAAGATTCCGAAATAGAACCGCCACTCCTTGCCGTAGGTCACGGTCTGTTCGCGGCTGCGGATAAAGTGGTCAAACTGGTTGAAGCCATATGCCGCATTGAAGAATATCCGTGTCGGATAGGAATAATACGAAAATGCTTCGAGGCGAATCTCCACTCCGGCATCAGTTTTGAAATCCTTGAGACGCGGTGAGTAATCCGTCCACGCATTCCCGGCATCGGCATACACCGATGCATAGAGCTTGTCAAAGTACAGCTGTGCAATCCTCAGGTCGATATTATGAACAAGCGGAAAGCGATACTCCAGGCCGGCAGAAGCCATCTCATTGCCGCCGAGCGCATAGAAGGGATACCCCTTCATCCCGATCAATCCGCCCGCATAGAAATTGAAGAACTCATCAATCGGAGGTCCAAGAATCGAACCGCCACGCAATTTGACGATGAGCGTATGATTCGGAAAAATGGACGGAAGGTACTCCTTCCAACTGAGTTCCACACGCGTGAAATTCACGTTGTCGTAAATAGGATGCAGACCTGTTGAGGTGACCTCGTAATTCGCCGAATCGCCGATGAATTTGTTCAGTTCACGGTCGAGACGAAGACGAATGCGGCGCCCTACGGGGTTTATGTCCTGGGTACGAGCAGGCACAATGGCATCTAGGCTAAACGTCAATGACAGATCATTGGCAATCAGGTAGAGATCGCTCGAACTGCCGATCAGCTGGTTATCGAATGGGTTAATGAATGAGCCAATGGCTGACGTGTAGCGACTGTGCGCAAATCGGAACTCACCGTCGACGTATTGCGAAAAGATGGGTTGACGGAGTGCAAAATCGAACTCCAGCAGATCATATCCAACTTCGACAGGAATGGTTTCATCATTGATCTTAATGACGTTGTCGGTCTTCCGGGTAATGTTGTAGAGTTCCGCTGATGCCGTGGGTTCGAAACCGAGTTGATACAACAACGGTATGCGCCCGCGATAGGTAAACTGGAAGAAAAGATCCCTCTCCAACTGCCTATTGATCGTCGCCCCGGCAAAAATGCCGGTTTTCTCCAGCACATCATTTGAGAAAGCAAGCAGTCCCACTTTGATGATGTCAATTCCCTTGCTCTTGGGATTGTAGTTGTCCACTCTGATCACAGGAACAAACATCATGCTGCCAAAGACCGGTTTGTAGGGCTTCTGCTCGAGCGGTGTAAGCTGGAGATCATCGTAGTTGCGCAGACTCTGCAGAGTTGATCCTTCCCACGCCGGGCTGCCGACCATGGCGAGTTCCGGAGATTTGCCCGCAGCCACAGTGGACTGCAGCACATACTTCGGGCCATTGTCGGACAACGGCTGGGGATGATCAAGCGCATAGATCTTGTAGCCGCCGGATGTATATGCCGCGTACGCCAGAGTGCCGCTGGAATTCGTAGTCGGGTAGAACGCTCCGCCGAGGACATTCGTGAGTTGCCGCACCTGCCGGGTGGTCAGATCATACTCATAGATATTAAAGATGCCGGTTCGATCTGAACTGAATACAAACTTTGAGGCTCCTTCCGTGAATCGAGCCGCCCGCGAATCATCATCGCCCGTGATCAAGAATTCCAGATCGGTGCCATCCGGACGGACCCAGGCGATATCCCGCCCATCACGCACAGAATAGTCGAACAGGATCCGATCGCCGTTGGGACTCCAGCAGGGGTTATACACCTGCTCGCCGTTGGCATACGGCGTCACCTGCCTGTAGCCGCTGCCATCAATGTTGGTGATGGCGAGGTTGGAAGTCCCATCATGGTTCGTGACAAACGCCAGAGATTTGCCATCGGGGGAGACGGTCGGATTGATTGCGCGTTTGCCGGACGTGACGCGNNAGTCGTTCTCCGTTTTCAGATCGTACTCAAAGATGTCGAACTGATAGGACCAGTGAGGATTGTCCCTCGTCGCGCGACCGTAGTAGAGCTTTGTGCCGTCCGGCGACCAGGCGGGAGCGGTGCGCACCCCGGTCTGCACCAGCTTTTCCTTTTTCGAAGCGACGTCGTACACATACAATGAGGAGAGCACGAAATAGTCGCCATTCTTCGCGCTTGTATATGCAAGCGACGTACCGTCGGGAGAAAACACCGGATAGAGATTCGCGAAGCCCAGCGTTGCAGGCAGCGGCTGCACGGGCGCGTTCTCACGCGGGAGGAACATCCCTTCCAACTTCTGCTGCTCCCCCGCCCCGGGGGTCATCAGTTCTTCTTCCACTTCGAGGGGGTGTCCCTGCTGCAGTGAGGTCTTGATCGGCGCCACACGGGTCGCGTAGTCCTGCCGGACTGCCGCCTGCCACTCGTCATAGATCTGCCTTCCGCTCTTCCCGACAGCACGCTCAATGGCGCCGTCGATTGTCATTTCGGTGAGCGAGGCGAGGTTGCGCGAAATCTCCCGGAGCTTGTCCACCCCGTAGTTGTGCGCGATGTAGCCGACAAATGCAAAGCCGGAGTTGTACGACGATTCATTGCCGAGACTGGTTTTCCCGAACACCCCCATCTGTTCCCAGGTCAGCATATTTCCGTCAAGGGCATACGAACGGAGGATCATGTCACGGTGCGTGTCCCAGAGGTCGTACGCCAGATCCGGATGATTATACTGTGCAACACCTTCAGCAAACCAGGCAGGAACGACAAAACCGGACAACGGGTACGAAGCAACGACATTGGGATACCCGTAGAGCACATCCACCCGGCGCTCGGCTTCGTAGTTCAACCACTGCAGATACAGCGCAGGCATCCGCCTGCCGAACTTCATCGAGGTCTGGATCTGCACGATGTGTGTGAATTCGTGTGTAATGACGTTTCGGAGCCAGTTGTGCGTTCCGCGGAGCTCGAAATCCATGCTCGGCGCGAAGATGTCGATCTTGTTGTCGTAGAAATACGCCGCGCCGTTGGAAATGTCATCGTAGTCTTTAATGATCAGCGAGACTTTTTGATCGGGTTTGTGATCGTAGAATGTTGTCACAGGCCCGAAGATTTCTTCTGCGATTTTGGACACCACCCGTGCGGTCCGCTCCGCCCCATCATGATAGTGCACGAGGAAGTGCTCGCTGTCGATCGTGTGCCAGGAGAGCTCGGGATGCGGGAAATCCTCCTGGGCGAAAGCGGGAGAAAGAGCAAAAATCAGACTCAACAGCAGGAGTGTAACACCTATCGCACATCCTCTCTCCCGAGGCGACCAGTGGGTGGGACGGCCGTCTTTGCGAGTCCCGCAACGCGGGAC
>PMMO01000128.1 GCA_003162215.1 Ignavibacteriota bacterium
CCGCTCGATAGTCCATTCCCATCAAACTTCACCTCGTGATACCCCGCCTGCTGCCTCTCATTCACTAACACGGACACCTCGCGACCAAGGATGTCATACACGCTCATTCTCACCTCCGAGGGCGTTGGCAACTCGTACTTGATGGTCGTGCTCGGGTTGAAGGGGTTGGGGTAGTTCTGCAAGAGCGCGAACTCGCCGGGCATATCCTGATGTCCGGCGACTTCCGTCACAACGGACTTTGAGGGGAAGAAGATGTTGTCGATCCAGAATTTCCCTGGTGCATCGGTAAGCTGCGACACCGTCCACTGGAGCGTATGCGTGCCTGCCGGGAGGAAATCCCGCTCCAACGCCCAGTCGGTATAGCCGCTCGTGTAGGACATCAGCACGCTGTCAATGGAAAAGGCGACGCCATCCGCGATATTTGCCGACGCGGACTTGACGAAAAACGTGACAATGCTATCGGCCGCAAGCGAGACATGCATCTCGAGGGTGGATGTGAGCGTGTTGATAACGTCGCTCGCGAACCCTCCTCCTTCCACCGAATACCCGCCGGTGACAGATTGCGCGGAGGAGATTATCCACGGCGCCTCACCGTAAGTCTTCCACGGAAACCGATCCGTCAGGTTCGAATGATCAAAGGTCTCCGTGAACGCGTCAGGGACCACCAGATACCCCTTTTGCTTCCCGGGAAATTTCCGAACTCCTGACGAAGAATCTGTCACTGACACGTTGAGCCCGAGCTCATACAGACCGGTCTTGACCGGTGTGAATGCCGTGCTGTCCCCGGCAGACGTAGGAACGATCGAGCCGCTCCCGGGCCCGGTGAGCAACCATGTGAACGAGCTGGAAAATCCTGTCGCCGACGGGCTGCTGACCGTGCCCCGGAACGTGGCCGGGGTGCCGATAGACCCCGTCAGAAATCTGGGGGTGATTCTGCCGGAGAACAGCTCATTCGGAACGAGGAGGACCGCCGTGGTATCGGAGCGTTGCGCCCCGGTCAGATGAGGAAAATCGATGAACGAGGTCCCCGGAGTGAGACCGGCCCCGAGAAGAACCGCCTGTTCGGCGGCAGTTGCCGGTTCATTGTCGGTCAACCTCCAGATGGCCTTCTGAGCGTCATTTGTAAGCCCGCAGTACAGCCGGCTCGTGTCGATGTAGCTCACAAGCGACTGCAATTGGGCGGCCGCGCCATATCCACCCCACGAGGTGAGAGAAGGGACAAGGTCGAACACATCGCCCGTTGAGGGCTGAAGTTTGTGGCCGTCAATGCACGAGGCAAAGATCCCGTTGAGCGTCCGTTTTCCGCCGGGCGGAACAAACAGATCATCAGAATGCGTCACGACGAGGTTCTGGGCGCTGGAATTCCTGTTGGCAAGCACGTCACCGCTCGGGATGTTCACGAGAAGGCCGGGATTGGAGGTGATCTTGTCGATGTCGGATTGGAGGAGCGGTTTTAGATTGTCCGCCATCAGATCATTCTCATGGCCTGCCTTCGCGACGGAATAAAGGTCCTTGTTGGCCAGGTACTTCGCGATTGAATTTGCCGTGCGGCCGGGCTCGCGTGTTGCGGCGTACTGCGCAAAATCCGCGGTGTTGGAGTACATCAGGCCTTCCGTATCACTGACCCAGCTCCCATCGGGTTGTTTTACCCAGTCATCATACTGGTCAGGCAACCCCATCAGATGTCCGACTTCATGCGCGTATATCCCGGGCTTCTGAAATGTTTCCCATGTTCCACTGGCCGTGCCATAGTTGATACCGAACACTTTGCTGCCTCCTGACACTGAGGAACGAACCGCGTCGGGAGCAACAAGTTGGATTTGATGGAATCCTGGTGTGCCCGGCGGGCTGGTGGCATCGGGATTCAACCTGCTGATAACCGAAAGATGAACAGGAGTCCCGTCCGACTGTTTCGCCCCCGCCCACTTCTGTTGGATGTCATTGACGATGTTCTGGATGATCGCCGGGCTCGCCTCCGGTCCCCAGAATTCGAGGTACAGCTGAATTTCAATGGAAGGCTGCGGCAGGGGGTTGGAATTGTCAATCGAGATGGAGACCGCGTCCCCGTTGTATGCTCCTTTGCTTGTGAACTTTGCCTTCCCCTGCTGGACAACCCGATCCAACGGAGCGGTGTAGGCAACCACAGTTCCGGGGTGAGAGCCGACGACTGAATTTCCATGGGCGATCGTTGGGGTGACGCTGCGACCTCCGCCTTTCTTTGCCGCCAGGGAGCCAGGAGCGATGTTCTGCGGCGTGATGGAAAGTCCCGGCGGAGGAGCGCATGGGTCTGCCGGCACGATATTGAACAGCGAAGGGGGTGTATAGTGAAGCCGGGCTGTGGCAGGAAGGGCGGAATTGAGATCGTCGAGGATCGACTGCACCCCGTTCTGCGATGCGTTCAGAAGCATAACCTGATGGGCGGAGCCATTCGCCCGTACGGAAACGATGACAAGCCCCCCGCCCTGAACAGTCGTATCGGCATACCGGCTGTTGAGGCCAGTGAAGCCATTGGCAACAATGGAGTTCCAGAGGTTCTGGAATTCCGTGGAACCGATGATGAACGAGGTATCAGCAAGGGTCGCGCCGTCGACGGCATTTTCGTAGCGGACGAACCTGACGTTTCGCGCGCTATCGATAGTGATACGCTCCTGTTGTCGCCACCGACCGGTGCCACCGGCTGTGGCGCTAAACGAGAAATCCGTGGGGGGCACCTGCGCTTGCATCTGGGACGGGAGAATGGCATACGCGATCAACATCACGCATAGGAAACCACCAGGAATTCGTCGCACGGCTAGCCTCAGCAGGTTGTAGAAGATTCGAACAAAACAGTTCGCGGAAGCGTTTGAGTCAATGGCACATCCACTTTGTCAAGCGGAGTGTGACATCACGTTGCAGGAATTTCAGGTGTAGACACCGTGGTTCCTGAGAATAGACTCATAACAGCTAACAGGTCAAAATGGTTCAAGCCAGGCGGTCCCTTTTCTCACCAGCAGCAGCCTCCGCGTCTCGACACTTTGTGCTCATGTCCCGTTGGGGGCACACGAAGATCTTCAATTAAAGCTGTTCCGCGTTGAACGTGTCCCCCTGGTGTATATCTCTTATCCCGGGAGCACTCTTTTCAGTTTCCGGACATTCATTTTCGTGGGCACTCCGGTTGTACGCCAGTGTTTGTGGCAGCCGGAGTAGTCAAGCAGCATGCACTGCGCAGTTCCTCCAGCTGGAACGCCTCCACGTAACTTTTGAATTCTGTCACGATCTCAGAAAGCGTGGCGGTGGCCTGGTCAAGTACTTCGTCCGTGAACTGCTTGATGTGCGCATAATACGACTCAGAATTGACAGAGCCGTTTGTGAGGGAGTAGGTGACGGGGAAGAGGGTTGCTTATGCACCTACTTTGTATGTTCATTGAGTAGGTGTGACACAAGAAAGGGGACAGGCGCCGAGTATCATTATATAGAGACACAGGCTCTGCAACTCTAACCATCATGCCTGCGTACATTGAGGCGATCTAGATAGCAAGGAAAGTGAACGAATGAAAGCTCAACTACGCAGAATCGTGCTTGCCGGAGGTGAATACACATGGATCCAATAGGTAGGAGTCCAATCCCTGCTCCCATTCTCATACTTGGGAAGGCTGCAATGGCAGGCTCGGTCTGTTTCTTTCTTGTGAAGGAGCGGTTTTCCGCCACGTTGCTCTTTGACAGCATTCTTACAAGCAGAATCGGTGCTGTGCTGGGAGCGGCCGGACTGTTGCTCGTGCTTCCGGGCTTCGTCTCGCTTGGACGCTCGATCTCTGTCGGCCTTCCTGAACAGGACACGCAACTCAAAACAGGAGGGATCTATCGCTTCACACGGAACCCGTTGTATCTTGGGGGGTTCATTGCCTGTGCAGGGTCGTGCCTGTACGCTCCACATATCGTGAATATTCTTCTGACTATCGCCACGATGGGAATTCATCACTGGATCATCACGAGGGAAGAAGCTTTCCTGGAACAGAGGTTCGGGCAGCAATGGCTGGACTACAAACGCCGCGTCCCCCGGTATGTCGGTGTCATACGATGGACTTCCGCTGCCGGTAAGTGACGTACAAATGAAGAAATATCGAATATTTCTTCTCGGTCTGTGTGCACTTGCTGTGATGTCCTGCGAAAATCTGCTTCTCGACGCCAACTTACCTGCAGTACCGCCGCCGACGGTCCACTCATCAAGTCTGGCTACAGTTCTAGATTCGCTCAGGTTTGCACTTGACCTCCCCGCCCTTGCCGGCGCCATTATCACTGATAAGGGCATCGTTGATGCCCAGGCGGTGGGCTGCCGGCGTTATGGCGGTCACGCGAATGTCACAAATAGCGATCGCTTCCATCTGGGTTCGAATACTAAAGCGTTCACAGCTGTGCTGCTTGGGACGCTGGTAGACGAGGGGCGAGTGAACTGGGATTCTACACTTCCCTCATTCTTTCCTGAATATGCAGGCTCAATGCGGCCTGAGTACAGGGACGTCACGTTGCGGAATCTGCTCTCGCACAGTTCAGGTTTCATGCGCGACCCGTCTCTGACACTGCTCACTGCAACACCGCGCGAACAGCGGGCCGAGGTCGTCGCGTGGGCCCTCACACAGCNNCACCAGCCACCCAACGTGGTTCGTATCTGTACAGTAATCTGGGGATTGCGATCGCAGGAGCTATTGCGGAGAAGGTGGCCAACCGTCCGTATGAAGAACTACTGATAGAACGCGTCTTGCAGCCGCTCGGTATAACCACGGCTGGTTTTGGTCCGATGGGTACACCGGGTCTTGAGGATCAACCGCTTCAACACACCTCCAGTCATGCGCCGATAGAACCAACCCCCGATGCGGACAATCCACCATTGTACAGCCCATCGGGCCGACTTCATATGTCGATCGTTGATTGGGCCAAGTTTATCCGTTGGGTCATCCTGGCAGAGAACGGACAGCAGACGCTTCTGCGGTCGGAGACGGCGAAGACGCTGACCACTGCTGCAACGCCGATGGGCGGGGGATGGTTCTACGCCTTTGGTTGGATGACGTCAGACCAAGCATGGGCAGGAGGCAAGTATCTCGAGCACAGCGGGAGCAACACATTCAATTACTCCACTGCATGCGTCGCTCCCGTGCAACGATGGGGGGTTATTGTCGCAACAAACCAGGGTCCCGGTGTCACTGTGGATCCGATCGAACCGGCAGTGGGACGTTTGATTGACTTTCGCCGTTCCGGACGCTGAAATCACAAAGCAAGCTTCATGAACACAGCCGCAACAATTATCATCGGGGCGGTATCACTAGGACTTCTCACGCCCTCGACATCTCGCGGACAGCAAGACAGTCTGTCGGCCGCTGCGATCGACTCTTGCCGTCATAGTTTTGGAGTAGTTGTCGGATTCAACGATGTTCACCAGAAAGACGAATATCTCTCTCCCATGATCTTCTCCAATACTTTCTACGCTGTCGGAATCTCTTATGAATCGAAGACGTTGACGAACAGGCATGCTATTGAAGCTTCCTATGGCAGCGGTCGCCTCGACTCTGACATCCAGCCGCGGGATGTCTTCGCTTACGTCGGGTATTTTTCCTATGCGTATACCCATGTTGTGGACACGTGGAACATCGGAGGCAACCCTCTCGCGGTGTCTCTTGGAGCAGGCCTTTCGACGTTTGTCACCTACACCGATTTCAACGCGACCGACAAACTTTACAATGTTACAACGTATGACCAATCGTGGTACTGGGCTCATGCAGTGGACTTCCGTCTCCGTGGAGAATACTCTCTGGGCGGGGAGAGAAGTATCTCCTTTCAGCTCGCCGCGCCACTGGCTCAACTAGTATCACGCCCTGGAAACGGGCACTATTTTAATAACAGGAACGCCGAGGTCCAAAAGAATTTTCTGAACGCCGCCACGCAGGGCAAACTGGAATTCTTATGGGGCAATGTTGCCATTCTTGGTGAGTGCGAATACAGGCACCGGATTATCGAGCACCTGGATGTGCGGGGGATCTACAGGTTTCGGTATGCTTCCTCCGATCGTCCGTTGCCCTTTGGGATGTACATGAATACTGTGGTCATCGGCCTTTTGTGGGTGATTTGATATGTTCAAACCACCCTCTGGCTGTTGATTTTCCCCGCCCCTTGCATGTTTCCTAGCGACCCTTCAGAGTCCATGAACAACTGTCTGCCACCTCGACGTTGTTGTGACGTCCGCGAGCTTCGATGCGGTTGCTGCCGGAGATGAGCGCGATATCCTTCCAGATGAAGATATGGGTCCCATCATCCGATCGCGATCCGCGTGATAGGCCGTTTACGAGAAGCTCAGCGCTCCCGGTGTTGGAATACACCTTCACATCCGTGAGAGTGTCCGTGCGATCGGCGAACCGCCGGCCGGTGATATACACCACCGGCTCTTCGGACCATTGTGCCTTGTAGAAGTAGAAGGCGTCCTTCTTCGTCTTGCGATCGTAGGTGACCAGTCCTTTGTCATTGCGTCCCGGAATCGCGCCCTCATTACGGTTGGCGCTTGTGAAATCGAACATCACCCACACAAATGTTCCCCAGACAAAGGGTCGCGATTTCATCGCCGCCCAGCCTGCTTCATGAACCAGTGCCTGCCATTCCTCCGGATGCCATTGACCGTCGGTCTTTGGCTGTTGCGGGTGAGGTTCATGATGTTCTGTATTGGCGCCTGCCCCGTATTCGCTGATGCATAATCCGCCATGCTTGCTCATCAGGCGTCCCCGGTCGAGAAGAGAGCCGAAGTCGTCTTTCGTCCCCCACCCGGGATACCATCCCGGGTAGATGTTCCACCCGAGCAGGTCGGGGATCCTGTTCATTTGCGGGAGCTGTTCGGTCGACGTTGCTGCGATCGTCGGACGGGAGGGATCTTCGCTGTTTGCGAGGAGGTGGAGGTCTTCTACGAGGCGATGCGGATCGGGCCTTCCGGGCCAGAGCTCGTTAAAAAGGCTCCAGGCAAAAATGGATGGATGATTGGTGTTCTGTCGTATCAGGTCAAGCAATTGGCTGCGCGCGGTCTCCGCATACCGGGGATCTGTGCCGATCTCGTTCACCTGAGCAAGTTCCGCCCAGACAAGAATCCCCGCCGAGTCACACAGGTGGTAGAAATAGTCACTATGCTGATAATGTGCGCACCGAACAACCGTTGCACCGATTTCTGTGATGAGACGGAGATCTTCCCGCATATCCGCTTCGGAAATCGCCCAGCCTTTGTNNTTTCCATTAAGAAAGAATCCCTTGTCGGGGTCCACGCGGAACGAGCGGAGCCCGAGCGGTTGCTCGACGTCATCACGCAGCTCTCCGTTTGCCGACCGTAGCTCCACAACGGCTTTGTACAGATAGGGATCCTTGCGGCCATTCCAGAGGTGGGGATGAGAAATCCGGATGCGTGATGCGAAGGGGGCAGTGGTGTTGGGAACAACCGTGATCGGCGCCTCAATCGTTGCTGTGCGGTGCCCCTGCGCATCGAAGACCGCTGCAATCATCGTAAGATGTTCTGTCCGCGCGGTGCAATTGGAGACCCAGGCAACGACATCAAGATCGGCATAATCGTCGGTGACAGTTGTGGGGCGCCACGTGACGCCCGGGGATGCATGATCCGTGAGCGTGAAGCAGATCTCGTTAGTCTCAATGACGCTCACGTGCCGGTAGAGCCCGCCGAAAATATTGAAGTCGCCGCTGATGGGTCCGATGTCGCTTTCAGGCGCGTTGCTAGCGCGCACAGCGAGAATATTGTTCCCACTCGATGCAAGGTGCTGTGTGATCTCGTAACAAAAGGCTCCGAATGCNNAGGAAATACCTTCTGCCAGTTTGCGGAGGCCCAACGTCAAATGTCCGCCGGTACCATCCGGGGCCGCGGTGTTCCCCCTTTCCTTGCTGCGCCTGCTCCCACCCCCAATTGTGTGGAAGCGAAACTGTTACCCATGTGTTGTCATCACACTGCGGGTTCTCTCCATTGACTACTTCTCCCTGTCTGAAGCGCCATCCGGCATCGAGGCATGACACGGTGCGCACGGAAGCGAAAAGCGATTGTGTCATCACGATGAGAGCCATACAAAGGATACGTGTGTGCATTGTTTTGTGGAAAGAGTGAGGTTTGACATGGTGGCCTGCCGGCTGGAGACAGGTCATGATGAAATAAGCGAAAGGGCGGAGTGCGGGGTGAGCTGTTTCATGAGGTCTTCTTATCCCTCACAAAATGCGGCAACTCGTCAGGAAGCGGAATCGAAATTTCCACCAGCCCCCGATACTCGCCTTGTTCATACCAGGGTGACTGGAAGATCAGTTTCTTCTTCCCCTGTTTTTCAATCGTGTAGCAGTTTGAAGTTCCTGTCTTCAATAGATGCTCGAGCGACGTCCGGGCGGGCTCCGGATGACAGTTGAGCACATTCGTGCCAATGAGCGCCGCTCCACCATCGTCCGCAAACGACGCGCATGCGCGATCGTTCATCTCCGTAATAACCCCCTCCGTATCGCACACCGTAATGGATGCCGGCAATTCACGGACCCACGAGTGCTGTGCCATCAAGACCTCCGAACAATTGCGAATGCTGAATTCTTAGTTCTTCATTCATTGAATGAGTGATCCTGAACCCGTGGGTCACCCGGATCGAGGCAGATTGAATTTCAGAGATGGGTGACATGGTGCAAGCGGATCTGCACATCATGATACATCGCGGTCATCACATAGTCAACCGGATTGCATTGACTCTTCACTCTCGGTATATTAAAAAAAGAGTAAGGAAGAATATGGCTCGGCGCGAATATGGGGTTCTCCTTCTGGCAATCACTGTGCTTGCTGCCGCGGAAGCCTGGAGCTGGGGGAGTCTTGCCCACAGGTTTATCAATCAGAACGCCGCTCAACATCTTCCTTCCGCTCTGTCGCAACTCGCGGCACAACAGACGTTTCTGACAAATCATGCGACCGATGCGGACAGCAGGAAATCTTCCGACCCTTCCGAGGAACCAAAACACTACATTGATCTCGAATCCTACGCGGACTTCCGACACTTGCCGGCCGATATGTCGGTGGTGATCGCGCAATATGGCTGGTCATCCGTGGAGTCCTACGGCATCCTTCCGTGGACGATCGTTACCACGGTCGATTCGCTGACCGTCCAATTCAGCCGTGCAGATTGGAGCAAAGCCTACCAGTCGGCTGCCGATCTCGGACACTACATTGGCGACGCTTACCAACCTCTCCATTGTACGGTGAACTACGACGGGCAACTCACAGGAAATGGCGGCATTCATTGGCGGTATGAAACCTCAATGATCGGGCAATACATCTCCTCGCTTTCGGATCATCCGGACAGCGTGAGGTATGTCAACGATGTCTACGGGCTTGCGCTGAGCGTGGCACTCCACTCGAATACGTGCGTAGATTCGATTCTGCAGGCAGATAACGTCGCCCGCACGGCTTCAGGATGGAACGGAAGCGGCATCGCCCCTCAATCGTATTATGCCGCCTTGTGGGCACGAACCGGGCGACTGACGCAGGAGGTCTTGCAGGATGCCACACATGATCTTGCATCGCTATGGTACACGGCGTGGGTGAATGCAGGTATGACGGAAGTAGCTGAAACGCAGGAACTCTCAGGCACGCCGTCATCGTTCTGTCTCCAACAGAACTACCCGAATCCGTTTAACCCGGTTACCACAATCGGGTACCGGGTTCCGGGTGTCGGGTCATTAAACCCGCGACCCGGAACCCAGAACCCGGATTTGGACACCCGGAACCCGCAACCCGGAACCCGCAGTGTGAAACTCGCGGTGTACGACCTGCTGGGTCGCGAGGTGGCAGTGCTGTTGAATGAACTCAGGGGTCCTGGCAACTACACCGCACAATTCGACGCAAGCGGTCTGGCGAGCGGCACATACTTTTACAGAATGCAGATTACCGGTGACGGGTATTCGTTGAGCGAGACGAAGAGGATGATGTTGGTTCGATAGTATCGATGGTGTTCACTTATGCAATCAGCTTCGCAATGGCAAACGCCACTGACGCAGCCAGTCCGCCGATGAGTACTGTCTGCAACGCGCTGCGCATTGGTCCTGTGCCGGTGAACCTGCCTTTCACGTAACCGAACACAGAGAGCGCGAATAGCGTGATAATTACCGAAAGGAGAAGCGCTGTCCGGCCGTCCTGAAGAAGTATGTACGGCAAGAGCGGAATCATGCCACCCACGACATAAGCCCCTGCGATCGTTGCAGCACTCTTTGTTGCCCTTCCCGGATGGGGTTCCTCAAGTCCAAGTTCAAATCGCATCATGAAGTCGATCCAGGCATCCGGCCTCCTGCGCAGGGCGGCGACTACCGGGGCGATTTCTTCGGCGGTCAGTCCATGTTGCTGCAGCACCTCTTCAACCTCAAGTGCTTCCCGCTCGGGAATGTCCCGTACCTCGTCTGCTTCCCTGCGACGTTCGCTTGCGTAGTGTTCTGCGTCCCCCCGAGCAGCGAGGTATCCCCCCAATCCCATGGCGACGGAGCCGGCAGCCACCTCCGCAAGACCAGCCGTGACTACAATGCCCGTACTTGCGACTGCTCCGGAAAGCCCGGCTGCAAGTGCGAAAGGTACCGTGAGCCCGTCAGACATGCCGATGACAACGTCGCGGACGATTTCCGAGGACGTGAAGTGCTTTTCTATGTGAGGTGTTTGGGGCACGTTGGAGTTCCTTTGGGTGACAAAGTAAGGTAGACTCATGGGTAGCGACAGACAAAGCGAGGCCGGCCATCACCTTATGGAATATTGAGGAACCGGCCTAGAAAATCAAGTACTTCCTTGACTTCAATCTACAATCATGGTACTTTTACCAATCTATTCACTTTCTTAACCCCCTGGCCTTTTTCAATGAAACGCGGCAAATCGGTTGTTGTCGGTGGAATGCTATTGTTTCTTACGCTGGGTCTGCATTGCAGCACTATGGCAGGCATGCGGAATCCAGCCCCTTCCGTCGGCGATTCTTCCGATACGATCGACGTGCGAATTCCCGTGTTGCGGGTTGAGTATGTCCCGCAGTGGCATAGCATGTTCACGAATATCCCGGGTGATTGGGCGCGGTATGGCCGGTCGACGTTTCAACTTAGCTCAATTCCGGCAATAGTCGGGATGACCGCCCTGACCGCGGTGCTTGTTGCGACTGATGATGAGACATGGCGATTGTCCGATCGACTGTACAAGAGCTCTTCATTTGCAAAAGAGACGAGTGATTTCTTTGAATACCTTGGCGATGGGCGTCCACAATTCGGCCTTGCCGCGGGCTTTGCCGTATACGGTCTCGCCATGACCGACAAGCGCGCGGTCCGCACCTCCAGTCAGCTGGTCGAGGCGATCCTGGCGTGCGGCGTGGTCGTGCAGGTGATCAAACATGTAACCGGACGCGAGAGCCCATTCGTGTCCACTGCACCCGGGGGGATCTGGGTATTGTTTCCAAACCAGATTGAATACCACAAACATGTGCCTCACTTTGATGCCTATCCTTCCGGCCACATCGCGACAGCGCTCGCAACTGTCACGGTGGTTGCGGAAAACTATCCTGAGTGGACCTGGGTGCGCCCGGTCGGATACACCATCGTCGGGCTGATAGGCGTGGCGATGGCAAACACCGGGATTCACTGGTACAGCGACTATCCGCTTGGCCTTGCACTCGGGTACTCCTTCGGCATGCTTGCTGCTCATCCCGAAGGATTTGAGAGTTCTTCTTCCGACTCCCCCTCGGTATCGGTTGCACCTTTGCTGTCATGGCAAGGGACGGGAATCTCACTGTCTATCAACTTCTGAGCGCCCGCGACCATGACGTCCATCCTTCTACATTCCGTGCTTGTGCTCGTCATTATGTTGAGTACTCCTCTCACCCGGGGGCAGGAGTCAACAGCCTTGCCCGCACCATCGGAGCAGATCCAGCTGGAAGATTCCGTTGAAGCGTCAAACGGGGCATTTCGGGACCTCCCTCTTCCTGCATGGCACGCGATGATCACCCACATCCCGGCGACCTTCTACGGCGCATACCAGAGGGTGTTCCAGCCGGTGAAGATCTCTTCGCTTGTTGGCCTGGGTGTATTCACAACGGCGCTCGTTGCCACCGATGAAGAATCCTGGCGGTTGACGAAAAAGTTCTACGATGCGTCAGAATTCAACCGCAGTTTTGCCGATGTCTGTGTGTACATTGGTGACGGCACGCCGCATTTTGGGGCTGCTGCGGCGTTTGCGCTGTTCGGGTTCACCACCGGTGATCGGCGTGCCCTCCGCACCGCAAGTGAAATCGTTGAAGCCCTTGTGGGGACAGCATTGATTGTACATACTATGAAACGCATCACCGGCCGGCAGCAACCCAACCGCTCAACGCGGCCGGGGGGCGTGTGGGATGTGTTCCCCAACCAGACGGACTACAACCGTGCGACTTCAAAGTTCGATGCGTTTCCGTCGGGACACCTGGCAACCACGGTGGCAACGTTGACCGTGATCATGGAAAACTATCCCGAGGTCACCTGGTTCAAACCCGTGAGCTACACCTTGATGGGTCTTGTTGCATTCGGCCTTGCCAATAAGGGTATGCACTGGTACAGCGATTTCCCCATGGCCATTGCCCTTGGTCACCTCATCGGGACCGTGGCAGCGCATCCGGATGGATACTCTCCGGAGGAGGCCCAGAATGGCACGAAGTTCAACCTGACGCCAATGATCGTTGGCGATCAGGCCGGCCTTACCGTGGAAGTCGATTTCTAGTGCCGACACGTTCTTTGTGTCGGGATTTGTTGAAAACTCACACTCCCAGTTCGAAAGGAACAGAAATGAAATATCTGTGGTTTGTGGTGGTGGCGATGGCAGCAATGATGGTGTTGATCGATGGCTGTAAGAAAGATGCGTCTGGCAGCGACAAGTTGGGTCAGGTGAAGGGACAGGTCGCCGGTCTGACGTGGGGCATTCCGAAGAGCTGGACTGTTGGGCCGGAGAAGCAGATGCGCGCTGCGACCTATTTGGTCGGAGCGCAATCCGGTGATGCAGAGGGTGGCGAATGCGCGGTGTTCTATTTCGGTCAGGGAGTGGGCGGCAATATCGAATCGAACATTTCGCGCTGGGTCAGTCAATTCGAACAGCCCGATGGGCCCAGAAACGAGTCCAAAGAGGTCAACGGAATGAAAGTCACCGTCGTGCAGATTGCGGGCACGTATCTTGCTCCAGGCGGGCCGATGATGATGGCGTCCGGCAAGAAAGAGAACTTCCGATTGCGGGGTGCGATCGTCGAGGGTCCACAGGGCTCCGTGTTCTTCAAGTTCACGGGTCCGGACAAGACCATTAGCGCCGCATCCGCTGAATTTGATGCGATGATCGGATCGCTGTCGAAGTAGAGATGAGTGGTCTGTCATATGTCTGTCATNNTATGACAGACATATGACAGACCAGCCTCTGTCAATATGACAGACCAGACTCTGTCACTATTACCTCCCATGCCAATACTAGCCGCCATTGATGTCGGTTCCAATGCGATGCGCCTTGCCGTTGCATCCGTCGACGCGGATCGCGCTCCGACATTTCTTGAAGTGATTCGTGAACCGGTCCGCCTTGGTGAAGATGTGTTCACCAAAGGCGTGATGGGGGAAGAGACCATCGATACTGCTGTTGCCGCATTTGAACGATTCCGTGGTGCGCTTGACAGGCACGGAGTTCGTTGGACCCGCGCTGTCGCTACGAGTGCGATGCGCGAGGCAATGAATCGGGATATTCTTGCGGACCGTATTTCCCAGGCGTCGGGCATTGATGTGGAGGTCATTGGAGCTGAGGAAGAAGCCCGCCTTATCCACCTCGCGGTCAGGACAAAGGTGTCGCTTAAGAACCGGGTGGGACTTCTTGTCGACATTGGCGGGGGGAGTACGGAGGTGACTCTTGCATCAGATGAAGGAATTCTCTCCGCTGCGAGCTTTAACATGGGGTCCGTGCGGCTATTGCGCACACTGGGTGATTACAAGAACGATGAGCGCCGCGTCCACCAGCTGATCCGCGAATATGTGGATGCAGCGCAACAGAGGATCCGTCGGGAGATCGGCGGGCGTCACATCGATGTGTGCATCGGCACAGGCGGCAATGTGGAAGTGCTGGGAGAGTTGCGGAAAGAGATCCTGGGGAAAGACCGGGACACAACACTCAGCGCGGGCGACCTTGATCGCATCTTGAAAAAACTGCTGGCATTGACCTATGCCGAGCGTGTTCAGGAACTTCAGCTGCGGCCGGACCGCGCCGATGTCATTGTTCCTGCGGCAATCATTCTGCGGAAGATCCTTCAGGTCGGCGGGGTTGAGGACGTGGAAATACCGCGTGTAGGGTTGAAGGATGGGCTCCTGCTGGATATGGTTGAAGAGTTCTACGGAGAGCGGCGATCGGTTCGCAGGGAACAGGTGATTGCCACGGCAATGCAAGTGGGCCGGAAGTACCAGTTTGATGAGCAGCATGCCGTCACGGTGTCGCATCACGCCGTGCAGCTGTTTGATGCCACCCGCGACCTGCACAATCTCGGCATAGAACAACGCATCCTTCTTGAGGTAGCCGGGCTTCTACATGATATCGGGACATTCATCTCCGCTTCCGATCATCACAAGCACACGCAGTACCTTCTGCAGATGACGCCGATCGTTGGATTGTCTGATGCACAAATGGCCGTTGTGGGCAACGTTGCCCGCTACCACCGCAGGTCGCAGCCCAAACCCCAGCACGAGGCATATCAAGCGCTCTCCTCCAAAGAGCGGGTGATGGTGTCGAAACTTGCGGCGTTGCTGCGTCTTGCCGACGCCATGGACACCGAGCATGCATCGAAAGTGCGGGGATTCGACGTAGAGTACAAGAAACCAAAGTTCACTCTCCGGTTGGATGGCGAAGGGGATTTGCTCCTTGAGAAATGGGCTCTCACCAAGAAAGCGCAGATGTTCGAAGAGGTGTTCAATGTCCGCTTTGCGGTCGCAGGCTAGACGCGCGCCGGCGAACCCATGCGCCATGCTCATAGGGGCGCTGGAGGATCGGCACCGGAATTTTGTCGTGCAGCTTGCTCGTGTTCGGAGGCGCCCCAGTGAGCCGGGAGTACATGATCTGCGCGTGGCGACGCGTCGTTTGGTTGCCGTCATTGATCTGATCTCCGATGTGGCTGAGGGTCCCCTCCTGCTGAAGCGACGGAAGGCACTCCGGAGTTTTCTCAAGGGATTCAATGCGCTCCGTGATTCGCATATCCAGCGGATTGCGTTGAGGAAACTCCGTGCTGCATTTCCTTCAGCGGGGATGTGCCTGCGCGGCATGCAGATGCAGGAAAGCGCACTCCTGCGGGCGGCGGGAAGAAGCGTCCGGATGTTTGATACCGCCGGGTTGCGGGCGGCCATTGCAGAAGCAGAAGATGCGCTTTTACGCGTCAGTATCAATCCGGCACTCGCGTCTGCAACGCATGCAGTCCTGACGGGTGCGCTGGCGGCTGCATTTGCACGCGTTGTCAGGAGACGGCAAATGCTCAACGGCACGGATCCTGCCACTGTCCACCGTATGCGGGTGGCGTTCAAGCACTTCCGGTATTCGCTGGAAATTCTTACACCGCTTCTTCCCTGGATAACTGCCGACACCCGTTCACGGCTGAATACCTATCAGACTGCGATGGGGAGGATCCAGGATACCGTCGTGTTGCTGCAGGGAATCGCCGCTTATGAAGCCCGGCGTCCTGTTACCGGTCGGATGGCATTGATTGAAGTGCGCGAGTACCTGCTGCGCCGAAGAATGGAGATGATGGATGCATTCCTTGCACATGCTGACGCCCTGTACACGTTCTGGCGGGGGTGACAGATGATCAGCGACCGGTTTTTGCGTCTCTCCGTTCCAGTTCCAACAGCGCCTGTTTCCTCCAGAGGCCCCCGCCGTATCCGCCGAGTTTCCCGTTCTTGTTGACCACCCGGTGACACGGAATCACGATGCCAATGCGATTAAGCCCGTTTGCATGACCCACGGCCCGCTGAGCTCCCGGGGAGCCGATCTGATCGGCAAGTTCCTCATATGACATAGTCCTCCCGTACGGTATCTTCAGCAGTGCTTGCCATGCCCGCCTCTGAAACTCGCTGCCCGGGAATTCGAGTGGGACGGTAAATTTCTTGAGTCTGCCCTCGAAGTATTCCGCAAGTTGCCGGCGCAGTTGACCGAGCACTGCGTTATCGCCCGGAACAATCGGTCGCTTGAAGATCCTGCGCAGTGTCACGAACTGCGCATCCAGCATTCTCCGATCAGAAAATTCAAGCAGCACCAGTTTCTTCTCAGTCGCACCCGCAATCAATGGGCCCAACGGGCTTTCAACCCAAGTGACCGTAATGCAATCGGCCATTCCGGCCTTGCCGGGAGTGGTGCCAAAGGTCTTGCCGAACGCTTCCCGAAATCCGCTGTGAGATTCGTACCCGTGGCCCAATGCCACGTCATCGATGTTCGTCCCCCGGCAGATCTGTTGAAGCGCTCTCCCCAGGCGACGGCCGCGGCAATACGCCTGGAATGTCATCCCGTATGTCTTCTGGAAGAATCGGCGTGCCCGCGCAGGGTCTATGCCCAACGCACGAATGTCGGCGTCAGTCATGCGTTTGTTCGGATCCTGGTCGATTGCAGAAACGAGAGGTGTCGCCCTTGACGGCATCGGTACCATTTTCTTAGCTCTTGTGTAAGCCATTGCCCACCCTGCTGTGTCTAACAATCATGAGGAAATCCTTCCCCGTTGTTCTGCGAAGCCGCAAAGGAGACAATTTCTTTGCGCCTTGTGTTTAATCATACGTGAACCCAATCTGTAATTCCACCGAAAAATGGACATCGATGTCAGACTTTTAAGTTTGCCCATTTTTTTGTAGCTTTAATGTTCAAATCGACACCACGTTCCCTGCATTACCCGGAGGTTCCATGGCATTCGACATCAAAGCCATCAATGAGAAAATCCAGCGCGAAAGCGCCTTCCTCGACATACTCCAGGCCGAAATCGGCAAGGTCATCGTCGGCCAGAAGTATATGGTTGAACGCCTGCTCGTCGGGCTTCTTTCCAACGGACACATTCTGCTGGAGGGGGTGCCGGGCCTGGCAAAAACCTTGAGTGTGAAGACGCTCGCCGCCGCCATTCAGGCCAAGTTTCAGAGGATTCAGTTCACGCCGGATCTTCTGCCCGCCGACCTCGTCGGGACACTTGTGTACAACCAGAAGGATGGCTCCTTTCAAACCAAAAAAGGTCCCATCTTTGCCAATTTCATCCTTGCCGACGAAATCAATCGTTCCCCGGCGAAAGTGCAGAGTGCATTGCTCGAAGCAATGCAGGAACGGCAGGTGACCATCGGCGAGAATACCTTCATGCTTCCCGAACCCTTCCTGGTTCTCGCTACTCAGAATCCCATCGAACAGGAAGGTACATATCCGCTTCCCGAAGCACAGGTCGATCGCTTCATGCTGAAGGTGAAGATCGGCTATCCTTCCAAGGAGGAGGAGTTGCAGATCATGCGTGCCAACGTGAGTGGCACGCTCGGACACCCCGGTCCGGTCGTAAACCCGCAAGATATTCTCAACGCCCGGAATGTTGTGGGAGAGATCTACATGGACGAGAAGATCGAGAAGTATATTCTCGACATCGTTTTTGCCACACGCAATCCGAAGCAGTACAATCTCCCCAATATGGCCCAGTTGATCAGTTACGGTGCTTCACCGCGTGCATCGATCAATCTGGCGCTTGGCGCAAAGGCTTTTGCGTTCATCAAGCGCCGGGGGTATGTGATCCCGGAAGATGTCCGCGCGATTTGCCTCGATGTGATGCGCCACCGTGTGGCCGTGACCTACGAAGCCGAGGCAGAAGAGGTCACTTCGGAGCAGGTGGTGCAAGAAATTCTCAACAAGATCGAAGTGCCTTGAAATTCCGCGCAAAGGCGGGCGCCTTTGCGCGTTAACGCGAGACAACGAGCCTTTGGACACTAGAGAGCTGTTAAAAAAAGTCCGTCAGATTGAAATCAAGACCCGGGGTCTGGTGAACCAGATTTTTTCCGGGGAATACCACTCGGTCTTCAAAGGCCGCGGCATGGAATTCTCCGAAGTGCGGGAGTATCAATACGGCGACGACATCCGCACCATCGACTGGAACGTCTCAGCGCGGTTCAATCACCCGTTTGTCAAGATCTTCGAAGAAGAGCGCGAACTGACGGTGATGCTTGTTGTGGATTTCAGCCGGTCCGGCGATTTCGGCACGGTGACTGCCACGAAGAACGACATCGCAGCAGAAATTTGCGCAGTGCTTGCGTTCTCGGCCATCAAGAACAATGACAAAGTCGGCCTTATCCTCTTCACGGATCACATAGAGAAATTCGTTCCCCCGAAAAAGGGACGCGCGCATATCCTCCGCATCATCCGTGAGCTGATATCGTTCCAGCCTTCCGGGACGGGGACGAATATCCGCAGCGCACTCGAGTATTTTAACCACATGCACAAGAAGCGTACAATCGCGTTTCTGATTTCCGATTTTCTGGACGATGGGTATGATCAGATCCTCAGGATCATCAGCCGCAAACACGATGTGATTGCCGTGGAGCTGTCCGACCCCCGTGAAGAAGTTCTGCCGGAGGTCGGGCTGATCAAGTTGCGCGATGCCGAAACCGGCAAGGAACGATGGATAGACACCAGCGACCGTCTGGTGCGGTCCGCATTTCTCACATATTGGCAGCAGCGGCGCATGAATCGCCGATCGCTGTTCGTGCGCAGCAAAGTCGACTCCATCCCGATCCGGATCGACCGGCCGTATATCAAGCCGATCGTTGATTTCTTCAAATTGAGGGAGAGCCGGTTGTGACGGCAAGGAAGTTCACCATCCCGATATTTGTTGCGGCTGCGCTGTCGGTATCATACAACCCTGCCGTTGCCCAACAGGTGTCCGTGCGGGCACACGTCGATTCCACAGCGTACCTTGTCGGCGACAGAATTTACGTCAAGGTCGACGTCCATCACTCAAAAGGACTCACGGTTCAGCCGATGGTTGGCGATACGCTCGAGGGGTTTGTAGTACTCGGGCGAAGCGGACTTACGGCGACGACGGATACGACAAGCAAGGCGGAATTCGTTCTTGCCCGGTACGACTCGGGAGATGCCGCAATTCCCGCTCTGCCTTTTCTGTACTTTGTACCAAACGATACCGCCTCCCATGTGGCATTGACCAATCCGCTGGTCGTCACGATTCAGACCGTGCCACAGGATTCAAGCAGGAGCTTCCGCGACATCAAGCCGCCGATGGACATCCCGATATCGTGGGAGGAGATTGCGCTGTACGTTGGGATCGCGCTGCTCGTGGCGGGGCTCGGGTATCTCGCGTACAGGCTGTGGAAAAAGAGGATGCGCAAAACCTCCGGCGAAATATACGTGGCGCCTCCCCGGCCCGCACATGTGATCGCTCTGGAGGCACTCGGAGACCTCAAGGCCAAGAAACTCTGGCAACAGGGATTGGTGAAGGAGTACTACTCGGAACTCAGTGAAATCTTCAGGCGGTACTTCGAGCATCGATACACTGTGCCGTCACTGGAGGAAACGACCGACGAAACCCTCGCGGGCCTCCATGCTGCGAAGATCGGCGATGGCCTTCTGGGGCCGGCGGAAGTCATCCTGCGCCGCGCGGATCTCGTGAAGTTCGCAAAGCACCATCCGACGGTGACTGACCATGAAGACTCCTACCGCGGGGTGCTCTCCTTTGTTGAGAAGACGAAACTCCTCGCGATGACACCTGTGCAGGCTGACGGCGGAAGGGCGAAGACCGATGTGGAATCCTAACACCGTCTTTGCCAGTCCCTGGGCGCTGTGGGGATTACTCCTCATCCCGTTGCTCGCGTATTGGTATATTCGCAAGCGTCGGGCAATGACCAGTGCCATCCGATTCTCGACACTCGACGCATTCGGCGGCACTACGCCCACGCTGCGGGAACGGTTGCGCCATCTCCCGGCGATACTCCGGCTCCTGACGCTGGGAGTGCTGATTGTCGCCCTTGCCCGACCGCAGTTGACGTCACAGGGAGAGAATATTTACACGGAAGGAATCGATATCGCTCTTCTGCTGGATATCAGTGGGAGTATGCTTGCCGAGGATTTCCAGCCGAATCGCATTCAGGCGGCAAAGGACGTGGCGCAGAGTTTCGTTGAGGGGCGTTCGAATGATCGTATCGGTCTGGTGATCTTCGCCGGCCAGAGCTTCACCCAGTGTCCAATGACGCTCGACTACCGCGTTCTCCGCAATTTGCTGAAGCAGGTGAAACCGGGTATGGTGGAAGACGGCACGGCGATCGGGATGGCGATTGCCCAAGGGGTGAACCGGCTGAAGGACAGCAAGGCAAAGAGCAAAGTGATGATCCTGTTGACCGACGGTGTGAATAATCGCGGCGAGGTCGATCCTCTGACTGCCGCGAATATCGCGCAGACGTTCGGCATTCGCATTTATACTGTCGGCGTCGGCACTGTGGGGGAAGCGCCATACCCAGTGCAGACGCCATTCGGTGTACGCTACCAGAATATTCCCGTGGATGTTGATGAGAAGACGTTGAAAGCCATCGCGGATATCACCGGAGGGAATTTCTACCGGGCAACCAATAACCGCGCCCTCAAAGAGATCTATGCGGAAATTGACAAACTGGAAAAAACGCGCATCGAGGTCAAGTCCTACAGGTCCTATGCAGACATGTTTGGCACGTGGGCGTGGGCGGGCTTGATTGCGTTGTTGCTGGAAATGGGTGTGTCGAGTCTGGTCTTACGAAAGCTCCCGTAAATGTTACGCTTCCTGCACGAAGAGTATCTCTGGGTACTGGCCGTTCTGCCGCTCCTGGTGGCGGTCGCCGCCGTTGTGCGTGCCGGCCGACGCCGCGCACTGAAAACATTCAGCACACCCGGGATGATGCGCCGTCTGGCTCCAGGCGCCAGCCGCTTCAAACGGCCGGTGAAATTCGCACTTCTGCTGGTTGTTGTCGCGTCGGTCGTTCTGGCACTTGCCAATCTGCAAATCGGCACACGGCTCGAGGAGGTCAAACAGGAAGGGGTGGACATTTTCATCGCAGTGGATGTCTCGCTCAGCATGAAGGCGGAGGATGTCAAGCCGAACCGGCTGGAAAAAGCCAAACTCGAAATCCGGAATCTCATCGACCGGCTGGGCGGAGACCGCATCGGCCTTGTGGTGTTCGCGGGCGAAGCGTTTACGCAGTTCCCCCTGACCACTGACTACAGCGCCGCAAATTTGTTCCTCGATATTCTGGACGTGGATGCTGTCGGACTTCCCGGGACGGCAATCGGCTCGGCGATCCAGCGCGCGGTGGAGTCGTTCGACTTTAATGAACAAACGACGAAAGTCATCGTCATTATCACCGACGGCGAGAATACCGAAGGCGACGTGGTGGACGCAGCACAGGAGGCGGCAGGGAAAGGCATACTGATCTATACCATCGGCATGGGGTCTCCCAACGGCGCTCCCATTCCGGTGTACGGCGGTTCAGGTCAACAGACAGACTTCAAGCGCGACCGGGTGGGAGCGGTGGTTGTCTCCAAGCTGGACGAGGTCACGCTCGAAAAGCTCGCAGCGATCGGCAAAGGGAAGTATTTCCGGGGAACGACATCGCAGGATGAACTGGATGCGATCTACAAGGATGTGAATGCGTTACAGAAAAAGGAATTCGGCGTGAAGCAATTCACCGACTATGAGAGCCGGTATCAATGGTTCATCGCTCCAGCGTTGTTGCTCCTGCTGCTGGAGTTCCTGCTCTCGGAAAACGTGAATCGACGACTTTCTCTTGGACGGTTCTTGCGGAAAGAGGAGGTGGCGGGAGAATGAAAACACCTACTGTTGCCATGTGCATCATCGTGCTCGTTCTTCTGGCTCGTACATCAACGCCCGCCCAGTCGGTCCGCTCGCTGGTGAACGGCGGGAATGATCTCTACAAAGAGCAGAAGTTTACCGACGCCGAAGTCAATTATCGCAAGGCCCTTGAGAAAGAGAAGGGGCAGACGCAGGCGACGTACAATCTCGGCAACTCTCTGTACAAGCAACAGAAGCAGGCCGAGGCAGCAAAAGAATACGAAAATGTTCTGCATGCAACAACTGATTCGCCAACGCAGTCGCAATCGTACTACAATATCGGCAATACCTTTGCGCAGGGACAGGACTACCAGAATGCCATCAAGGGATACATCAACGCCTTGAAACTCAACCCCGATGACGCCGATGCAAAGTACAACCTCTCCTATGCACTCAGAATGCTCAAGCAGCAACAACAGCAACAGCAGAACAAAAACAACGACAAGAAACAGGACCAGAAGAACAAGCAGGATCAAAAGAAACAGGATCAGAACAAGCAGGATCAACAGCAGCAGCAAAACAAGAAGGACCAGCAACAGCAGAAACAACAGGCGAAGCAGCAGGAACGTCAGATCTCCAAGGCCGAAGCAGAACGCATTCTCGCAGTATTGAAGAACAATGAGCGAGATGTACAGAAAAAGCTGAGGACGAAGGCCGCGGTCAGACCGCGCGGCGAAAAGGACTGGTGAGATGAATTTCTCGAGAGTGGCCGGGCTGTCGGTTCTCGCCATCCTGATGAGCGCGCTGGCGTCCGGACAAACCACCTTTGAAGCAAGCGTTGACAGGACACAGGTCGGGATTGGCGAGCAATTCACACTTGCGTTCACCCTGAGCGGTAGCTCGATGGGTGGCGGCAAGAATCTTCAGCTTCCGGATCTGAACAAGTTTCACATGATGTCCGGCCCGAATCAGTCGTCGAGCATGCAGATCATCAACGGGTCGGTGTCATCATCGGTGAAGTATACGTATGTTCTGCAACCCAAAGAAATCGGGAAGTTCACCATTGGCGCGGCGTCGATCGAGGCGGGTGGTGCGGTGCAGTACTCCCAACCCATTACCATCGAAGTTGTGAAGGGCTCTCCAAAACCGAAGCAGCAGGCGGGCGGACAGGATCAGGCCGTGCAGTTGGGAGACAATCTGTTCGTTCGTGCGTCGGTCGATCGGACACACGTGCTCCAGGGCGAACAGATCAACCTGGTCTTTAAACTCTACACGCGCGTGTCGGTGGCGAACTACGGCGTCACCAAGAACCCGACGATGACGGGGTTCTGGGGTGAAGACACCGAAACTCCCAAGAACATCTCGTTGACAAATGAGACCGTAAACGGAAAAAGCTATCGTGTCGGTGTGATCAAGCGTGTTGCGCTCTTTCCCACGCAGGCCGGTGCGTTGGAGATCGGACCGATGGAAGTGCAGACGACCGTGCAATTGCCCTATGCCCGATCGAACGACCCCTTTGATGCGTTCTTCCGCGATCCCTTCGGGCGGAATGCAACGTTCAATGTCACAAGTGACGTCATTAAGATCCGGGTCGATCCTCTCCCATCGGGAGCGCCGTCAGACTTCAAAGGTGCGGTTGGTCAGTTTGCCATGAGCACTGCAGTCGACAAGAAAACGACGAGGACGAACGAACCCGTTTCCATCAAGGTGACACTCTCCGGTACGGGCAATATCAAGTTGCTCGAAGGACCGGCGGTGGAACTCCCGCCGGATTTTGAGCAGTATAGCCCGAAAGTGGCCGAGAATATCAACCGCTCGCAAACGCGCATGAGCGGCAGCAAAACATTCGAGTATCTGGTGATTCCACGGTATCCCGGACTGAAAGTCATCAAGCCGATTGTCATTTCCTACTTTGATCTTAACAGGCACGAATACATGCGGTTGAGGTCGCCTCAGATAGAACTCAATGTCGAACAGGGCACCGCCACCGCCCCGGCAACAATGTCCGGCGTTACCCGCGAAGATGTCCGCTTGCTGACCCAGGATATCCGGTTCATCAAGGTCGGCGGTGCACGGTTTCATCGCGCACAGGAGCGACCGTATTCCAGTCCGCTATTCCTTCTCTTCCTGTTGCTCCCGTTCGCAGGAATTGTGGGTGCCTTTCTCTATGCCCGGCAGCAGCATATTGTCATGCTTGACCAGGCAGGATACCGGAACCGGAAAGCGATGAAGGTGGCACAAAAGGGGCTGAAGGAAGCGGAGTACCTCTTACGAGAGAAGTCCGGTGCACAAGGGGCTCCATCAACCAAGCAACGACTCCGGTTTTACTCGGAAGTGTCACGTGCGCTTTGGAAATATCTGGGCGACAAACTCAACATTCCGCAAGCAGAGTACTCTGTGGAGGGGGCGGTTCAGGAACTCTCGCAGCGCGGGATCACGCCGGAGATTGCAGCGTCATTGCGCACGACGCTTGAAACGTGTGATATGGCGCGTTTCTCACCAACCAGTCTCGAACTTGATGCCATGCAGCGCGTCTTCGACGAAGCGCGGCGAATTATTGTTGTTCTTGAACGTACCCTGAAAGCGCGATGATGCCCCGGCTCACATCCTTTGCCACACTGTTGCTGCTGGTTTCGGTTTCTGTCAACGCGCAATCCCCGGAACAGATCTTTCAACAGGGCAACGGCTACTACCAGCAGGGCAACTTCGCTTCAGCGATTGAATGCTACGAGTCGATTCTGAAATCCGGCGTGACCGGTGGAGAGCTCTGTTTCAATCTGGGGAATGCCTATTACAAACAGGGGAACATGGGCAAGGCAATCCTGCACTATGAGCGCGCGATGCGGCTCATGCCGGGGGATGATGACCTGAGGCACAACCTCCAGCTGGCGAACCTTCTCATTGTCGACAAGATTGATGTAACACCCCGGTTATTCATCTGGGATACGTGGGATGCAATCAAGGCATGGTTTTCGCTGAGCGGGATCAGCTGGACGGCCTATGCATTGCTCATGCTTGCAGCAGGTGCGGTGGCGGCGGTCATCCTCGCCCGTCGCTATACACTCCGCAAGATCGGCATGATTGCAGCCCTGAGCATTGGTCTGTTTCTCGTTTTTGCTGCGGCGATTCTCATCGACAAAGCAAGGGACGCGGGCCGGAGCGATGAAGCCATAGTCCTCGCGACAATCACGACAATCAAGAATTCTCCCGACGCCAAGAGCAGTGATGCTTTTGTGTTGCACGCAGGCGTTAAGGTGCGGTTCATCGATAGCGTGAACGAATGGGTGAAAATTCGTCTTGCCGACGGCAAAGTGGGGTGGATGGAGCGAAGTGCAGCGGAACAGATCTAATTGTGGATTGTGGATCCACAATCCACAATTGAGAGGACTATTTTCGCATCGTCCACGCATGGCTGCCGTACTTCTCTCCGGCCAGAGTGGCGAGACGTTCTTCGAATTCTTTGGCGTACGGCGCGTGGGCATCCCAGGCGGTCTTCAGGACCGCTGTGACTGCCGCAGGATCGATCCGGAGATTCCCGAGAAAATCGGTGTGCGATCGATCCTTCCGATAGTCGGGCTGGGCTGATGGGAAGGGGAGCAGCCGTTCGATTCCCGGAATATCGGCATGGAGCAGCAGCGTCCCATGGAACAGCAGTGCCCGGCTTCGCCGGCGTTGTGCATTGCCGGCAATCTTCCGTTCTCCGATGCTCAAATCGGTCTGCCCGCGGTGTACGACCGGCCCGCCCGTGAGCGGGCTCAATGCCGATGCAATTCGTTCCAGAATAAACCGGTTTGTTCCGTGTATCCCGGCAAGAGCGGGATCCCCGTCCTGTCGCATCACCACCGCATAGTTGAGGCATCCGGGCATCTGAACTATTGCGCCCCCTCCTGTTGTTCTTCGATAGACGGGGACTCCTTCGGCTGCGCATGCTGCAAGGTTAACTTCCCGGATGGCTTCATTCGTGTACCCCAGGACGACAAATCGGCTACCGGGCTGCCAGACTCGCAACACTTCACCATCGGTTTCCTGCTCGCAGATATCAAGGAGAACTTCGTCGCATGCCAGCTCTTCTTCCGGTGTCGCGAAGACGCGGTCAAGATACCGCATGGGTATTCCTCCGGATATTCCGGCGGGAGGGGTTTCTCTTCATTATGAATACTGACAGGTGAGACATCGTGGAGAATCAACATACGAAACCGCGACCAGTGCCGCAAGACGGCGAGGAACCACAGGATAAATGGCTTGATTCGCTGGAGCTTGTTCTGGAATCCGTTCTTCGCGATCAACACCCCGCGCGTCTCCCGCTGATCTTTGAACGGTTGAAAGCACGGCTTCGTGCCGCCGGGATGCGCATTCCGGAGTCGGTCACCACACCGTATTTGAACACGATCTCCCCCCGGGACGAGCCGGCATATCCCGGCGACCGGGAGATCGAACGTCGAATCAAGAGTTATATCCGCTGGAATGCCATGGCGATGGTTGTGAATGCCAATCGCTTGCACGGAGGGCTCGGCGGACACATCTCCACCTTCGCCTCGTCGGCAACACTCTATGAGGTTGCGTTCAATCATTTCCTTCGCGGGGGTGACGGAGATCGGCCCGGCGATATGGTGTACTTTCAAGGACACGCGTCGCCCGGGATCTATGCCCGAGCCTTCCTTGAAGGCCGGCTGAGCGTTGAACAGCTTCACGCATTCCGGCAGGAAGCATCCTCGCCGCACGGTCTCTCGTCGTACCCGCATCCGTATCTGATGCCGGACTTCTGGCAATTCCCCACCGTGTCGATGGGCCTCGGTCCGCTTATGTCGATCTACCAGGCGCGCTTCAACCGCTACCTCAAGGCGCGCGGGTTCCTCCAGGGCGAAGAACCGCGGGTCTGGTGCTTCGTCGGGGATGGCGAAAGTGATGAACCAGAAACACTCGGCGCTTTGACGCTCGCCTCGCGGGAGCATCTCGATAACCTCGTCTGGGTTGTGAACTGCAACCTCCAGCGCCTCGATGGCCCCGTCCGCGGCAACGGCAAAATTATTCAGGAGCTTGAAGCGGCATTTCGCGGCGCAGGCTGGAATGTCATCAAGCTCGTCTGGGGTTCCGACTGGGATCCCCTCCTTGCCGCCGATCACGAAGGCTGGTTGCTGAAACGGATGGAGGAAGCGGTCGATGGGGACTATCAGAAGTATTCCGTGGAGCCGGGCAGCTATACCCGGAAACATTTCTTCGGGAAGTATCCGAAGCTCTTCGAGATGGTGAATCATCTCACCGATGAAGAGATCCGAAAACTCCGCCGCGGCGGGCATGATCCGCAGAAGGTATATGCGGCCTTCAAGTCGGCCGTTGACCACAAGGGCCAGCCAACGGTCATTCTTGCCAAGACCGTCAAAGGGTATGGACTCGGTGAAGCGGGCGAGGGCAGAAACGTTACACACCAGCAGAAAAAACTCAACGAGAAGGAGTTGCGGGAATTCCGGGCACGCTTTGAAATCCCCATCAGCGATGAGGACGTCGTCAACACACCGTTCTATCGTCCCCCCGAGGACAGCCCCGAGATCAAGTATTTGCGTGAACGGAGAGCGGCACTCGGTGGTTCATTACCCCGACGCGCGATGCGCGCTGCGGCGTTAACTATTCCTTCGCTCGAGAGTTTCTCGGAATTCCTTCGTGGATCCGAGCGCTTCGAAGTGTCGACAACGATGGCCATGGTGCGCATGCTCGGTTCGTTGCTGCGCAACAAGGAGATTGGCCGGCACATCGTGCCGATCATTCCCGATGAAGCACGGACGTTCGGCATGGATCCCCTCTTCCGGGAGATCGGCATTTATGCTCCCCAAGGACAGTTGTACGAGCCAGTGGATCGGGAATCGCTTCTTTTCTATCGGGAAGTCAAGGACGGACAGATCCTTGAGGAAGGCATCACCGAAGCCGGGGCCATGTCGTCCTTCATCGCTGCCGCCACCGCCTATGCGCAGCACGGCGTGAGTATGATTCCCTTCTATATCTACTACTCCATGTTCGGCTTCCAGCGCATCGGTGATCTTGTCTGGGCTGCGGGCGATATGCAGGCGAAGGGATTTATGTTCGGCGCAACTGCCGGCCGGACAACGCTCAACGGCGAGGGCCTGCAACATGAAGATGGGCACAGCCACCTCCTTGCCGCCACCGTGCCGAACCTGCGTGCGTACGACCCGGCCTTTGCCTATGAAGTGGCGGTGATCATCCAGGATGGGCTTCGCCGGATGTATGCGGAAAACGAAGAGGTGTTTTACTATCTGACCCTGTACAATGAAAACTACCCGATGCCGGCCATGCAGGAGGGTGCTGCACACGGCGTCCTCAAAGGCCTGTATAAGTTCCGTCGGGGGACGGGCCGACAAAAGACCCGCGCCCACATTTTTGGAAGCGGACCCATTCTCCGGCAGGCATTGCGTGCGCAGGAGATTCTGGCAGATCGGTTTGATGTCTCTGCCGACGTCTGGAGCGCCACAAGCTACAAGCAGCTGCGCACGGACGCGCTCGCCGCGCAACGATGGAATATGCTGCATCCACTCGCACCGCCCAGGAAATCGTACATCGAACAGATACTGGAACAGGAACAGGGCCCGTTTGTTGCAGTGTCCGACTACATGAAACTCGTGCCCGACCAGATTGCCCCCTGGGTGCCGGGAGGGCTGCTGACCCTCGGGACCGATGGGTTTGGCAGGAGCGATACCCGTGCCGCTCTTCGCCGATTCTTCGAGATCGATGCAGAGAGTATCGCGATCGCCACCCTGTCTGCCCTCGCAAACAAAGGGAAACTGAAAAGGCAGGTGGTTGCTGCTGCACTGAAAGAGCTTGGCGTGGATCCTGAAAAGACGTTTCCCGTGATCGTCTGAACATCGTTTCCCCAAAGGAGAATGGTATGGACGTACGACTGCCGCGACTCGGTGAAGGTGCTGATTCCGGCACCATCGCGAGCATTTTTGTGAAAGAAGGCGATGCAGTGAAGAAGGACCAGCCTGTGCTGGAATTGGAGAGTGAGAAAGCTGTTGCATCGATTCCCGTTCCCGTGGATGGGGTTATTACGAAGCTGTTCGTAAAGGAAGGTGACCTCATCAAGGTGGGCCAGCTGATCCTGAGCGTGAATGAGGCGGCAGGCGCCGTACCGGCCTCACGCGTCAGAGATGCTTCAGTCGGAGATACACAGCCCGACCCCGTGCAGACTCCTGCACCTCCACCCTTGATGAGACCGGCGCAGTCGACGGCTGCGGAGATTGTTCATGGGCGATTGGATGGACCGCTGCCGGCAGCTTCTCCCACCATTCGCAAGATTGCCCGCGATCTCGGCATTGATCTCCGCAGGGTGAAGGGAAGCGAACGGGGTGGTCGGGTAGTCATTGAAGACTTGCGCAACTATCTCCAATGGCTGCAGGAGAAGGCTTTTGCCCCGCAGGCAGCCGCCTCCTCATCGGCGGTACCGGCAGCCAGGGTGGATTTTGCGAAATGGGGGCCAGTGGAATCAAAGAAGATGTCCACCCTGCGCAAGACCATCAGCGCAAAAATGGTTGAGTCGTGGACGCGTGTTCCCCATGTAACACAGTTTGACGATGCGGATATTACGCGCATCATGGATCTCCGCAAATCTCATGCTGCCGCATTTGAAAAACTGGGTGCCCGGTTGACAGTGATGCCTTTCGCACTGCGAGCCGTCGTTGCAGCTCTCAAGCAGCATCCCGTTTTCAATGCAAGCATTAATGAAGCCACCGGCGACATCGTGTACAAACAGTATTATCACATCGGCATCGCCGTGGATACCGAGTATGGGTTAATGGTGCCCGTGATTCGTGATGTGGACAAGAAGTCCATGCTTCAACTGTCGCAGGAGGTGCAACAACTGGCTGACAAAGCCCGGGAACGGAAGCTGACCCTCGAAGAGATGCACGGAGGAAGCTTCAGCATTTCGAATCAAGGAGGATTGGGCGGAGGATACTTCACCCCCATTGTCAACACACCGGAGGTCGCGATCCTCGGCATGGGCAGGAGCACCGTTCGCCCTGTAGTACGGGATGGCAGGATTGAACCACGAACCATTCTTCCCCTGGGCCTGTCATATGATCACCGGATCATTGATGGCGCCAATGCCGCCCGATTCATCGTTGACCTGGTCCGTGCAATTGAACAATTTCCAGAAGACGATCTGAAGATCTGACGAGGACCCATCGTGAAAACAGAAAAATCTGACATTGTGGTGATCGGTGCCGGACCCGGTGGCTATGCGGCCGCCTTCTATGCAGCGGACAAAGGCAAAAAGGTGACGCTGATCGAGCGGAACCCGCGTCTCGGGGGTGTGTGTCTTAATGTTGGCTGCATTCCCTCAAAAGCGCTGTTGCATGCAGCGAAACTGATTACCGAGGCGAAAGAGTCAGGATACCGGGGAATCCATTTTGCAGCGCCCACGATCGATCTGAATGCAATGCGTGCATGGAAGGAATCGATCGTGGCAAAATTGGCGAAAGGCGTTGCCGACCTCGCTGCCAGAAGAAAGGTGGCCGTGCTCTACGGCAAGGCATACTTTGAGGATTCCGCGACACTTCGTGTGGAGACGGTTGACGGGCAGAAGTATCTTAGCTTTGAAAAGGCCATTATCGCCGTGGGATCAAAACCGGCGATGCCGGCTATATTTGATTTGGGAAATCCACGTATCATGACGTCCACAGAAGCCCTGGAGCTCGAGCATATTCCACAGAAACTCCTGATTGTCGGTGGTGGGTACATCGGGATGGAACTCGGCACAGTATATGCGACGCTTGGCAGCGAGGTCGTTGTAGTTGAAGCAATGACTGAAGTCCTGGCGGGGGCCGACCAGGATCTTGTCCGCCCGGTCTTGCGCCGTGCAAAAGAGATGTTCAAAGAAATCCGCACGGGGGTAAAAGTATCGAAGATGGCGACAGTGGGAAAACAGATTCGCGTGGATTTGGAAATGAAGGGAGAAAAGCGCGAAGAGCTCTACGATGGAGTTCTCATTTCTGTGGGTCGGGCGCCCAATTGCAGCGATCTGGGACTGGAGAACACCAAGGTTGAACGCAACGACCGCGGCTTTATTGCAGTGAACACACGGCAGGAAACCGATGATCCGCTCATCATGGCGATCGGCGATACTGTAGGCGGCACCATGCTGGCTCACAAGGCGACCAAAGAAGCGCGCATCGCAGTCGAGGTTCTCACCGGAGAGTCAAGCTCATTTGAACATATCATCATTCCGGCTGTGGTTTTTACCGATCCGGAAATTGCCTGGTGCGGAGTGACAGAGGATGAAGCGCGTGAACAGGGTCGGAAGGTCGATGTTGTCAAGTTCCCGTGGAGTGCATCCGGCCGGGCGGTGAGTTTTGATCGTACAGACGGTCTCACCAAACTCCTCGTCGATCCTGAGACGGAGCGCATTCTCGGGGTGGGAATCGTTGGTTCCGGCGCGGGTGAATTAATTGCTGAAGGCGTCGTCGCGATGGAAATGGGTGCGACCGCGCGCGACATGGCTGAAGCTGTGCATCCCCATCCGACGTTGTCAGAAACACTCGCGGAATGTGCGGAGGCGTTTTATGGGTATGCAACGCACACGGTGCGCCGGCCGTAACACCATCTCGCCAGTGCCGGGCGTACGTCCGGCACTGGCGGTGCTTCACTGCAACGCCGATTCAATCGCCCCCACCAATTCATCCGATAGCGGTTTGACCGAGGACCCGAATCTTCCGACGATGTCGCCCTTACGATCGATCAGGTATTCGAGAAAATTCCACTTCACATCACCGGCGAATTTCGGGTCGGTCGAATCCGATGTCAGGTAACGATAGAGTGGATGTTGATCTTTGCCCTTCACCGAGATCTTTGAGAACATCGGGAAGGTGACATCATAGGTGGTTGTACAGAACGTCTTGATCTCCGCGTCAGTGCCCGGTTCCTGCCAGCCGAAGTTGTTTGCGGGGAAACCGAGAATCACCAACCCCCGATCCTTGTACTTCCGGTAGAGTGCTTCAAGATCTTTGTATTGAGGAGTGTATCCGCACTTGGAGGCCACGTTGACTACCAGGAGTACTTTACCGTTGAATGATGAAAGTGGAACATCGGTCCCGTCGATATTCTTCATCGTGAACGAGTAGATTCCGCCTTCAGCGACTGGTCCCGTTTTTCCGTACGTGCCGGGGGTTCCCGACATCATCAGCAAAGCCATGAGGCCCACTGCAAAAGTCCTTTCCATCGTCTTTTTGCCCGATAAAATGTGAAAAATCAAGCTGTTACCTGTCCCCTTCACAACCAGCGAATAACCGCCGAAGTTCCCCCGTTCCACGCTCTCGTCGGAAACTGCGATTCTTCTTGACTTTATGTGTTGATTTCGTAACTTACATGCGGAGCCGTGCGACAGAGGTTCCACAGGCGTCACCCAGTGCGAAGGGTGGAGGGGAGAATGGGGGTAAGCTCATGTGCGGAACGACGGACTTCCGCACGCGATCGAAACGGTGGAGGTGGCGTTGATGAAGAGCAAGAGGGTTTTACGGAGTGCCATTCTTGTCAGGTTGTACGATCACCTGACGGATGCATACGGACTGGAAAGCCCGCGCGAGTCGTTTGTCAGTGGCCAGCTGGCACTTCGTGAAATAGATGCTCTCCTGGCGTTCAAGAGCGACCCGCGCATCGATGAATTGCGAGGTGCTCTCGAACGTCTTGAACAGGGTTCGTTCGGCACTTGCATCGCCTGCAAAAAGGAGATCAATCAGGATCTTCTCGAAGTTGACCCGGCAATGCGGCTGTGTGAGAGATGCGAACGGTTGTATAGCCACATGCGTATCATGACCCAGCAAAGCATGCCACCAGGCCAGGTGCTCTGAATGATGTTCACGGGGTGGCATGACGCGCCACCCCGCTTCTCGAGTCTCCCGCCGGAGTCCTTTCCAGTGCCTCCATCCATTATTGATAATCGACTTTTATGAAACGCGATCTCGTATCCCTTGCCGAGTGGAAACGCAGCGATCTCGAAGAGATATTCACCTTGACGCGATCACTTCAAAAGCCCGGCAATGCCGTCACACCCGTGCTCCCCTGGACTGCATCGCTTGTCTTTGAGCTGGAATCGCTCCGCACACGCATGTCGTTCGAAGTTGGCGTTGCGCAACTCGGCGGACACCCGATCTTCCTGCCACAAGAAACCATCGGGATGGCAACCAGGGAATCGGTACACGATATCGGGGTGATTCTCTCGCAATACTGTGAACTCATCATTGCACGCACCATCAGGCATCAAACGTGTGTGCAACTGGCGGAAAGCGCGACTGTGCCCGTCATCAATGCGCTCACGGATCTTGTCCACCCTTGCCAGATTCTTGCCGATGCATACACATTGATGGAACACAATCGATTCGGTCCGTCGAACCGGATCGTGTTCGTAGGTGATGGAAACAGTATCGCGAACTCCTGGCTGGAACTTGCCGCCAAGTTCCCGTTGCATCTCGTGTGCGCATGTCCGGCCGGTCACGAACCGCATCCCCGCATTCTGGACGACGCTCAGGCCGCGGGACTTAGCACGATTGAAATCGTTGAGGATCCGCTGCGTGGGGTTGAGGGGGCCGATGTGGTCTACACCGATGTGTGGCCCCGCGGCAGCGGCGACGCACAAGGAAAAGTGTCAAAGGTGTTCAAGGCCTTTCATGTGGACGCGAAGCTCCTGCGTCACGCAAAACCGGATTGCCTTGTGATGCACCGACTTCCGGCAAACCGTGGCGAGGAGATCACGAGTGAAGTGCTCGACGGCTCCCATTCTGTTGCTCTGGAGCAGGCCCGGAACCGTCTTCATGTGCAAAAAGGCATCATGACGTTTCTCCGCTGCACAACCACCTCGATTCCCCGGGTGTGCTGAATTCTATGCACTGCCCACGATAGTGGACGCTCCTTCCTGCAAAACCCACGCAATTCGCCGGGATTGGCCGGTTCCAACATGGCACGTGGTTGGTGCGACGGATGGAAGAATATCGCTCCATTGAGTGACGAGGAGGCCATGAAAACCAGGAGTCTTGTGCTGATGATGATCGCCATGCTGACCGCCACCGTTGGCAATGCATCTGCCGCCCCGGGAATTGGCGCAACCTTCGGCATCTTCTACAACGGTCTTGCCGGTCAAGGCGAATGGATCAGTATAGAAGGTGGAACGTATGCGTGGCGCCCCATGAACATGGATGCCGGTTGGAGACCGTACTTGGATGGTCGGTGGGTATGGACGGACGACGGCTGGTACTGGGATTCCGATGAACCCTGGGCATGGGCGACCTACCACTACGGCCGTTGGTATTGCGATGACTACTATGGTTGGATATGGATCCCCGGATACGACTGGGCACCGGCATGGGTGGAGTGGCGATATGGCGGAGATTACGTCGGCTGGGCTCCGCTTGGACCGTACGCCGTTTTCAACGCTCACTTTGGCGTGCATTACCTCAGGCAATGGGTCACTCCGTATCACTACTGGTCGTTCGTTGATTGTCGCTACGTCACCAGTCCGCACGTGAATCAATACGTTTACCGGAGCGAGAACAATACACGGTTCATCGGACGCACAAGAACGGCCGGGAGTGTTCGCTACGAAGGTGGCCGGATCATGTCCCGTGGCCCGGATGTCACGCATGTGGAACGTCGAGGCAATATCCGTGTGGAGCGCACGCCGCTTGTGGACGTTGGTGGAAGGGAAGAAGCGCGCGTACGCCGCACGGGCGACCGTGAACACATAGGTGTCTACCGCCCGCGGATTGAAGAACGAAATGGAAAACTCGAGGTCGAACGTCCGCGCGACGTGAAGGATCATGAACGCATGCCATCGCTCGACGCGGGATCAATGGACATCCGTCAACGTCAGAATGCGCGCGAAGCGGGCCGGGATATTGAACGGATGCAACCCGATCGCACACCGCGCACGGATGAACGCGTTGGTCGCGTGGAGAAACAACGGACAAGAGAGAGTCGTGCCTTCGAACCGCCACGCAATACCCCTGCTGCACGATCAACGCCGGCGGAACGACAACAGCGTTTCAACCGCGAAAGCGGACGGACGTCGGACCGCAATCAAGGACGGGATTCGCAGCGGCATTCGGCACCCAATGTTGATCGCCCCTCAATAAGGAGTGCGCCGGAAGGGCATTCCTCATCTCGCCCCGAGCGGAGTGACGGAGGTCGTTCCGCGCAGGGCCAGCGAAACGGCGGGGGACGCCAGGGAAGACGGTAGCGCCGGAACTATACAGGAGGTGTTCAGACGCCCCCCCCGGTGTGCCGTGGGGGCGTGTGTGCTTATGACGGGGGGTTTGTCAGTTCGTTCTTGCGTTTGAGCACTTGAGCTGCATGCCACCCCTGGACCTCATACACCTGGGGACCACTGGAACAGATCACGATGAAGTTGTTGGTCTGCGGGTTCTTGTGGAACCTCAGTTGCATTCCTTCAACGTCGATTGCCGCAGTCAACGGTGGAAGCGCCGTAAGTGTAGTGTCGATGAAATCATCGGCGCTGAATGTCGCCAGTGCGCCGAGGAGACCACGAACGGTGTAATCTGCGGCAGGAGTTCCATCGATCTTCCACACGCTATCCTGGAATGCAAGCACAAATGTCGTATCGCCGTAGTGGTAGCGCACGCTTTTGATACTCTCCTGCGGTATTCTGAGAATTGCCTTGTCCCGCCAATCACGCGATTGCTTTACAAAAAGGTAGAGAAGCATGCCGTCGGCGAGAAAGACGTCATTCGATCCTTCGCGTCTGACATACGTTTCGGTATACGTTGAACCCGTCTTTCCGATGCGAAACGCCACTTGTTCATTCCCTCCCGCATGCATTCTGACAAGTGTTCCGGCCGAGTCCACCTGGAACATGGCCTGTTTCTGCGGATTGCTGGAGACCATCGCCTTGAGGGCAATCATCCGGCCTTTGCTCAACAATTGATGAATACCGGCGTCATCTGCTTTTGCACGTACAGGGGATGTCAACATCCATCCGGCACCCTCCCGCTGCAGGATCGTGGTGCCCGATGTGGACGTCACCACGATCTTATCGACCGCTGCTGAATCGTACGAGACCAACAGCTCACTGCCGTCGGCCGATACGCTCCGTTCGCCGGGGCGTTGAAGGACGAGGACTACTGCAATTATCAGGATGGCAAGTATGCCAACAAGAATCAGTGTGTTCCGCTTCATTGCATCTCCAGAGCTTTCTTCCGGGCTTTGCGCATCCGCCAGCGTACGACGCCATACAAGAGAACAAGAAGTGGTGGAACAACGAGATTGGCATATTTCACAGTTTTCTTCGTGCCGTCGGACACCACATCCAGCGGGGCGAACGACGCATCCTTCGACCGGATGGTGATCAGCCCGGCATCATCGACGAGATAGTCAACCATATTTGCCAAAAATGCAACGTTGTCCTTGCTGCCTCCCATAAACTGATCACGGGCAAAATCGCCGTCGCCGACAACCACGATGCGTGTGTCAGGGCTTGAAGAGACGGGCGCAGCCGTCGGCATGATCGCCCCGGCGGATGTATCCATGGGTGCGGATTTTCCTGCGTAGAGACTTGCAAACTTCCCTTGCAGGGTTACCGCCAGCGGAATCTCTTTCTCCTGGAATTCGTCACGTGTGTACCGCTGCAAAGGATCAAAAGCAAACATGCCGGTCTGCCGGCCCGCCTCCTTTGAAGATGAAGCAATCACGTCGGCCCGGATTCCCTTTGCAGAAGCCCCCGTGGTGTCAAGAGAACTTGTAAAGAACAGAACGAGAGCGCGGAGGTCCTTCACCATCACGTTGTTTTTGCTGAAGTTGCTGACGAGGGGGAGATAGGGAAAGGGCACCTGGGACTGCATGGAGAAGCCAGACTGCTGTTGCACGATCGTCACGCTTGCGCACTGAAGATCGCGCACGAGGTCGGGATTGACGCGCACCCCGTACTGCTGTAACAAATCGTCGGTGTTGAGTTCCAGCGCCCGGCCATAGCGGTTTTGCAGGTTGGCATCGACGCGATTGATGAGGAATGCGACACGCCCCCCTCCCATGATATACTGGTCGATCTGATATTTGTCAGATTCCGGGAGTGGTGTCGCCGGTGCCATGACAATCAATGCGGCAATATCCGACGGCACGCTTTTGCCTTTGCTGACATCGACCGGCGCCAACTCATACTGGCGACGGAGCATCTCCTGAACGTGACCGAGTTCTTGCAGGGCCGGCTCACCGTGTCCACTGAGGAATCCGATCTTCTTTTGCGTGCGCGTGGTCAAACGCTTGATGGTGCTGCTGATTTCATACTCGAGGGTCCCGGGGTTCTGGACGACCGGTATAACCTCTTTCCGGTCTTCGTACAGAAACACCATCCCCATATATGCTTGCTTGACTTCGAACTTGTCTTCCTTTACCACCTGCACCTGCACGGGGGCGATCCCCTGTTGCTGGGCCTCCTGTTTTCCCTTGTCATCTGTCGGATCGATGAATTCCACCTGGAGGTTGCCCTTCGCATAAGCCCGGTACTCGTTCAACTGATCAAGCAGAAGACGACGGTGGTTGTTGTACGGTGATGGAAGATCCTCGGTAAAGTACGCCTTAACGGTTACCTTGTCATCAAGAGTGCGCATCAGGGATTTGCTGGCATCGGCCAGTGTGAACAGGCCCGTACGCGTCATGTCGATGCGGTCGAAAAACCGTACGGAAACAAAGTTCAGCAGTACAAGGATCACCAGGACGATCCCCAGGCGGAGCAGAGTGTGTATCTTGGGTGTGTTGGTATTCATGGTTCAGTCACCACTTCCGGCGTTCGAGTGAAACCGTGGCGAGATAGAGCGAGAAGCCGAGCAACGATCCGAAGTAGATGATGTCGCGCGAATCAATGACGCCCCGGGCGATGTTCGAGAAATGATAGTCGATGGCGAGAAATTCCAGCGTCGAAGCAAAAGCCTCCGGCACGTACATGAGCACCTTATCCATCAGGAAAAGCGTCAAGACGATCAGGAAGCTGATGATGAATGCCACGATCTGGTTTTCCGTGAGGCTGGACGCAAAGAGACCGATGGCAATGTAGACTCCTCCCATGAGCAGGAGACCGAGATATCCGGTGAATACGGGCCCGAGGTCCAGGGAACCGAGAAGGCCGATGCTGACTGTATACAAGAGCGTGGGTGCGAGAGCTCCCGCGAGCAGAGCCCATGCGGCAAGGAATTTGCCAAGGATGATCTCGATGTCGCGCACCGGTTTCGTCGTGAGGAGTTCCAGAGTTCCCGTTTTCTTCTCCTCGGCAAGCAACCGCATGGTGATTGCCGGGACGAAGAAGAGGAACACCAGCGGCACGAGCTCGAAGACAATCCTCAACGAGGCGACATTCATCAGGAACAGGTTGTTGGAGAAGAACCGNNAGTTTATGGAACACTTCTTCAAGCGTCGTAACCTTCCGGTGCATGTCCAGGAGGGTCCAACCCTTGTGTATAGCGAGCCGAAACGCCGCCTCGCGAACATCCGTTCCCTTTTCCGTGTGAATCTCAAATCTGCTGACACCGGCGTCATCGGAAAGGAGCGTGACGTTCGTGACGGCGTTGAGCATGCGGAGCTGGGGGGTGATTTCTTGTACCGGATCGACCGCACCGGTTCTGAGTTCCAATGTCACACATTCGGCACCGTGGAACTCCTGTTGCAGTTGCTCCGGCGACCCGTCGGCGACGATGCGGCCATCGTTGATAATGAGCACCCGGTCGCAGGTTGCCTGGACTTCTGTGAGGATATGCGTAGAAAGAATGACCGTTTTGGCCCGTCCGAGATGCTTGATCAGGTTTCGGATTTCCACGATCTGATTCGGATCGAGGCCGCTTGTGGGCTCGTCCAGAATCAGCACNNACGCGCTGGCGGAATCCCTTGGACATTTCGCCGATGTCCTTGTGGCGAACCGACTCCAACCCGCATACATGCACCATCTCGCGGATTCGCTGGTGGGCGGCGGGCCCGCGGAGGCCGTGGAGTTGCGCCGAATATTCGAGATAGTCGAGCACGTTCATATCGTGATAGAGGGGGTTCATTTCCGGAAGATAGCCGATTTTCTTCCGGACCTCCATTGAGTGGTGGAAGATGTCGAAGCCGTCAATCTCCACTATACCGGCGGTGGGAGGCATGTAACACGTGATGATCTTCATGGTCGTGGTTTTTCCCGCGCCNNTCACCAAATTTCTTGGTGAGGTTCTTTACAGAAATCGCCATAGGGTGTCAGGGAGTTGTTGCGAGTGTGTGGACCGTGGAATCAAATGAATCCAATTGTTAATTTACGAAGAGAATGGGTTTGAGTCAAGACGTCCCGCGTATTGCGCGACAGGCTGTTGCTGGCTGTTGCTGGTCTGTCATGTGACAG
>PMMO01000181.1 GCA_003162215.1 Ignavibacteriota bacterium
TTTGTCGAGATGATACTTGATTTCATTGGACATCCGAATCTTGGATTTGCTGCCTTCAAACACGGCTATGCTCCCCAACGCAACGGCGAGCCAGGTATGGGCATTGGAATTCGTTGAATCCAGTATGACCGCTGCCCAGGCGAGTTGTTCCCCTTTGCGGTAGTGCATTTCGCTCTCCGCACCCTCCACAACATCACCGAGACAAATCTGCACACGGGCCAATCGCCAGAACACCTCAGCCGAGTCGGTGGAATTCTGGAGGTACGTCTCGTAGACAGCTATCGCCGACGTGTACTCACGGGATACAAACTCCCGGTCACCGGGAAATACCGGAGAGCTGTTCGTGGACGAAACCAGTGGAAGAAGAAATGCAAGCAGGATATGCATATGCCCTACCGTTCTTGATCTGTCTGATACAAGAACAGCAGGACGGCCGTGCGGGTTCCCGCAAACGGGATCCGTCAGCCTCCGGAAGGGGCAATCACCTGCCGGTGATGTACTTCTCCAGGAACTGAATGGAGTCAGCCTGGTCTTCGATGATCCATTTCACAACGTCGCCAATGGAAATAATCCCAACCAGATTGCCATTCTCGACGACCGGAAGATGCCTCACCTGGTGATCGGTCATAAGGCGCATGCATTCGCGGATTTCTGATTCTGGTGTCACGAGGATGGGGTTGCCGGTCATGATTTCACGAACCGATGTATCGCGGGAAAACCTGTTCTTGAGGATGACTTTGCGGGCATAGTCTCGCTCAGAGAAGATCCCGATGAGTTTATCCCCGTCCATCACGACGAGCGCGCCGACGTTGTTATCGGCCATGAGCTGGAGGGCATCGAAAACGGAGGCGCCAGCCTCCACGGTGATCACTTTCGATCCTTTATGCTCCAGCAGCTTGCGAGCAGTCACCATCTCTTTGCCCTCTCGGATTGTGAAATGTCACCGGCCCGACATCCATGCCGTTGACGCAATAAACGTGCACTGGGAGAGAAAGTCAAGCTTCTGTATGCCAACAATCAAATGGATATTACCACGTCGAATACGTAGATTAAAGAAAATACTCCGGCACAACCTCCAGCCCATGGACATCAAACCATTCGTAGAAATGACCGAAAGCGACTACGCCGCTCTCGGGTTTAAGTCCGGTCTCGAAATCCATCAACAACTCCTCACGTCGAAAAAGCTCTTCTGCCGGTGTCCTGCCGGCATGTACAGCGATCACTTCGACGCAGAGATTCTGCGGCATATGCGGCCGACGCTTTCCGAGCTTGGAGAGTACGACGGCACGGCCCTGATGGAGTTCAAGACCAAAAAGGAGATCATCTACCAGATACATCGCGACACGATCTGCACATATGAAATGGATGACACTCCTCCGTTCGAGCTGAACGGGGAGGCATTGGATATCGCTCTGGGCATCGGGATGCTGTTCGGATGTGCCATGGTCGACGAGATCCACATCGCCCGGAAGCAGTACCTCGACGGAAGCATTCCCACCGGGTTCCAGCGGACCACAATCGTCGGAGTCAATGGATCCATTCCTTTCAAAGATCGGCTAGTCGGGATTATCCAGCTCGGATTGGAGGAGGATGCCTGCCGCGAGGTTAGCGATACGGGGCATTGCAGGGTTTACCTCACCGATCGGCTCGGCATGCCGCTTATCGAGACAGTTACTGCGCCGGATATGCGGACCCCTCAGGAAGTGGCGGAGGTCGCGGAGATTCTCCGAAAGCTGGTTCGGGGCACAGGAAAGGTTCGTGTCGGCGGAGGCGCCGCCCGGCAGGACGTGAACGTGAGCATCACCGGGGGAACCCGCATTGAGATCAAAGGTGTCCCCCGCATTCCCGACATCCCGCTCCTTACCTACAACGAAGCCATGCGGCAGTACAACCTCCTTCGGCTCAGGGACGAACTGCATCGACGCGGCATTACCCGCGAATCCTTCGAGTCAAAAACTGAAGCGGTCACAAAATTCCTGCGCAAGACCCGTTACCAACCGGTCAGGAACGCCGTCGCCGAGGGGTACTTGATCAATTGCGTATTGCTGCGGGGATTTCATGGTCTGCTGCGGTGGAAGACACAGACTGATACCTATTTCTCTCGCGAGATATCTGACCGCGTAAGGGTCGTGGCGTGTCTCACCACGTTGCCGAATATCATCCACTCTGACAGCCCGAGCGAAACGCTCTCCTCATCGGAGTGGCAAACTCTTCGCAAGAGCATGGGTGGGGGGGATAATGATACGCTTGTCGCCGTGTGGGGCAGCATGCAAGATGCCGCACTGGGCGCGTCGGAAATCGCCCTGCGGGCACGCGAAGCGACCATCGGAGTCCCCTCCGAAACACGTCAGGCACTCCGTGATGGAACGAACGGTTTCGAGCGCATCCTGCCGGGCCCGAATCGGATGTATCCAGATACGGACCTTCCCCCACTCCGTATCACGACTGAACGGCTCCAGAAGCTCCGGGCGGGCATCCCCCCACCCTACTGGGAACGGGAGCGCTGGTACCACACACTCGGNNCGTTCACAGAGGAGACTATGCGGGAGGTTCTTCTTGCAGTTCGCGAACGACATCTTGCGAGAGAAGGCATCGTGCCCGCTCTTCTTGATTCGGCACAAGGGAAACCCTTTGTACACACAGCAGTCCCGCCGCCCTTTTCCGAGGAAGACCTTTCGACGATAGTCGATTCATGCACCGCCGAACTCGCGACCACCACGATGCACTCTCAAGACAAAGCGAAGGAATATCTGATGGGCCGTGTGATGAAACGCGTTCGGGGACGCATCCCGGGTCGCACCGTCGCCCGGCACCTTGGACTGATCGGAACGGAGGATCGGCCATGAACGACAACTATCGTGGATACCGCGGGGAAGCTCTCAGCAGGCTCAAGGAATACAATGCACAGGTGTGGAGCGACGTGGAAGTGCGGACGGACAGAGGTTCGTTTACAGGAATTGTGCTCCCCCGTTCCGAGACTGCCGATCCATACCATATTGTTCTGAAACTCCGGAGCGGATACAATGTTGGGATCGCGGCAGGAAGCGTTCAAGCCATCGCCGTGCAGGGACGCAAGGAAGCGCACTACAAAATCCCCGAAAGGGAATTTCCGTTTGATCCCCAAAAGCCACGCGTGAAATTGCTCGGCACCGGCGGAACCATTGCCAGCCGGTTGGATTACCGGACGGGAGCTGTCATTCCGGCCTTCTCGCCGGGTGAACTCTATGGTTCAGTACCGGAACTCGCCGATATCTGCAACCTCGAGACCGAAAAGCTTTATGGGGTTTTCAGTGAGAACATGGGACCGGAACAATGGATTGGTACCGCACAGGCAATCGGGCGGGAAATCGAAAAAGGTGTACATGGTATTGTGATCGGGCATGGCACGGATACCATGCATCACACTGCAGCCATTCTGTCCTTCATGGTGCAGGAGTCACCCGTCCCGATCGTCATGGTCGGCTCCCAGCGCTCGAGCGACCGGCCATCATCAGATGCCGCGCTGAATCTGATGCACAGCGTCAAGACCGCGGCCGAGAGCGACATCGCTGAAACCATGGTGTGCATGTTTGGTCCTACCTCGGACGTCTATGGCCTTCNNATGCACTCGAGCTACCGCTCCACGTTTCGCACGATTGGCGATATTCCCTTGGCGATGGTCAGCCGGGAGAAAATCACTCCGCTCCGGCAGGACTACAAACGCCGTAGAAAGGACCGGCATGTCATCCTGAACACGTCCTTCGAAGAGAAGGTCAGCATCGTGTACTACTATCCCAACATGAAGCCGGATATCATCGATTCCCTGATCGATAACAACTACCGCGGCATCATCATCGCCGGCACGGGACTGGGACATGTCAACAAACCGCTCTACCCGTCACTCAAACGCGCACGGGAAAAGAATATCGCAGTGTTCATGACCGTGCAAACTCTTTGGGGATATGTGCAAATGTACGTATACGATACAGGCCGCGACATGATGGAACTGGGTGTCGTCCCGGGCGCAAATATGTTACCCGAGGTGGCCTACGTGAAGTTGGGCTGGGTGTTGGGACAAACGAACGATTTGCAAAAGGTGCGGGAGATGATGATGACGCCGATTGCCGGGGAGATCACCGAGCGTGAACCGAGCAATGGGTACTTGATCTTCCAGGGAGGTATACCGGAAGTCGAGGAATTCATATCTCGATACAGGAGATAAAGTATGGGGGTGACCACAATGTGAATGCCGTCATTGCCTCCTTGGGGCGAAGCGTTCTGTCTTCTTGATCACTCCCATGATTTTGTCTGCGCCCCCGCAGTCATGCAGATGGGGACGCTAGTTGATCGACAGCAGCTCCACTTCAAAGATCAATACAGCATTTGGTGGAATCACTCCACCCGCTCCTTGTTCACCATACCCCAGTGACGGGGGAATGACGAGTTCCCACTTTGATCCCACCGGCATCATCTGCAGTGCTTCGGTCCATCCCTTAATGACACCGTTTACTGGAAACGTGGCCGGTTGACCGCGCTTCACAGAGCTGTCGAATTCAGTCCCATTGAGCAGCCGGCCGACATAGTGGGTAGACACTGTGGAAGATGCTGACGGTTTTTTGCCGGTTCCCTGGGTGATGATGCGGTACTGTAGTCCATTCGGTAACGTCACAACGCCGGGCTTTTTGCTGTTGGCGGCAAGATAGGCATCGCCTTCTGCACGGTTCTTCTCTCCAGCCATGCGGGTGTTCTCCTGTCGTTTTTTCTGCAAGTCCTGCTGGAACGCAGTCATGGTTTCCTGGATTTGCGCCTCCGTCATGAGATGGCTCGCGCTATCCAGCGACGCATCCATGATGCCGCGGACCAACATTTCCGGGTTGATCTTAACGGAATCCCGCTTCATGTTCTGGCCGATGTTCAGGCCGATGCTGTAGCTCACCTTGTCATTTTGCGTCTCGAGTTTCACTTGCTTCTCGCTCGTGTTTTGACATCCGGTGATTCCAACCACAAGGGCGGCAGCCCAGAATGCGTTCATTGTACAACCTCCAGGTGTGAACTGTCTATTGAAATTAGTGGTTCGACCAGCGTTGCTCACCCACGGATGACGAGAACGACTCCATCTTTCCGATGGGCTTCTTCTTCCGCGCAGTCATGATCGGCGCTTTCTTGCTGCGAGGACGCTTGTGGTAATTCTCACGCGTGTGGGACTTCGGCTGAATGTGCATTTGTTCGGACCTCCTCGGTTTCTCAGCAGGAACAGCCGAAAAGGCCGTCACTGCCGGCATTCCAGGATATTGTTGCAGCGTGAACCGCCGCCCGATAAACTGTTCGATGCGACGGAGGTACTGTTGCTCATCACTCCCCACGAAGGTGATGGCCGATCCCGTTGCTCCAGCCCGGCCGGTCCTGCCGATGCGGTGAATATAGTCCTCCGCATACAGCGGGACATCAAAATTAATGACGTGGGAGATGCCGGTAACATCGATTCCACGCGCCGCGATATCCGTCGCCACGAGCACGCGAACACGCCCACGGCGGAAGCTCTCAAGAGCGCGTTCCCGCTGTCCTTGCGTCCGATCCGAATGAATGGCCACTGCGACGACACCCCGCTGATCAAGCCGCTTCGTAATCTTGTCGGCTCCATGTTTGGTCCTCGAAAAGACCAGAACACTCTCCATGCTTTCCGTCTGGATGGCATGGACGAGCAGGTCCATCTTGCGCTCCTTCGGCACGGCATAGAAATGCTGCTCGATGGTTGCTGCAGGGTTGTGACGTTCGCCTGCTTCAACAGTCTGGGGATCGTTCAGAATGTTGGCAGCCATTGACGCAATATCAGAAGAGATGGTCGCCGAGAACAGCAACGTCTGCCGTTTCTTCGGGATTGCTCCAACGATCTTGCGGATATCCCGAATGAATCCCATGTCCAGCATCCGGTCGGCCTCATCGAGGACGAGGACTTCGACGTGTGACAGGTCTATGGAACCGCGCTGCATATGGTCCAACAAACGGCCCGGAGTGGCCACCACAATATCCGCACCTCTGCGGAGCTGCTTGAATTGCGCGTCGATGCTCACGCCGCCGTACACCGACAGTGCACGCAGGGAAAGGAAACGGCCATAGTCGGACACAGCCTGCTGAACCTGCTGCGCAAGCTCTCGAGTCGGAGTAAGCACAAGTGCCCGCGGATCGCGCTGGTGCCCACGCGTTGCGTCGCCTTCGGTAAGCCGGTGCAACATCGGCAACACGAACGCTGCGGTCTTTCCGGTACCTGTCTGTGCACTGGCGATGAGATCTTTTCCCGCCAATGCCGGAAGAATGGCAAGGGATTGAATGGGCGTCGGCGTTGTATAACCAACCGCACGAACAGCGTCCATAATCCGTTCGGAAAGACCAAAAGAGGTAAAACTCATAAGAAAACCTTGTAGAGATGAATGAAAATGGCGAATCGTTCCTGCAAAACCGCGGAACGCGCCGGTAAGACTGGAGGCGGGTGTCATGTCGATAAACTTAGGAGGATTCGGTACCCGGGGAGATTAACGGATAGCGGTCAACAACATCAGTCCCGACAAAACCTAACGCATCGTCATCGGAGAGCGAGTCTCAAATGTCCGCTCCTCATTCACTATGACGGGTGCGGCATGTCGCTGGCTTGCAGTGCTATAAGATAACGATTTCCTATATCACTTCCTAATAAAATCGAAAGCAATTGCCGGTCTGTCTATTAGCGGCGCTTTCCTCCTCCTCGACCACCGGAGCCGGGCCTTCTAGTCTCGCGGGGGCGGGCCTCTGTAACATCCATGGATTGTCCCTTCAGTTGCTTTCTGTAGAGTCCCGCTATCGCTGCCTCGGCCTCCGCTTTCACAGGCATTTCCACAAATGCAAAGCCCTTCGAAAGACCGGAGAATTTGTCTTTGACAATGCTCACGGAGGAGAGTTTACCATATGGTTCAAAAAGCTCACGGAGATCGGCTTCTGTCACGTCGCGGGTAAGGTTTCCAACAAAGAGGTTCATGCGTTTCGGTCCTTTCGTGTGATGCATCAGTGATCCAGTAGATAAGATGGGGAATTCCGCGACCGTTTCCAAATGCTTTACGCATTTGTGACATTTCTTTGACATATTCTGTGCATGTGTGGATTATTATTGTGTGCACACTGCACAAACCGGAGACTCGCATGAAAATACCATCCCTTCAGAAGATTTCCAGCGATGCAATGGAGACGTTCGCTCGCTTCCCTCTCCCCCTCATCAGCGCGGCTGCCGGGACCGTTGCCGCATTGATCCTCATGGATCACGAAGGACCAGCCCGGCCGACAATAGTCTGGAGTGTTCTCTATTGCGGAATACTCGGCATTCCCCTCCTCACAGGCACTTCGCTCTTCGTTGAGAAAAGTAGGTCGAACCCTTCAGTGGGCTGGAGTGTAAAGATTGCAGCGCTGCTGTTGCTCGTCGCCTATGCATGCATGATCCCGCCGGACCTTACCGATGCGCCTGCAATGCATGTCATCCGCCTCCTTCTGCTGGCCTTTGCCGCGCACTTGTTCGTGGCCTTGGGCCCCTTTATGACCGGGGACGAACTCAATGGATTCTGGCAATACAACAAGACCCTCTTCCTTCGGATTCTTGTCGCTGTCCTCTTTGCCCATGTAGTTTTTGCTGGTCTCGCGTTTGCACTGGCGGCTCTTGACAACCTTTTCGGAATGCACATTCCCGGGAAACGATACGGGGAGCTATGGGTGCTTGTGAGCGGTCTGTTTATCACATGGTACTTCCTCGCAGGCATCCCGAAGAACCTCGATGAATGCGACGCCTCAACAGACTATCCTAAAGGGCTGAAGGTTTTTGCACAATACATCCTCCTGCCTATTGTGCTCGTCTATCTTGTAATCCTCTATGCGTATCTGGGGAAAATCCTCATCTCGTGGGACTGGCCTCAGGGCTGGGTGAGCAAGCTCATTTTGGGGTTCTCCGGCACGGGAATTCTTTCCCTCCTCCTTCTGTATCCAGTCAGCGGTCAAACAGAAAATGTCTGGATCCGCACGTTGGCTCGATGGTTCTATGTGGTCTTGATCCCCGTGGTTGTGATGCTCTTCTTTGCAGTCTGGCGGAGAGTGTCGGAATACGGAATCACGGAAGGACGGTATCTGGCTATCGCTCTCGGAGTGTGGCTTGTCATCGTCATTCTGTACTTTTTGTTCCTGCCCCGGAAGAACATCAAATTCATTCCGGTCTCTCTGTTCTTGAGTACGCTGCTTGTAATCTTTGGACCATGGGGCGTGTTCACTGTTTCAGAACAGAGCCAGGTTTCACGCCTTGAGACCCTGCTTACAAGGAATTCCATCCTTGTTGACGGCAAGGCAAAAAAGGGCGGCGGTGGACTCCCATCCGCGGATGTACGGGAAATCAGCGCGGTTCTCTCCTACTTGCACGACATGCACGGTTATGAATCCATCCAGCCCTGGTTTGAAGACCTGCTCAGAGAAGATCCGACCATGCCGGGAGTCAGGTACAAAAGCGCGGCAGCCATTGCGGCAATGATGGGCATTGAATACACGCGCGCCCAACAGGAATACGGAGGAGTGATTTTCCTGACAACGGACAAAGACAAGACCATCGATATCCGGGGATACAGAACCCTCCTGAGGTCGCAATACGTTCACACGGAAAAGGCAGGCAACACTTGCGTGTTCGGTACATTCAGCTACAGGGCGAGCGATGGTCTTGATACTCTGACCGTTATCCAGCACCGGGATGGTGTTGCTTGCGACTCCCTCACTATCGACATCGGGGGGCTCGTGAAGACAGTCTTCAGAGATCATGGCAACCTGGGTGCCGATCACATTCCGCCCGCAGCGATGAACGCAGAAGCGGCATCCCAAACATTGCGCGTGAGTGTCTACCTCTCTGAGGCCCGTCTGCAGCGGAACAACGAGGAGATCAAGTTGCTCAGCTACACTGCAGACATCCTGTACGATTTCGAGGAAACCCGATAGCACGTGTGCGATTGCATGCAAGTACGTTTTTCTATTTCATGACTGATTCCGGACGACTTGCAGATATGAGGAATGCGCCGTATTTTCTCTTTAGGGACTACTCCCTCCAACCTTCGACCATGACCCGACATGAAACTCCGCACAATCTTACAGCTTGCCTTTGTGTTCATCGCTCTGCTCGCCATGGGCTTAAGCGCATTCATCGCATTCTCCGGCGGACGGAACATGGCCGAGCAGCTGGTCGCAGCTACCGTTATACTGTCGCTGGCGAGTTTTGCCGGCCTGGCCACCTCACGACATATCACCCATCCACTCGCGGACCTTGCGCGCAGTATCGAAGATTTTGGCGCAGGTGATCTCTCCCAGCGCGCCAACTCCAGTTCTGCAAATGAGATCTGCGATCTCGCACGGAGTTTCAACCGGATGGCAGATACATTGGCTACGAAGATCGCTGAACGACAACAGGTTGAAGAGCACCTTCACCTATCCCGCACACAATTCCGGGACCTCTCCGCACACCTTCAAAGGATCCGTGAGGAAGAGCGCGCCCGCATCGCGCGTGACATTCACGACGACCTGGGCCAATGCCTAACTACCCTCAAACTGGATCTTGCGCTCCTGTACCAGGACACGCCGGAACACGCAGCAGTCGTTCGCCAGAAAGTCAGAGAAATGCTGCAACTGGTGGACGGGACAATCAACTCAGTCCGACGCATCATCACCGAACTCCGTCCACGACTGCTCGATGACCTTGGTCTCACTGCAGCGATCGAATGGCAGACGGCAGATTTTCAGAAACGGACCGGCATTCCCGTCTCACTCTCGGTCTATCCTCGTGAGATCATCCTCGATCGAGATCGGTCAACCGTGCTCTTTCGCGTCCTTCAGGAAGCTCTTCTGAATGTCGTGCGGCATGCTGCAGCCACAGCCGTCTCCGTGAGCCTGACGGACATCGATGGAAAAGTCGAGTTCGAGGTGAGAGACAACGGAAGGGGGATCACGAAAGAAGAGAGCGGGCACTGCACTTCGTTCGGGCTGCTCGGCATACGTGAACGTGCAGAAAGTCTGCGCGGCGCCGCGTCGATTTCCGGCACGCCGGGTGAAGGAACCGTACTGACGATCACCTTTCCTACGACCGATGAGGAAGCCCACGCGTGATACGAATCCTTATCGCCGACGACCACGTTATGTTCCAGGAAGGAATCAGGCAGATACTGCTGAAAGAACCGGACATGCAGGTCATGGCGCAAGCAAGTGACGGTCGCGGGGCCCTCGCTATTGCGCGGGAAATGGACCTGGATGTTGTTCTGCTCGACATCAGTATGCCCGGCCTCGGCGGACTCGATATCCTACGTGACCTCGTGTTGGAGCGCCCGCAACTCAAAGTTCTCGTCCTGAGCATGCATCCCGAAGAGCAGTACGCGGTTCGGGTGTTGAAGGCCGGCGCTGCAGGCTATCTCACCAAAGAGAGTGCGGCTGAGGAACTGGTTGTCGCCATTCGCGTGGTAGCACGCGGTGGGACGTATGCCAGTCCCGCGATAACCCGCATGCTCGCGGCAACGCGCCGCTCTGAGTGGGACACGCTCCCACACCATTTGTTGTCGGATCGTGAATTCCAGGTGATGCGTATGCTGGCCGAAGGAAAGAGGATTTGTGATATCGCAGGCGAGCTCTGTTTGAGCGAAAAGACGATTACGACGTACCGAACGCGCGTTTTGGACAAGATGCACCTGAGAACGAATGTGGAGATCACACGCTATGCGCTGCTCCACCGTTTGATCGAGTGACCACCGGGATATTCCTCTATACCCAGCCACGCAGTTTGCAGGCTTCCGCAACACGCGCAACGCCGACAACCATCGCTCCAAGCCGCGGGTGGACTCTCTTCTCCTCGATGGCTTTGCGAACCGTATGGTACGCTGCCGTGAGTTTGGTGTCGAGGCGTTTATGCACAAGAGGCTCGTCCCAGAAGTACATGTACTTGTCCTGCACCATTTCGAAGTATGATACCGTAACCCCACCAGCACTCGCCAGAATATCCGGAATCACGTGGATCCCCTTGGCGTGGAGTACAAGATCAGCCTCAGGGGTTGTCGGCCCGTTTGCAAGTTCGCAGACAATCTTTGCTTTGATGCGGTCGACATTCGCTTCATTGATCGAATTTTCGAGCGCAGAGGGATAGAGGATGTCGACCCCGAGTTCCAGCACTGCGTCCCGGTCCATCGGTTCAGCTCCGGGGAATCCGCTGACTGAACCTGTCTTGAGTTTGTGGGAAACGAGTTCCACGGGATTGAGACCGTTGCTCCTATACACGCCTCCGCGAGAATCACACACCGCAATGAGCGACCCTCCACCGAGAAGCTCCTGATGCAGAAGCGCTGCACGCTGACCGGCGTTGCCGAATCCCTGGATTGCATACGTCCCGTGCGGATTGATGCCAAGGACTTTACAGGCCTCACGTACGGTGATGACCCCACCGCGTGCGGTTGCATCGCGCCTCCCCTCCGTTCCACCAATTTGCGTCGGTTTGTCGGTCATCACTCCGGGATCGTGGTGGCGCACCATCGTCTCATATTCGTCCATCATCCATGCCATGGTCTGCGGGTTCGTGTACACGTCGGGCGCAGGAACATCCCGGTCACTGCCGATGAGATCCACAACTGCGCGAACGTATGCGCGCGCAATAGTCTCCAACTCACGATCGGAAAACGTGCGGGGATCACACACCACACCTCCTTTGCCGCCTCCCAGGGGAAGATCGACCACAGCGGTTTTCCAGGTCATCCAACCTGCCAATGCGCGAATGGTATCGGCGGTCTCGTCCGGGTGAAATCGAATACCACCCTTTGCCGGACCGCGCGCCGTGTTATGCTGGATCCTGTACCCGTGGAACACTCTCGAACGCCCATCATCCATCTTCACCGGCATAGTAAACTTGTATTCGCGTTGAGGCCAGAGAAGCAGTTCGGTCGTCGGAGTATCCAGCTTCAGGATTCGGGCAGCTTCGAGGACCTGCTGTTGTTCGACTTCGAACGAATTGTATGATCTCATTCTCGATCCCTCTGCGGTTTCTGTGCGTCGGATGGGATGTCCATGATGATACGATACCAACAGTGTTTACACATCAGAGCCCTGTCAACGCTGAGCAGCACTTTCTCCCAGGGGCTGAGTTGGCGGCCACAGTGAGGACAGGATTCAAACACCTTTGGTGTAGTGCGCTCTTCGGATTTACCCACGGGACTCCTCCGGTTTCAAGATGACACCCTTTCCCTGGTGCCCGTTGACCCTGATAGTGAGAGGTTTCCGGAATCGGATCAATCGGGTGCAGCTCCGCTCTTCAAAAGGCGGCTGCGACAGCAGCCAATCCCAATCGACCCATTCACCTTCTTCTTTGCTGTTCACTGTGAAATACGCAATCATGAAGGAGGTGATATTATGGAAAAAATGCGATCCTTGCGATGGCGCGACGACGAGCTCTTTGAAGCTTGATTCAATAATTGCCCGCGCGCCGGCGATATCTTCCCATGAGACCGGAATCCCCAGCCAGGGATCCAGAGAGCCCCATCTGCCTACGCCTGCCAGCAGATACGGACGATGCTCTTCAATCAACCGCGCGTTAAATGCCGCTACCTCTTTTGCCACCTCTCTGCTTCGAGCACGGTCAAACTTGTGGAAATCCACCACGACAGCATCATAGATGTCGTCAATCACTCCATGCCCGAGCACGCGATCGCTTCTGCAGATTACCTCCTTTCCATCAACATTGTCTACGTCTAATGCATCTTCTTCATGGTGTACAACAAGAGGCCGCATTTGCAGAACGGCAAATTCCTTGGGGCATCCAGCGGGAACGCTGAGACTCACTGCGAACTCGATTTCCACAGGAGTACCCATTCCCCACGTCCCCATATCCAGTATCAATTCAAGGATCTGTGGAAGTGGGAACAGTTTCTGCTTGAGGACAGGGTTGAACGTGACCAGCCGGATACCTGAACGAGCAAGACCGTCATACATGACGTCGTTGTCGGGCGAGTATGTGGAACCGACCATGTCCAGTGTACCATCAGCTTCTGCAGCTTCAAGCGCTTGTTCGCGTTGCAGCGGGTCATGCGTCTCGCATCCAAAATCCGGGCTTTCATCAAGCTGCAATGCATAAAAACTGCGTTGTGTGCTGTTGAGGGTCTCTTCCGTCGAATAGAACTGCAGGATATCGGTCGGATACTTGGGGCAGAATCGGATGGCATTCCCACCATCCACAACGTACTTCCCCAAACCGAGAGCCACAGACACGATTCCATCAGACGCGGTTTGCGGTGGGATCGGGTAAAAATTGTGCGACTTTGCGACCCCGGCAATTTCAGGATAGAAACGCTGACCGTGCGTTGAACCCACCATCTTCTGCACAATGACTGCCATTCTCTCCTCCTCGAGCCGATTCGAGGTAAGATGGAAGTACGTTTTTGTGCTCTGGTAGAAGCATGATGCGTACACCCTCTTGATGCTCATCAACAACTCATTGAGACGGACGATTGGATTGGGGTGCTTATTAGGAAGCATGTATGTTTCGTACACACCGGCAAACGGGTGGTATTGTGAGTCTTCCAGAAGGCTTGACGACCTGACGGCGAGAGGTGTTTCAATAATGCCGAGGAATGCAGCGAGGTCAGCGAGGATCTGTTCCGGGAAGCGAGGCGCTTCCAGAAATCGACGAGTGATCTCATAGTCGTCTGCGCAGTTCATCGCAAATCCCCAAAGCTTGTTCTCTTCGAGGAATTGTTCAAACACCTCCGTGCCGATGACGATTGCAGGGGGAACGTATATATTGATCCCCTCGAATCGATCTCGCACATTGTAGTCGTTGAGCAGCGTGCTCACAAACCCCAGACCCCGCGCCTTGCCTCCAAGAGAGCCTCTCCCGACACGGGCAAAGCTTGTTTCCGCATCAAAAGTCTCCCTGCTGAAATCCGCAATGATGCCCCGTTGACGAATTGCACGATAGTGATGGAGCGATTCAACCAGGTCCTTGCGAAGTGCCTGCACCGATGGGTAATCTGAAACCTTGCGAGGACGGAGACGATGTGCAAGCCAGAACTCCGTACGGGCCTTGAGCCAGTTGGAAAAGTGGTTCCGTTCCGCGTGGTACCGAATACTCTCCTCCGGCACGCGTGTGAGCTCTTCTTCAAGATTCTTGAGATCGGTCGCCCGCCCGACTTCGCGTCCGTCAGGCATCCGGAAAATGAAGTCACCAAAGCTGAAGTACGCAGTCATGAATTGACTGAGCTCATTCAACAGAAGGTCGGAATCTTTCCTGAGGAACGAAGCACCAATGCTGTGAACGATGGTCAGATGTTCATCGTTTGTCGAAAGCAGCAACACGGGAAGCTCGGGGTTATCGTGCTTCACCGATGCAGCGAGCAAGACTCCCGCCTCCCGATCCTGCTGTCCTTCATACGGGAAATCAATATCCGAAATCAACCCCAGAACATAATCCCGGTATTTCTGGTAGTACTCCCACGCTTCTTCGTAGGTCGATGCCAGCAGAATCTTCGGGCGTGCCCGCATGCGCAGGAATTTGTGTGTAAGGTTGATGCCTTCGGAGATGAGCCGCTGCGACTGCTTCAGAATTTCCGTATATATTATCGGAAGAAATGAGGAATAATCCTTGACATTGTCCTCGACGACGATGATGGTCTGTACACCAACCATCCGGGTGTCATGGTCAACGTTCATGCGATCTTCAAAATACTTGGTGATCGCGATGATGATGCGAAAGTCACCCTGCCAGATAAAAACCTTGTCGAATACCTCGGCGTTCTTGTTCACAAGGAGATAGCGCAACTCCAGGCTGTCGTGGGCGAGCAGCACAACCGGAGTGGTCAACCCGCATTCGCGAATCTTACGCGCAAACTGCACTGCATCCATGTCATCAATGTGCAACGTCGTGATGATCAGGTCAAACCGGTTCTCTTCGTTCGCCAGCCGTATGGCCTCCTGACCGCTGGACACTCGTGTAAGTTCCGGGGAATGACTGAGGTTGAACCCTTGATACTCGTTGCGGATCAACTCGTAGAGTCGACCGTCTTCTTCGAAGAGGTAGAGGTCGTATAGGCTGGAGACAAGGAGGATATCACGGATTCTCAGCCGCATCAGGTTCTGAAAGCCCTGAAAACGGTTTCCGTACCCGTGCTCCACCAGCAGGTCATCAAGAGGGCTGGTCGTTACCTCGCCGTTGGCGTGTAGACCCGAGGGAGCCATGACAACTTCATGATAACAATTCTCAGGGAGAAAACACAGTTCCCCCGTAATAGCCGTAGAGACGGGNNGCATCTGCAACCTTCAGAAATCCGCCGATGTTTGCGCCGTTGACATAGTTCCCTGGCGTGCCGAAGCGTTCGGCAGTCTGCACGCAAGTCTGATGAATATTCTTCATGATCAATCGGAGACGATTGTCGACCTCTTCGCGGGTCCACGGAATCCGCATGCTGTTCTGGGCCATTTC
>PMMO01000144.1 GCA_003162215.1 Ignavibacteriota bacterium
GAAGACGCTTCAGCACCTATTCCTTTGTTTTCTCTGACTAAGACAATTCCGAACGTGTGCGTGTTTGGCTTCCCCGGGTAGGATCCTTTGCGTGCACCAATAGTTAACTTTTTTCGCGCGTCGTTCCATTTGAAAGTGATCAGAGAATAGAGTCCCTTCTCATAGTCATAGTTGTCGTTTTCATCCTCGTAGAGCGTGAACACGCCGTCAGCTCCGGGATAGATTCTTATTTCAATGGGGTCGTTCTTTTCTGTGGAGTATTGGATGAATGGGCCCATCGGAATGATGGATCCNNGCCGGTCCAGAAATCATACCAGCCAGCACACACTGGCAAGTACACGTCCCACTCAGCCATGTTTGGTTCAGTAACCGGAGCAACCAGAAGCGCCTTCCCGAACATGAATTCATAAGGATGACTCAAAGCAGAAGTGTCTCCACGGAAGTCCATTACCAACGGCCGCATGATGGTCGACCCTTTGCTTGTAATCTGCCACGCCTCGGAATAGATATATGGAAGGAGACGATATCGGAGGTCAAGCATCTTCCGCATGTTCTTTTCAACCTTCTGTCCATACTTCCAGGGCTCGGTTTCAGATTGATAGCCATGAATGCGAAAGATGGGATTGAAAGTACCCCACTGGTACCACCGGGTGAGGAGCTCATGGTAGTTTGTGTCGGCATATTGCGATTGGCCGGGTCGAAAAAACCCGCCGATGTCGGTCGTCCAATATGGCAAACCGGTAATCGTATAGTTCAGTCCGGCCATAATCTGCCGTCGGTACGAGTCCCACGTTCCCCCAACATCGCCCGACCAGTTGATCGTCCCATACCTCTGTTGCCCGAGAAAAGCTGATCGAGTCAGGATACATACACGTTTATCGGATGTCGCCTTGCGCTGACCTTCGTACACGGCTTGACTGACGAACAAAGGATAGGTAAGGCGATACAAGTCACCGACACCGAGATAATTCCTCCTGCCTGACAACCCATCGTTCTCAGGTTCCGTCGCATCCATCCACCATGAATCGACACCGTGGACGAAGAGATTTTCGTTCAGGGCATTCCAATGATACTCACGAGCCGCCGGGTTCAACATATCAAGCCAAGGGCTTTCAGGGAGGAAGAGGTTCTTCGCGACGTAGCCTTTGCCGATGTCGGAATTCTTATCCACATTCTCCCAGACCGAAACAGAGAGATGCGCATGCAAATCGTGGAGCTTCTTGATGAATCCCGTCGGATCGGGATAGTTCGCTTCATCGAACTTCATGACGCCCCAACCGTACTTCCCCCAGTATTGCCAGTCCTGCACAATAACATCCATGGGAAAGTGTCGTTTCCGAAATTCCTCCACGGTTTCCACAAGATTCGCACTTGACGTATAGCGTTCACGGCATTGCCAGAAGCCATAGGCCCAACGGGGAAGCATCGGGACATTGCCGGAGAGGTTCCTGTACGTGGCGATCACGCTGTCGGCTGAAGGCCCATAGAACACGACGTAGTCGAGCAGCTTCGCATTGGGAGAACGGAATGTGGTACGGTCCTCATCTCGTTTCCAGGTCAGTGTTGGTTTGTTGGTTGCCCAGCAGACCAGTTGTACCGTGTGTTTTCCGGCATTAAGGTGTACGCGTGCACAAGCAGTCGGCGGCAACCAGAAATTGGTTATGTCGAGGCACGGCTTGCCGTCGAGAACAACAAGCTGACGATTGTCCATGTTGACCACGTCGAGAAAAATGGAATAGCCGCCATCCTCCTCAGTACCGAACTCACCGTTATACAGTGCCTGCTTTTGGGATACCTTCTGTGTACCGGATGTTGTGGTGACTTCAGCCACCTTGTCATCCCGGGACGATGACTGATCTACTCTTTCGAGAGGAACGACATTGTCGGCAGGATTGAAATCCGTGAGCCCGTACTGATGCCAAAGCAGCCCATACCCTTTGCTTGAGTACACAAATGGGATTGCTATTTGGGAGTTCACCTGCATCAGGCGACGCGTCACACCTTTAAGGTTGTAGTGCCCGTCCTGGAATTGCCCCAGTCCAAAGAGACTTTCATCCGATGGAGATTCGAAGGCCAACTCCGCTTTGTAGCACCGTTCACCCATAATAGTATCAGGCAGCAGTTTCCGGGTTCCTCCTTTTTCGCCAAGGAACATATTCCCCGCACTATCCTCAAACGACAGTTTGCCGTCCTGTTTGTCAAGAACAACACCCATGTGTTTGAGTCGTACCTCGAGTCGTGAAGGCAAATCGGAGATCGTAAACCCGGGAGTGCGAGCGCCTGAAGTCAGGACAAGTTCAGGCATCCGTGCGTCACCATCTTTGAAGAACTTGATCCTGACAGCATTGTCAGTCAGAGGACAAATGCTGAGTATTCCTTCCGGCAGAGTGATGTTCACTCTATCAGAGACCTGCTCATACCCTCGTACGGTTTGTCCCAAACAAAGCGACGGAAGCAAGATGATTGCCAAACAGAAAATGTATTTCATTGTTTTTCTATCTGTTCATAGATGGTTTCGCCATTGTTTGAATCACAACCTGTGCCGACTGGAGACCTTCGGAGGTCGCGGAAAGCTTGACTGCGCCCGGTTTGCCTTTTGATTGCACCACTGCCAGGCACAAACCGTGGAATGCCTTTCGTTCGGGCGCTTTGAATGCCTCGTGACTGATCGGGTTGCCGTTGCCCACACCAGCGATGATTCCTTCACCGTCAACAATGAATCTTACCAGGTTGTCAGCATCAGGACAGACACGACCTTCCTTGTCCACGATCTTGATCGTGACATACGAAAGGTCCACCCCATCAGCGCTAATCTCCTTTCGGTCGGGAGTCAACACGATCTTCGCCGGCGTGCCCGTCGTATGTACTTCATCGGTGCATACCGTTTTCGTGTTGTTCCTGGCAACGGCCTTCAGTGTTCCGGGAGCGTACGGAACCATCCATTCCAGGTGCAGGGCCTTTGTCTCCTTGATTCTCTTCTCACCTAGAGACTTTCCGTTCAGAAAAAGCTCCACCGACTCACAGTTGCTGTAACACTTGACGGGAATCTCCTTGCCTTCAAAACCCGGCCAGTTCCAATGCGGAAGAAGGTGAACCACGGGTTTGTTCATCCATTGACTCTGGTAAAAGTAGAAGCGGTCTTTGGGAAAACCGCACAGATCGACGATACCGTAGTATGAACTGACTGACGGCCATGGGAAAGGAGAAGGTTCGCCAATGTAATCAAATCCCGTCCAAACGAATTGCCCCGCAACCCAGGGTGAGTTCTTGATCGCCCTGAGGGTTGATTCAGCCGTTGTGTCGTCGTAGGACGAACATTGGTTCTTGAACTGATTCTTGATCGTCGGCGTACCGTTGTCCTGAATCAGGTTGTATTCTCCCCGAGTGCTGACAGCCGAAGCTGTTTCGGAGGCGATCACTCTTGCCCTGCCGCGCAATGTCTGGTAGTAGGACATTTGATAGTTGACGCCAAACACGTCGAGCGGTGTCGAGAAACCGCTCCTTTCCGCCTCGGCCGGACTATTGCAGGCCGACGTCACCGGTCGTGTCGGATCGTTCTTGTGACAGATATCCACAAGCCGCTTCGCCATGTCGTATGCGTCGGCATTGTCCTGTTCGGGGATTTCATTGCCGATACTCCACAACACGATACTGGGGTGGTTCCTGTCGCGAAGGATCATATCCGTCAGATCTCTTTCGCTCCACCCGTCAAAAAACCGACCGTACCCATACAACGTCTTGTCCCTTTTCCATTCGTCGAACGCCTCGTCCATGACCAGGAAACCCATGCGGTCGCAGAGGTCCAGCAGTTCAGGAGCCGGCGGATTGTGGCTCGTGCGTATGGCGTTGCATCCCATGCTCTTCAAGATCTCCAGCTGACGCTCAATCGACCGCGTGTGCACCGCAGAACCGAGGCATCCCTGGTCATGATGCATACACACGCCCTTCACATCGACATGCTTGCCGTTGACGAACAATCCCTTGTCCGTAGTAAACTCGAATGTGCGGATCCCGAAAGGCGTGGTGCAGGCATCTGCGGACCGGTCGTTGGCATGGACGGTGGTTTGTACATGGTAGAGGCGGGGAGATTCCAGAGACCACAGTATCGGCTTGGGAATTTTGAATATCAGGTCATAGACGCCGGTGCTGTCCGCTTCCAACTTCTGAACGGCAGTGCTGGTGGCGATTTCGCGTCCGGTATCGTCCATCAGAACAACATCCAGCCTCACCATCTGAGCCGAGGTGGATTGATTCAGGATATTCGTTTCAACGCGAACCGTGGCCTCGCGTTCAGAGACCTCCGGAGTGGTGACAGACGTTCCCCACTGCGCGATGTGAACGGAGTCCGTTGCTATCAGGCGCACATGCCGGTAGATGCCGGCGCCCGAATACCAGCGTGTGCAGGGCTGCTGCACCCTTGCCCGGACTGCCAGGAGATTCCGCTCGCCGCCGAATTTCAAATGCGGAGTCAATTCATATTGAAAGCTGGAATANNATGTACACGCCGTCGAACTCGACAAAGACGCGCTTGCCTTGGAGATTGTCGGGCAGTCTGAACTCTTTCCTGTACCAGCCCGTGCCTGCGTTGATGTATCCGGCGCCGCTTCCCCCAGGGGAGCTCGATTCAAATTGTCCCTCCACAACTCTCGTTCCGTCGTTATAGATGCCGCCACCCTGGACACCGTCGAACACCCGAACGGC
>PMMO01000228.1 GCA_003162215.1 Ignavibacteriota bacterium
GGGTCTCCTGAACGCGCACGACGTTCGCAAGTTGCACCAATCCCCCGCTGCCGCGGACGTAAATGTCGCGAATGGCGTCGGGAGTTGCGCGTGCGGAAGACTTCATCTGCAGGATCACGTCATACTGCTTGGTACCCCGCTTGAAATTTGTGACAGCACGGCCGCCGAGAAGGGTCTCCAGCGCACCTCCGATGTCTGTCACTGACACCCCTAAGCCGGAAGCACGTTCCCGGTCGATGGTGAGGTCGAGCTGCGGCTTGTTCAGGCGAAGATCGGTATCCAGGTTCAGCAGATATCCGAGTTTCAACCCCTCTGCCATCACAATCCCTACGGCCTGGTTGAGTTGCTCATAGTTCTCCCCCTGTAATACATACTCGACAGGGCTCGAACTGAACGAGCCTCCAAGGCTGGGAGGATTGATCACAAACGCCAGGACCCCCGGAATGGCGAGGAGTTGCGGAAACAGCTCCTCGACAATCTGCTGCTGGGTCTTGCTCCGTTCCTTCTGCGGTTTCAGTGCAAGGAACATGAACCCGTTTGTCACACGTCCCGGGCCGCCGAACCCTAATCCGATTGCCGAAAAGAGTCCGCTGCGCTCCGGCAACGCAAGGATGCGTTCCTCCGCCTGGCGCATGTATTTGTCGGTGTACTCGAGCGTCGCGCCTTCGGGAGCAATGACGATGCCGAATCCGATACCGCGGTCTTCGACCGGTACCAGCTCACTGGGAAGCAGCCTGAACAACACAACACTCGCAACAACCGTCAACGCCGCAGCACAGACCATGGCGACCCTGTGCTTGAGGGCAAACCGTACGGTGCGCTCATAGGTATCGTTCAACCTATCAAAGAACTCGTCAAAGGAGCGCGACGCCCATCCGGCACTCGTGCCATGGAGCGGACGGAGTATACGCGATGAGATTATCGGGCTGAGCGTGAGTGCAACAAACCCGGAGATCAGCACCGCCACGGCAAGCGTGACGCCGAATTCGTTGAACAGCCGCCCGACCGATCCGGTAAGAAACGCCAGCGGAACAAATACCGCCACGAGCGTAATCGTCGTCGCAACCACGGCGAACCCGATCTCTTTGCTCCCGTCAAATGCAGCCCGCCGCCGGTCTTTCCCCATCTCGATATGTCGGTAGACGTTTTCCAGCACCACAATGGCATCATCCACCACGAGCCCGATCGCCAGAACAAGTGCGAGCAGCGTGAGGATGTTGATGGTGTATCCGGCAAAATACACCACCGCGAGAGCACCAATGATGGAGATGGGGATCGCAATCGTGGGCACGGCCGTCGCACGGAAGCTCTTTAAGAAAGCAAGAACCACCAGCACCACCAGGCAGATGGCGATGATAAGCGACTCGGTCACTTCATCGATCGAATCATTGATGAAGGTGGATGAGTCAAAGGCCACATCCAATCTCATCCCCGCCGGCAGCAGGCCCGTGAGTTGCTGCAGGGCCTTGCGGACTTCGGCAGCAACATCGACCGTGCTTGCTTTGGACTGCTTTACGATGCCCAGGCCGACGGCCGACTTGCCATTATACCGCGCGAGTGTACGCTCGTCTTCAGCACCGACATTGACTTCAGCGATGTCGCGCAACCGGACGATGTCGTCTTTATTCTGCGACACGATGATCGCCCCGAATTCCTCAGGAGTGGCAAGCTCGCCCCGCGTTCGGACGGAGAATTCCCTTTCCACTCCCTCGACACGCCCGCCGGGTATCTCCGCGTTTTCTCTGCGTATCGCTGCTTCGATATCCTGCGTGGTAAGCCCGTGCGCCGCCATGTGCAGAGGATCAAGCCACACACGCATGGCATACCTCCGCTCACCCCCGATGATCACGGAACCGACACCCGCAAGGCGCTGGATACGTTCCTTCAGAATCCTGTCCGCCACATCGGTCAACTCCAGCCCGTTGTGATTGTCGCTTGACAGGGCGAGCCAGACAATCGGCTGGGCATTTGCATCGACCTTCGAGATCACAGGATCGTCGATTTCGCGCGGAAGGTTCCCCCGTACACGGGAGACCCTGTCGCGCACATCGTTGGCAGCTTCATCGACCTTCCGGTTGAGTTCGAATTCAATCGTGATGACCGAGCCCTGTTCCCTGCTGGAAGAGGTCATGGTCTTGACCCCCTCCAGAGTCGCGAATTGTTCCTCCAGCACGTTCGTGATTTCCGTTTCCACCACGCTGGGGCTCGCGCCACGATACAACGTAATGACGGAAATGATCGGGGGATCGATATCAGGGTATTCCCGCACGGGCAAACGTGTGAATGCGATGATGCCGAACAACAGAATCGCAAAACTCATAACGCTCGCGAAGACCGGGCGCTTGATGGATATGGTGCTCAATTTCATGATCGTTATCCCCCGTTCGAGGTCGTGCGCGCCTGCGTCCTGGGCTGGCTCATCATTGGCAGGACTTTGCCGCCATCGTAGAGTTTCTGATGACCCGCCCTCACGACCTGCATGCCGGGCCGGAGGCCCTCAAGCACTTCCACGATATCCGCTGACCGTGTCCCGAGCACCAGGGCAATCCGGGTGACTGTGCTGTCGGCCTTCACGGCAAAGACAAAGGTCTGGTTCCCGCTGCCGAATACCGCCTCGTTGGGTATGGTCAGTGCATTTGTACGTTCACTCAGAACCGCCGAAACGTTCGCTGACATGCCCGGTCGAAATCTCCGGCCCACGTTCTGTACGCGTGCCACGATGCGCGCGCTCCGCGTTGTCTGGTCTATCATCGGTTCAATGACCGCAATGTGCCCGGCCAGGTTGTTCCCGGGAAATGCGGGACTGGACACGGTTACGGTGGCTCCACGGTTGAGCTGATCGAGAAACCGCTCCGGCGCTGAAAAGGTAACCCTGATCTCGTCAATGTTTGCCATTTCCGTGATTGTCTGCCCGGCTCTGAGAAACGTCCCCACACTAACCCTGCGGGCGCCGATGATTCCATCAAACGGGGCAATAATTCTTGTTTTGGCGATTCGTGCCCGGGCAACATCCAGGTTTGCCTCGGCGACCTTCAGCCCCGCAGCAGCATCGTCAAGATCCTGCGGTGCACCAGCTCCCTGATCGACAACGTTCTTCACGCGGTCGAAGGTTGATTTACTCTGTGCGCGCAGCGCTTCCGCCCGTGCAACCTCTGCGGCAAGCTGCACATCGTCGAGCTGCGCGATGAGGTCATGGCGCTTGATGACTCCCCCTTCCTCGAACGGGAGCGCCTTGATCACGGCATCAATCTCTCCAACCACGGTGATTGCTTCTATGGCCTCGATCGTACCGACCGCCTCAAAGTTGTCGGCGACGGTCTGCACCACCACCGGACTGACCTCAACGGGCATTGGCGGCATCGCGAATCCGCGGTGCTCTGCTCCCGCACCACACCCAACAGCTGAGAGCACCGCGGTCACGAACAACGCACACGGCAGGGTTAATGACAAGATCATGTTCGTTCTGGGCATTGTATCATCCGTTCATTGTGACAAAACGCATCTTCACCGTCTCTTCGGTGATCATTTTCCCGGAGCCTCAACTCCATATGCTCCTGATGTCAGCTGCCGCAGCGATGCAGCCGCTTTTGCGCCCCGCACAAGCGCCTGGGAATACCTCTGCTGCGCAACTGCGAAGTCGGCACCCAAGCGCACCAGTTCGAATGCGGTCGACCGGCCGTTCTGAAATTCAATCAACCCGATGCGCACCTGTTCCTGGGCAGCCGTCACGCCCTCGCGCGCCGCGTTCAATCGACGCTGGCCGTGCAGCAATTCCCGGCAACCGGCACGTACCTCCGCTTCCAGTATTCGTTGCTCCGCGACGTACCTTTNNACCTTTGTTCCGCGATGACCACCTCCGCTTCCAGACGGTCCTGCTCTCCCAGCCCGCGACGGAAGCCTATTGGAACATTGACTTCCAGGCCTACGCGCCAGGTCGGGAAGTCGCGACTCACAGCCTGACGGATCGCATCACCAAATCCTCCGCCGACGGTTGTCCGCAGCGTGTCATTTCCAAATATGACATCCTGCGCGGTTCCGGCGAGACCGTTGCTTCCGATGGAGCCGACAAGATCGACGCTGGGGAGTGCCTCCCAGGATGCCGCGCGGGCTAACACACGCCTGGCATCAATGTCTGCCTTCACCGCACGGAGCTCCAGGTTTCGCAGGAAAGCCTCCTTTACCAGTGCGTCCGTTTCCTCAACGAGCTGTACATCGCCCGGCTGATCGGTGGCGATGAAACGTGTTTGAGCGCTGTCCGGCCTTACGCCGATCGCTGCGGCAAGTTGATCGGAGAGGCCGTCAAGCTGTTCTTCCCGGTCAAGCAAAAGAATCTCCTGTTCCGCCAGGAATGTCCGGGCATTCGCGACTTGATTGGGTCCAATGAGTCCTGCTTGTGCGCGCAACTCGGTATCTTTGAGAAACGCAGCGGCACGGTCGCGAGTAAGCTTCTGCACTGCGTAGTCACGTTCGCCTGCATACAGATCCCAATAGAGATGCTCCACCTGCGTGGCGATAAACAGCGCCTCCTGATCGTAGCGGGCACGGGCAGATTCCAGCTGTTGTTCGGCGCTGCTGAGATTTTTGCGGCCGGAGATGTCAAACCCCCTCAAGAGCGGCTGACGCAACGTCAACGTACCGATTGTCGTGTATTGTGGTGTGAGAAAAGCGAAAGAAGAGTTTGTGTTCAGGCGGACCGCGTTAAGGGATGCTTCGATCCGGGTTCCAAAGGGGAGATTCCATAGCAGACCCGCATTCCCCGTTTCCTGTACCGTATGCAATAGAGAAGCCCCTGCAAAGAATGACGCGGCAGGCTGCTTCTCATCGTCATAGTCCCACAGCAGGGAGAGTTCCGGGTCGAATGCACCACCTTCCCGTCGCACCACTCCCCGTGCCGCAGCAACCGCCGCTTCGGCAGAGCGAACCGATGGGCCGGTCTCTAACGAGTGTTGCTTTGCATCTCTGAGCGCCAGCGGCGTTCCTTGCAGCTGATTCAGAATGGTGAGGAGAGCACTGTCAGGGTTGGATGGCTGGAGTTGTGCGGTGCTGCCGCCGATCGCACCGACAAGCAGAGCCAGAAGACCGCAGATCATTCGGGCATGAATCATTGGGCCTGATGCGTTTCCTGGAACGGGATGTAAAGAACAGAGACTTGACTCCGGAACACAGCTCTGTATTCCCTCCAGAACAACGGTATTCTGCCATTCGTTCCTTCAGCCCAAACGCGCGAGGGGGTGACTATTAAGTTTAGTCACCCCCTCGAAATTGTCCACCATGTCTGACATATGAGTCAGACTCAAGTGTCAGACTCAAGTGTCAAACTCAGAAATACCACTCCAACCCAAGTCTCGTGGCAAAAGCAAAGGTGGTCGGCTCGGTGCTGAACTGCAGACCCTGAAAGACTATCATACCGAAGCCCTTGCTGAAGAAATACTCCGCCCCCCCTCCAAGCAGAAACCCGAACTGCGTTGTGGACTTCGTCCCCGCACCTGAAGGAGAGATAACGTTCAAAAACATTGCCGCAGCAACCAGAGGAGAGAGTGCATTCTTGTTGAAGTGGTACCGACCACCGGCGCTGAAGGTAAATGTCGTCGCATCATCAGCGATAGAAGAAAGTCCAATCCCTCCCGAAATGACCCAACGGTTATCTACCCAGTATACTCCGCCGAGTCCATTGCTCATGGTAACGATGTTGTTGCCAACCAGAGCGCTGAACGAAGCAGAAAGTCCAAACGTCCCGCCGCCGGGCGTATTCTGTGAAAGTGCAGGTGAGACAAGAATCGCCAATAATACTAACGCAGATAGAGTCTTCATGGAATCCTCCAGTAGGTGAGCAGGATGAGTGTGGCTACGGGCAGGCAACGATAAGGCGATGGTTACATAACGTGTCAGCCCCGGGGGAACAAATGAAATTACAACCCGGCATGACGAAAAGCAAATCCCAAATGTGTCAAACTGGCGACCCGGCGACTTGTTACCCACGAACTCCTTGAGCCCGGGTCTGATATGCTTCAAGGCATCACGGAGGGCAGGCCCATGGTCCTTTCGAGCTTGAAATCAACGATGCCGCTTCTACATCCAGCATCCATTGAACCGTGCCGTCGTGAGGCCTGACCATGGATGCGGGCAGATCCGCTGATGGCGTCACGGCAGACTGGATTCTCCCCACAATCTCCGCCTTCCGTGTACCGGCGGCGAGGAACAATATAACGCGCGCATTGAGCAACACCGGAAGTGTGAGTGTCACTCGCCAACTGTTGAGCTGCGGCACGAAATACCCCACTACCCTTTTTGTCTGCTCGCTGACTGCTGCGGTATGAGGGAAGAGCGAAGCTGTGTGGCCATCCTCACCTACACCCAGTGTGATGAGATCAAAACGCGGCATAGCTCCCCCGAAAAACTTCACTAGCTCGCCTTCGTACTCCATTGCAGCATCCATGGCGGAGTGTTCGCCATGAATGCGATGGATATGGTCAGCGGGAACCGGCACACGGCTCAGCAATTCCTGGTGCACCATGCCATAATTGCTCGCCGGATCTTCTGGCGGGACCATCCTCTCATCGCCAAAGAACAGGTGCACGCAGTCCCAATCGATGAGGCTCCTGTGAGGATCGGTCGCCAGCACCTGATAGACCCGTCGCGGCGTCTCTCCTCCAGCGAGCGCAATGGAGCAATTTTTCCGTTCTTCGATGGCCCACCTCATGAAAGTGCTCATCGTCTCCGCCGCAGACTGAGCCAGCTGTTCGGCACTATTCCACACCGACACGTTCGCCCGACTGTTCATGTCGCACTCTTCCCCACTCCGTCCTCTCCTGACCGGTGAAGTGCGGAATCCTGCATCCACCACCGTCCCTCCTTCCAGAGTAACCGATCGGCATCAGCCGGACCCCATGAGGCCCGCTCATACGACTGCAGGGCAGGAGCGGATTCACCTTCCCATCCCCTCCTGATGGAATCTACGAGCTGCCATGCCAGCGTAATTTCATCTTCACGCGCAAAGAGTGAGGCATCACCACTCATCACGTCCAGCAGCAGACGTTCGTACGATTCGGGGATCGGCGCCTCGTGAAATGCATCGCGAAAATGGAAATTCATTTCCGCCGCCCGCATTGTCATTCCCCCATCCGGCACCTTTGCCAAAAAGCGCAGATGGATCCCTTCATCAGGCTGGATGGATATGCTCAAATGGTTGGTTGACAGTTCAGTCGAACCTGAGAGCACATCGAACATCTGGTGCGGAGGGCGCCGAAACCGAATCACAATTTCAGACAACTTCTCTTTGAGCATTTTGCCCGAGCGAAGATAGAACGGTACTCCCTGCCAGCGCCAGTTGTCGATATAGAGCTGGATCGCGCCAAATGTCTCGGTGCTGGAACGTGGATCGACCCCTGGCTCAGCGCGGTAGCCGTTGTACTGACCTCGCACCGTGAAGCGTGCCGACAGTTCTTCGGGAATGTCGCGTATGCCTTTCAGCACTTTCGCCTTTTCGTCACGCAAGGAATTTGCATCAACGGAAACCGGAGGCTCCATCGCAACGAGGGTGAGAAGTTGAAGAAGGTGATTCTGAAACATATCACGCAACAGACCGGTCTGGTCATAGTAACTCGCCCGGTGTTCCACGCCGACAGTCTCAGCAACGGTGATCTGGACATGGTCAATGTAGTTG
>PMMO01000149.1:0-41299 GCA_003162215.1 Ignavibacteriota bacterium
GTGCTGAGTATGCTGTGCCTCGCTGTAACCGCTGCACAACAGAAGCTGACGTTGACAGTTGACCAGGCAATCGAAACCGGCCTGGAAAACAGCAAGGCACTTCACACATCACATTTCAAACTGGACGCTGCCGATGCAAAGGCAAGCGAAGTCCGGACGCTCGGCCTTCCTTCATTGAAATTCAATGGAGCGTACACGCGGCTGAGCGATGTCCCCCCGCAGGCAGTCATATTACCTGTAAANNGCGATAGACGCAGCAGAGGAAACCGCCGCAGCCTCAAAACAAGATCTCCAAAAAGACAGGGCTGACGTCATCTATAATATCACGGCCGCGTACTGGAATCTCTACCGTGCAAACGAGTTCAAGAGGTTCGTGGATGAGAATGTCATGCAAATTCAGGCACACGCGACCGACGCGGAGAATCTTCTCAAACAGGGATTGGTGACAACAAACGATCTCATGAAAGTACAGGTGCAGCTCTCTGATGCGCTTGTCCGCCAAATCGATGCCGACAACAACGTGAAGCTCTCAATGTACGTTCTCAACAATACCATTGGACTCCCACTGCAAACGGAAATTGCGCTGGCGTCGACGATTCGCCCCGCGGACCGCACGTGGGATTCCGTGGACCAGTTGGTGCTGCAAGCTCTTGAGAAACGCCCCGAGGTCCTCGGAATGAATGCCAGGGTCCGCGCAAGCGAAGCGAGCCTCACGTCTGTCCACGGAGGCTGGTGGCCGCAGATTTTTCTGGTCGGCAACTACAGCTATCTGAATCCCAATTCACGGTACTTCCCTATGACCGATGCGTTCAAAGATACATGGGATGTCTCAGTTTCCATGTCGTTTGACATCTGGAATTGGCTGCAAACAGGGCATCAATCGACGCAGGCCCAGGCACAACTGGCGCAGGCACGCGAAGGGCTTTCCATGATGAAAGACGGCATCACGCTCGAAGTAACCGAGAGCTATCTGGCGATCCAGAAGTCAAAAGAGCGTGAAGCGGTTTCTCAGCGAGGCGTTGCACAGGCGGAGGAGAATTACCGCATCATGAACGGCAAATATGTACAGGGGCTCGTCGCGAATTCAGAGCTTCTCGACGCCGAGGTGGCGCTGCTTCAAGCCAGGCTGAATCTGGCGCAATCGTCGGTCGACTATGAACTTGCCATCGCCCAGCTGTCAAAGGCGATCGGCGAATAATCCCCGCATTCTCTTGACAAGGATACCTCTCATGCGCACAAAAACGAAACTCCTCCTTATCGGTGGATCCATTCTTGTGGTTCTCGTCCTGTTGATCATCCGGAACAAAACGGCCATGAACGCACCAACCCAGACCAGCTCCATCACCACCGCGTATTCGGTGTCGGTCGTGACCGTTACGAAGCAGTCGCTTGATGAACGGATCTCGGTTGTCGGCACGATCAATGCGTTCAACGATGTCACCGTGGTGTCGGAGACCCAGGGGCGCGTCGTGAAGGTCAATGTCGAAGTCGGCGATGTCGTAAAAGCGGGGTCGGTATTGGTGGAGGTTGACAGCGAATTGAAGGACGCAGCGTTTAAGGTTGCGCAGGTGTCATACGAGAAAGCGCGCAAGGATCTGGCACGGTACGAAGCCCTCTTCAAAGAGCATTCGATTCCCGATTCACAAATCGAACAGGCACGTTGGACCTATCAAACTGCGGAAGCTCAATTCGTCGTCGCGCGGCGGCAGCTGTCCGACACCAGGATTACCACCCCGATCTCGGGCGTTGTCACAGCACGCTTTGTAAATGTCGGCGTCATGGTCATGGGTGCACCACAGGCGACCCAAATCGCGAACGTGGTGGATCTGTCGCGGCTGAAAGCGAAGGTCAACGTCGCAGAGCACGATGTGTTCCAGTTGCATTCGGGAGACCAGGTGGATATCTCTTCAGATGTGTATCCCAACGTGACGTTCGCAGGAACCATCTTCAGCGTCTCGTCAAAAGGTGACGACTCCCACACGTATCCTGTGGAAGTGGTCGTCAAGGACCCGCACCGGCAACTCAAGGCAGGAATGTTCGCGCAGGTGACCTTCAGGCCGAAACCGTCCGGACCCATGCTGCTGGTGCCGCGCCAGGCGATCGTCGGCAGCATGCAGAACCCGAAGCTCTTCATCGTCAAAGACAATATCGCTGTGTTGCACTCGGTCGTCACAGCGAAAGAGATCGGCACCCAGGTGGCAATCGCCGGCGGTCTGAACGAAGGAGACAGTGTTGTTGTCGATGGCCAGAACAACTTGACCGACAACGTCACAGTTGTCGTTCGCCAGCAATAAGCCAGCAATGAGAATGAGAGACTACGCCAATGACGATTACTGAACTATCGATAAAGCGCCCCACGCTTGTTGTCGTTGTGTTTACCGTGCTTGCGGTGTTGGGCGGATTCAGCTACTACCAGCTGAATTACGAGCTCCTTCCAAAAATGTCCATCCCCGTAGTAACCATCATGACCATCTATCCGGGCGCCTCCCCGTATGAGGTGGAAAACAATGTCAGCAAGGTCATCGAGGATGCCGTTTCAGGCATCGACAAGATCGATAACGTGCGGTCGAGTTCGTTCGAGGGGATGTCTCTGGTGATCATCGAATTCAAGCAGGATGCGAACATCGATTTCGTCGTGCAGGATGCCTCACGCAAAGTGAGCGCAATCCTGTCACAGCTTCCTTCCGATGCGAAAGCGCCGACGGTCTCCAAAATCGCATTCGACGAAATCCCCGTCCTCCGTATGGGCGCGACCAGCCAGATGGATTCCAGGGAGTTCTACCAGTTCATGAAGGACCGCATTCAGCCGCGCATCTCACAGATATCCGGCGTTGCCCAGGTCTCCCTTGCAGGTGGCGATGAACGGGAGATCAAGGTGAATCTGAACGCGAACAAAGTGCGGGCCTATGGACTCTCCGTCCTGCAAATCGTGCAGGCGGTACGCAATGCGAACATGGACTTCCCCACCGGAAAATTCAAGGATGCCGATGCGCAGTTTGTCGTGCGCATCGCCGGCAAGTTCAAATCCGTCGACGACATGCGCCAGCTTATCGTCGGCAGATCGCGCCAGGGCGGCGACATCCGCATGGGGGACATTGCCGAGATCCAGGATGGGAAGAAAGACTACTCCTTGATGAACCGCGTCAATGGCATCACCTCCATTGGCATCCAGGTGGTAAAACAATCCGATGCAAATGCGGTTACCGTCAGCAAGATTGTGCGCGATGAACTACAGAAGATTCAGGAGCAGTACAAGGCCCAGGGTATATCGTTCAATATCGCCGAAGACAGTTCGACATTTACTCTGGATGCCGCCAATGCCGTAAAAAAAGATCTCTCGCTGGCTGTGCTGATAGTGGCGTTCATCATGCTCTTCTTCCTGCACAGCATCAGAAACTCCGTCATCGTACTGATCGCAATACCTTCCTCACTGATTACGACGTTTGCCTTCATGTATGCGATGGACTTCTCGCTCAACGTGATGACTCTCCTGGGCATGTCGCTCGTGATCGGTATTCTGGTCGACGACTCCATTGTCGTTCTCGAGAACATCTACCATCACCTGGAGAAAGGGGAGGAACCACGTACAGCAGCACTTCGTGGACGAAACGAAATAGGGTTTGCCGCGCTGTCCATCACCATGGTTGACGTCGTGGTCTTTCTGCCCCTCTCCCTTGTGAGTGGCCTGGTCGGACAGATCATGCGGCAATACGCGCTCGTGGTGGTTGGTTCAACACTGACAAGCTTGTTTGTGTCGTTCACTATTACACCTACGCTCGCCTCACGATTTGCACGACTCGAACGCCTGACAGACCGGACATTGCTCGGAAAATTTTCGCTCGCGTTTGAAAAGTACTACCACCGGTTCTCCGATTTCTATCAGAAGTTGATCAAATGGGCATTGGTGAACAAGGGGAAGGTGGGTATTGCCACCACGGTCCTGTTCCTTACTTCCCTTCTGTTCCCGGCATTTGGTTTGATCGGCAACGAATTCATGCCGCAGGCAGATCGCGGAGAGTTCAGCGTGTCCATTGAGATGAAACAGGGCACGTCGATCGAAGAGAACAATCAAACGACGCTTCGCATCGAACGCATCTTTGCCGGAATGCCGGAGATCGAAAAGGTCTTTTCAGGCATCGGCGCGCAGGAAACCGGATCTATCTCCATCGGGAACAACAATGTCTCACAACTGAATATAACTCTCGTCCCCAAAGAGAAGCGGAAAAAATCTACAAGCGATTTGGGGGAAGAAATCAAAGCCAAATTGAGTGAGATTCCCGGGCTGAAGGTCTATGTTATGCCCATCGGCATGTTCGGCTCGGCGAACCAGGCATCACTCCAGATCGCGGTCAACGGCACCGATTTTGCCGTCGTCACAACAGCAGCTGGCCAGGTCGCAGAGGTCTTGAAAAGCGTTCCGGGAACGACTGACGTCCGGCTCTCCTCGGAGATAGCAAAACCGGAGATGCGTATTGAGATCGATCGCACCAAAATGGCGCAGCTCGGGCTCTCCATCGCCGATGTCGGCACAACACTGCGGGTTGCCCTGACCGGGGATGACCAGTCGAAATTCCGGGATGGAAACACGGAATACGACATCCGCATACAGTTCGATGAATTCAACCGCTCGCGCACAGGGGAAATTGGCAGCATTGCCGTCGTCAACTCCCGCGGACAGCAGATCGAGTTGAAACAGTTCGCCACTATATATCAGTCGACGGGTCCAACAAAGCTGGAACGCCGCGATCGAATCGGCAATATCTACGTCAGCGGCGAAACCCGCGGCCGGCCGACCGGCACAATTATGGAAGACTTCAAGAAAAGGATAGCGAACGTCCAGCTTCCCCAGGGCATCACTCTCTCTTACCTGGGAATGGAGAAGATGCGCGCCGAAGGGTTTACAAGCCTGTTTCTTGCGATGCTGACCGGGATCCTGTTCATCTATCTGATCATGGTGGCATTGTACGATTCGTACGTCTACCCGTTCGTCGTCCTGTTTTCCATCCCCCTTGCAATGGTCGGCTCGATGACCGCCCTCGCGGCCACCGGGAAATCCTTGAGCATTTTCACAATGCTCGGCATCATCATGTTGATGGGACTCGTGGCGAAGAACGCCATTCTGCTTGTGGACCGGACGAATCAAACACGGCTTGAACACGGGTTGTCGGTCTACGACGCCTTGCTGGAAGCAGCGCAGTCCCGGCTCCGGCCGATTCTCATGACCACCCTGACGATGATTTTCGGTATGATGCCCATAGCGCTTTCCACGGCTTCGGGTTCTGAATGGAAGTCAGGACTGGCCTGGGCATTGATCGGCGGACTGACAAGTTCGCTGTTCCTGACGCTTGTCGTCGTGCCGGTGGTGTATATGAAGGTTGACGAATGGAAAGAGACGATTCCAGCTTTTTTCAGCAAGCCTTCAAACCTCTTCCGGAGGTTCCGTCGAAGAGAGGTCGCACTCGTCCCGGAGATCGTCAATAAGTAAGAACCTCAACCGGCCATACTCCTTCTTCCCGCCTCGTTCATCCTTCACGCTGAACTTCTCCGTATGTTGGCCCAGCATTTTGCGCAAACCCGTCAATGCATTTAAAAGTTCGAACCCAGGAATAGGTTCCTGGCTATGCGCCCGAAAGCGATGTATATACCTACCATTCAGTGTGATACACAGCGCAACGTGACGTTCGACACGTATTTTTCGATTTCTACAAGGAGGCAACATCGCACACGGGTCAGGTCGTTGATCAAACCGATCCAAGAGGTTCTTCAGCCGGAAAGGGCAACTTTAGGCGGGTCCTGTACTGGCATGCCTGTTGCACGAAAGGATGCCCGGTGGGAGGTGCGGGACACCGCACCCTCATGATACGGACGTTGCATCGCCATGGAGGAGCTGTGGCATGGGACAGCAGCAACTTCTGCTCATCATCCTTGGCGTTATCGTCGTCGGCATCGCCGTTGCCGTCGGCATCGCGATGTTTACGGATAGTGCGATCAGCGCCAACCGGGATGCGGTCACAAACGATCTCGTGAATCTCGCATCACGCGCACAGCAGTTCTATCGCCGTTCCAAGGCCATGGGCGGCGGCGGGAATTCATTCGTAGGCTTGACCGCCGACGCAGCAGGCTTGCGCAAACTGACGAACAACGCGATTAGTGCGAATGGGGCCTATTCCATACAGACGGCCGGCACGTCGACGGGTCTCGTGATCAGGGGAATAGGAACGGAGCGCGCAGACGCATCAAACTTCGTGACGATGGAGATCAATGTGTTCAACGACAAGGCGGACAGCGTCGTCATCATATATTGAGAGCGCAGCGTGGGTCAGTGCCGGGGCTTCTCGGCATAGACCGTGATGCTGAAGATCCCCACCTGTTTCCGCTTGAGATCTTCCAGCTGTTCCAATGAAAGATGGCGCGCAAGGATCTCGGCAGGGACTTCGATCTGCCGTTCCTTCTGTACCTGCACATTCTCAAATCCTGCCTCTCTGATTGCGCTGAGGTACTTGTCTTTCTCGAGGGCTCCCGAGATGCAGCCGGCATAGAGTGCAGCCTCATCGCGCAGTTCATCGGGGAGTTCCCCTTGCAGAACAATATCCGAGATGCTGAAATGACCGCCGGGCCTTATGATCCGGAATGTCTCGGCGAAGGCCCTCTTCTTGTCGGGGACGAGATTCATCACGCAGTTGCTCACAACAACATCAGCGGTATTGTCTTCAACCGGCATCTTTTCAATATCCCCTGATCGGAATTCAACGTTGCGAAAACCAAGTTTGGCGGCGTTGGCACGGGCTTTGGCAATCATTGCGTCGGTCATGTCGATCCCAATGACGCGCCCGCTATCGCCTGCAATCGATCGGGCCACGAAGCAGTCGTTCCCGGCTCCCGAACCGAGATCCACGACGGTATCACCGGGCTTGATCAGCGCAAATTCAGTCGGCAATCCACAGCCCAGCGAAAGGTCAGCGTCAGGAACATAGCCGGGAAGCGTGGCATAGTCTTCCGCCATCACCGTGAACTCGACATCCGAACATCCGCAAGTGCTTCCGCAACAGGACGACTGGTTCTGTTCTTTCGACTTGTTGGCGATGGCTCCATATTTCTCTTTCACCATCTCCTTGATCTCCCGTTCACTCTTCATGCAATCCTCCGTAATGTTTTATCGCAATATTGCGATAGAGAGAAGCAAAAAAAATCAACAGCATTTGTCGACATCTGTGAGAAACTGTGAAAGCAACACTTTCGCTTCGTTCCAGGCGCTCTGATTAATGCAGTAACACACTCGGGGGCCCTCAATCTCCCCCGTGATAAGTCCAACACGCTTGAGTTCTGCAAGGTGTTGTGACACCGTCGCCTGTGAGAGAGGGATTCGGTCGACGATGTCCCCGCACATGCACGTGTTTTGGCTCGAGAGATACTCCAGTATCGCCACTCTCGCCGGGTGAGCGAGTGCCTTCGCCAGATCGGCAATGCGATTTTCGCGAGTGCTGAAGAATGTTTTCTTTGACAGTCCCATATCCGTTATATCGTAATATAACGATAAGAGTTCCATTTTGTCAAGCCGCAGACGAAAATTTATTGCAGAAACAGGTCCAAAGGGGGCCTGGCTAATTCCCCGCATGTGGCTGTTTTTGTGCTCTGAGGGATGACATGTGCATGATATTTCGTGCGAACTCCCACAAAACGAGCGCGCAATCATATGGCATGCGGCTTGCGATGAATCATGCGAATCCTAACCTGTTTTTGTGTGTCATCACAAGAGTCAACCTGACCGGGGGGTTCTTCGAAAAATACTCAAAATGGAGATGCGCGAATGAAAACACCACGGTATCTTGTTCTCGCGGTTGCTGTACTACTTACCTCGATGTTGACAACGCAATCATGCAAGAAGAATAGCGACAATCCCGTTGATGCCCCTCAGACTCCGGCCACAGTCGGCGTGTTGACTGCATCGCCGAACGCCATGCTCGTGAACAATGTAACATCCGTGCTCGTGCGCCTCACCGTTCCATCTGCCGTAAAGCTGGCGGATTCAACGGTGAAAGTGTATCGGCTCAATCCCTCCGGTGGAGCGTCAACCCTCCTCGGAGTTCTTTACGACGACGGTTCCCTCTCGCACTTTGATGACATCAAAGGCGACAACATCTACGACAACAGTTTCAACATCACAGAGGCGACTGCCGGAACCGTGAACCTGCAGGTAACCGCAAGCATTCAGGCGGGAACCCCGGGGTCGTCAAACGCCACTCCGCTGACCGTCTACTCCGACCTTACGACAGGCGAGTATCAGACGATTATAAAGACACAGGATTCCGCCGCAACAAAGCTGAACCAGTACCTGGCCGGGAATGCTTCGAACGCGGTATCGGCCGTTGCACAGCTGAAAACCTGGCTGCAGTCGAAGCCCGAGGTGCAGTCGGTCGGCTCAAGCGGATCGACGTCAATCAGCATCCTCTATGCGTCCGGTCTCTATGGAGGTGTGTTCATTTCTCAGGCGAATGCAAGCGGCACAGTCTTGACGCGAGGCGGTCTTGATCCCCAGGCGCGACGTTCGGGCAGCCGCATCCCCCTGTCGCGGCAAACCGTGGGCACAGCGCAGTCCGCACATTCGCGCCTTGCCAAGACCGCAGCTGTGGGCGATCTGGATCCGAAGATCATCGGCAATCGAAGCGTACTGATCTATGCGCCGTTTGAAGCGGCGTTCGCTCCTTCGAACGAGGGAGCAAAGGTACAGGCTGCTCTCGTGAACTCGGGATTCCAATTTGACATCACGTATCTCTCAAACCAGACAGCCAACGTCGCTGCGTTAAGCAACCTCACCTCGTACGGGTACGTCGTTCTGGCCACCCATGGTTCCGCGGGCAAGGAATTCGCCACCGGCGAGCCTGTCGACACGAATGCTACGGTCTACAAGAATGCCTACAAGGCACTCATCAAGGCCGGCAAACTTGCGATCTGGAACAACATGACGATCAGCAGTACCGGTGCGGTTAGCGTTCAGGGAAATGTGTATGTGATCCGCTACCCGTACATCAGCAGCCTCTCCGGTACCTTCCCCAATTCGGTGATCCTCAACAACTCGTGTGAGAGCACGATGAACCCCGATCTTCAGAACGCATTCATCGGGAAGGGCGCCAAGACGTATTACGGCTACACAAAGGTCGTGAACAGCGGGTTCTGCGTCACAAACGCCGATACCCTGACGAAGCGGCTCGCAAAAGATCTCAAGACCACCAGTGAATCGTTCATGGCAGGAACAGATCCGAGGAGTCCGAATGCAGTGTACGAAATCAAGGGCGCAAACGATGTTCATTATCCCGACTCACTGATCAACGGCGACTTTGAATTCGGAAAAATCGACGGCTGGACAAAATCCGGCGATGGCCGGGTGATTACACAGCTCGGCAGCGTAACGCCGACCGGCGGCAGCTACATGTGCATCATCTCCACCGGCCTCGGCTTCACAACCAGCACCGGAAGCGTCTTCCAGACCTTCACCATCAAAACAGGTCAGACAACACTGACAGTGAAGTGGAATTTCCTTTCCGAGGAATTCCTGGAGTACATTGGCTCAGAGTACCAGGACTACTTCCAGATCGCCATAAGAAATCAACAGGGCGTTGAAACCCTCTTGCTCAACCGGAATATCGACGCTATTGCGTCCGCGTTCGGAGCCACGAAGGTGTCTCCAGGTGGATTGATCAGTGTCTCTCCCGGCATCGTGTTCGACGAAGGAGGCGTGTTCATGACCGGCTGGCAGACGTCGAATCTTGATGTCAGCGCATTTGTCGGCAAGCGCATCACGCTCATCATCCGCGCGGGTGATGTCGGCGACAGCGTGTACGATACAGCAATCCTACTCGACGACGTGTCGGTGCACTAACTCGCCGGGTATCATCGCAACATCGGGAAGCCGTGTGGTCCTCGCACGGCTTCCCTTCATGTGCGGAGAACAGATCAGATGACACGAATCCTGTTGTTCTTGGCTGTCGCCATGACTATCCTGCAATGCGAGGGAGATTCGAAAGGGATGAAAGCATACTATTACAAGGGTGGGAAAACCGTTGAATGCCGCTTGAGTCCAGCCGATCGAACCAAAACGCTCGCCATGCTCAACGATGTGTTTGCAGGAACAGACGACATGCTTCGAGTTCGCGTCAGTGAACAATTGGTGGGTCGCATCAGAACGACTGAAACCGCCCTGGAATTTGTTTTTGACAAGCCTTCAGAATTTACGTCCCGGACACACGGGAAATATGCTGTGAAACGCCTGCTTCTCCCGCTTACTGGAGACTATGCCGGAACGGGAAACGACTACGTTGCGACCGTTTTCGTGGCAAATGATGCGGGTTTCATCTCGGGCCCTTTGCGCAACCCACAGGCACGTCCAGTACTCTTGAAGCTCCAGAATCTTCTGTCAAAACTCCCCCAAAACCGCTNNTCCCACAAGGTAACATTTTCCCCAAGCGGTAGCTTTGACCCCTCCCGTCCTGTACAGGTATCGGTACCACTCTGCAATGGCCGATTTTCACATGGGTGACACTTGGCACAGCAGTTGATTGTCTTATACACGTGAAAATGAAAGCAATGGACGATAGGTCAGGTACACCTAACAACATCACTTCATAAGGAGCTACACCATGGGACAGCAGCAACTTCTTCTGATCATCCTCGGCGTTATCGTGGTCGGTATCGCAGTCGCGGTCGGTATCACGATGTTCACCGACAACGCAGTGAATGCCAACCGTGATGCGGTCACCAATGACCTCGTCAACCTGGCTGCACGCGCCCAGCAGTTCTATCGCCGCCCGACGGCTCTTGGCGGTGGCGGGAATTCGTTCGTCGGTCTGACCGCTGATGTTCCCGGCTTGACCAAGTTGACCAACCGGGCCACCAATGCCAACGGTGTCTATACAATCCAGGCAGCCGGTACGACAACGGGTGTTACGATCCGTGGCGTCGGTACAGAGCACTCTGATGCGGTGAACTATGTGACGATGGACATCTTTGTCTCCAATGCCAAAGCAGATAGCGTAGCTATTGTTCACTAAGACGCGAAGGATGGTACGGCCCTCGGGTATTCCGGGGGCCTTGGTTTTCGAGGTGACGGAGCGGAAAAGACATGGGTAGTCAACAAATGTTGATCGTCATTGTCGGGGTTCTGTTGGTCGGTTTAGCGATCGCCATCGGGATCACAATGTTCAGTGACAATGCTTCTTCTTCAAACAGAGATGCGATTGCCAATGATTTGGCTGCGCAAGCTTCGGCCGCACAGGCCTATCAGAAGCGCCCCAAGTCCATCGGTGGTGGCGGAGGTTCATTCGAGGGGTTCCATATCAGCAGTGGCAGCACAACGAACGACAATGGGGTGTTCTCGGTCTCTTCCGCAACAAGCTCGTCGGTGACGATTCAAGGGATCGGGCGTGAAATCGGGTATGACCAAACAAGTCCGGTCAAGGTGGCGATAAGCATAAACGCGGACACGATTGCGGTGGCCGAGGTGAATTAGCATTTGCAGCAGTAGGGGAGTCGTACAGGGGATGTTCCCCCCTTGTTGGTTCGCGTGCCTGGGATCGGGGGATCTTCAGGCGGTGGAGGGCCGGACCAACGAGGCGAGAACGATGCCCTGTTTGCGTTTTGAGCACATACAGCACTAAGGTGGCGCAATGCTAGAATTCAGGATAGAAGGTATCACGGTTGCAGGCAAACCGGTGCAAGGTCTCCTTGAGGCGGATACATTCCGTTCGGCCAAGAGGAAAGCATCGCAACTCGCATCGCAACGCAAATTTAAACTGGTGAATGTCATCCCGCGGGCCACGTTCCAGTACAAGGTTCAGCGTGGAACAGAAAAACCGGTCATCGGCCAGCAGAAGGCGTTCACCCGGGCCGAGGTTGAAGACGCGCTCCAGAAAATGGGCTTCCGCGTTCTTCGCATTCAAAAGCGCCTCTTTAATTTCAAGTCCAAACCACCGGCCACGGAGATCGTCACATTTGTGCGTGTCAGCGCCGACCTGATCCGGCAGAAGCTGCCGTTCAATGAGATCCTTCAACTCCTGGTGAACGACCTGGAAAATCGCACCCTGCGCGAGGCCGTCAAAGACATTAACATGGAGCTCAAGCAGGGGAAGGACAGTGAAAAGACGTTCATCAAACATGAAGCTGTGCTCGGCCGTTTTGCTGCGCATATGCTCGGCCTCGCCTCCAAGAGCGGTAACATGGCCGAGATCTATGAAAGCACAGCGAAGTTCCTCGAGCGTCAGGCGCAGTTCAAGAAGGACCTGAAGAGTGCTTTGATCACTCCCATCGTGACGCTCATAGTGTTGTTCGGGGCGGTAATCTACTACGTGGCGTACATCTTCCCGGCCACGGCAAAGCTCTTCGTCAAGTTCAAGATTGATTTGCCGCCGATGACCAAGGCGACCCTGGCCATGAGTGATTTCCTCGTGGGCAACATGTTCGTCATCATGCTGGCGATTGCCATTCCGATTGTGCTCCTGGTGAGGTTCCTGATGACGGAGCGCGGTCGTCTTTTGCGCGATCAGTATGTCTGGAGCATTCCCGTGATCGGCTCCCTCTTGCAGAAGACCAGCATCGAAATCTTCTGCCGCGTCTTCTACGCTCTGTACAGCGGATCGGGCGAGAATATCGAAGTGATCCGTATGGCCGCTGAGGCCTGCGGCAACAAGTACATGGAAGCCCAGGTGAAGAACATCGCCATTCCGATGATGATCCAGAAGGGGGCAGGTATCACAGAGGCGTTTGAACAAACGGGCGTATTCACACGCACTGCCATTTCGCGCTTTCATTCCGGCGCGGAAACCGGTACGGTCAAGAACACTGCACTCCAGCTTGCCGAGTATTATGAAAAAGAGACGACGTACAAGATGCGCAATGTCATCGAGTTCATCCAGTTGTGGATTTCGATGATCATTATGATCGTGTTGACAGCGCTCACGGTCGTTTCTTCCGAAACCGCCACAATCCGTCCGAAGAATCCCGCGGCCGGACAGGTTCTTGAGCTGCGCATTGAAAGACCGTTAACCTAGTTCAAACAGAGAACGATGCCGCCCATCGACATAACAGACAAAATCGGTTTCGCCCTTCTGAAGAAGGGGGTCATTGATTACGAGACGCTCGAGAAGTCTCTTAAGGTCAAGGACTCCGAAGACAAGAAGAACCGGAGGAATCTCGGCCAGATTCTGGTGAACGACTTCGGTGCGGACCACGATGCTGTGTTTCGCGAGGTGGCGGATCTCTACGCATTCCGCGAAATCTATATCGCCGATGAAAATGTGGACCGCAGCCGCGTCGACTTCATCAAGAAATACATCGACGCGCTGCCGCAGAACATCCGGGATATGGTCGTTCAGACCAAGATGCTGCCGTTAAAGTTTGACGAGAAGCAGGCAGACAAGCTCATCATTGTTGCATGCGATCCCACCGACCGCCGCATCCCGCTGATCGCGCGGGAATTCAGCGTAAAGAAATACGAGGTTGCGTACTGCCGTCTCAAGGACCTGCAGATGCTGCTGGAGCAGGTTATTCCACCGGAAAACGAATTCCTGAGGCTGCTGGAAGACAGCAAGGTCGGGATTCAGGTGAAAGAGGAGGAGGATGAGAATCCTCTTGATGAAGAAGCGCTCGAAGCTGAGATCAGCAAGAGCGCACTGGTAAACCTGGTGGAAGGGGCGCTGGTGGAATCGGTGCGTCAGGGAGCAAGCGACATTCACATCGTTGCCAAGGAGGGGAACCGCACAGAGTTCTGGTTTCGCGTGGACGGCGGATTGAAGCTCTGGCATTTGCAGGAAAAGACGATGCCGGAAGCGATCGCCGCGGTGGTCAAGGACCGTTCCAAGAACGTTGATCGATTCGAGCGTGAAATGACGCAGGACGGTTTCATCCAGCGTCTTATCGACGACCACATGATCCGGTTCCGCGTATCCATCATGCCGATTGTGGGTGTGGAATTCCGGCACAAGTATGAAAGCATCGTGATCCGTGTGCTTGATGACCGGAAGGTCATCACCGATCTCACGAAACTCGGTCTGATGGGGCCGTCAAAGGACTTCTTCAACAAGGCGATCTCGAGGCCTCAGGGAATTGTCATTCTGACCGGTCCCACGGGAAGCGGAAAGAGCACAACGTTGATTGCCGCACTCCATCAGGTTATCGACCCCACCGTGAACGTACTGACGGTAGAGGATCCGGTCGAGTACATCATCCGGGGCGCCCGTCAGCTTCGCATCGGCCCCAAGATGAATTTTGACCAGGCGATACGCGGTATCCTCCGCCACGACCCGGACATCGTCCTCGTTGGTGAGATGCGTGACAAAACAACGGCGGAAATTGCCATCAAGCTGGCAAACACCGGCCACCTGACATTCTCCACGCTGCACACGAATGACGCGCCCAGCGCCATCTCCCGTCTCTACAAGATGGGGATTGAGCCGTTCCTGATTGCCTACGCCATCAACATCATCGTCGCCCAGCGGCTCGTGCGCACGCTCTGCATGGAATGCAGGCATCCGCTCGGAAAGGATGAGATCGACAAGGACGTGTACTTGAAGTTCGGTTTCACCGAAGAGGATCTGGAACAAAATACGATCTACGAAGCCGCCGAGTGCAGCAAGTGCAATGGCGGATACAAAGGGCGTGCGGCGATTCACGAAGCCCTCTACTTTACGCGTGAAATCCGCAATATCATCGCGAAGGCCGGTGAACAAATCGACGAAGAGAAACTGCGCGACCAGGCGATCCGTGACGGCATGTGGACGCTCCGGCGGTCCGGCATTGAACGCATCAAGATGGGCCAGACGACCCTTGAAGAGATTGCTTCAGCCACAACAGACGACTAGGTGATCCATGGGACTTGGACAAATGATGTTGAGTGTATTCGCGCTGGCGTTGTTGGGGACGGTGATCCTGATGATGAACAACACCGTAATGGACAGCGGTTCGGCGATCGAGACGACGGAATACATGATCATGGCGACATCGTTGGGGATATCGCAGATCGAGAGCGCATCAGGGAAGGCCTTTGATGAAAACACCGTTTCCAGCGATATCGCCTCCCCGAGCGCACTTACTGTTACCCTCGGCAAAGAAGTAGGGGAAACGGAGGCGACATTCGATGACTACGACGATTACAACGGCTTCACGAAATGGGTGAACGGTGACACGGTGAATTTTCGCTCCGCCAATTTCTTCATCAGGGACAGCGTGGACTATGTGACGGTTACCGGGAACACCGTGACCAGTTCGAGTGCGCGAACGTACCACAAACGCCTCCGGGTGTGGGTGTCGAGTCCGTTCATGAAGGATACGTTGACGTTTTCATCAGTCTACAGTTACTGGTATTTCCGGTAACCGGAGAGAAGGAAGACACTATGGGCTCTCAGGCAATTCTCGATGTGATCGGGTCGTTCATCCTCTTCGGATGGTTGTTGCTTTCGACCATACGTGTGGGGACGGCGAACTCTGAAAATATGCAATCCTACGGCGGTGAACTGCTCGTCCAGGAAAACCTCGTCGAAATCACCAAGTTACTCGAATATGATTTCCGCAAGATTGGATATTGCGCTGAACCCAACCGCCTTCCCGATCCGACCAAGGCCATTATCCTCGCCGATTCGACACAGATCAAGTTCCTCACTGACGTGGATCTGACCGGATCGGGTCCGGACGGTTTCATCGACAGCATCTATTACTACGTGGGCCCGACAAGCGAACTGGCGTCAACGACCAATCCGCGTGACCGGATGCTTTACCGGGTTGTCAATGCGGAGACACCAAAAGGAGCGAATCTCGGAGTCACGAGTTTCATCCTGCGGTACTTCGATGGCCAGGGGAATGTCATTGCCGCCCCGGTGGCAGCTGCGAATCTCCAAAAGATACAGACCATTCAGATTTCCATCATCGTCGAGAATACTGTCGCCTCCGAGATTGTGGAGACAGCGCCGATGAACCAACAGTATTCATCGGCGTTTTGGCAGCAAATGCGGTTGTCATCGCGCAACTACAGGAATAGATAAGGAGGGAGTCCATGGGGAGAGCATCGGTCCTTCTCGTTATGGGGTATGTGGCGTTGCTCCTGTTGAGCGGCGTACGCATGTCCGATATGAGCGTGCGAGCGTACGAGAATGGGTTGCGGTACTATCAGGGTGTGAAAGGCCGCAATATTGCGATTGCAGGTGCAAATATCGCTGCCAACTACATTTTCCTCTACCCGCCGAACATCAATGGAAACGGTTGGTTCCCAGGGTACAGCACACCGGTGTCGTTCGATGGGGGGACATTCACAGTGTCTGTTGATTCGACCACAAGCATCGATCCCAGTAGCGGAGAGCGACGCTTGACGCTGCGCTCAACGGCATTGTACAGTGACAGCACCACGACGGTGGTTGTCACAATGCGTCCGAGCAACTTCGCAAAATTCGCTGTCTATGCAGGCACGTCTGCGGCCGCCGTCTACTGGGCCACCGGCGATTCAGCGTTCGGTCCTGTTCACGTCCAGGGGACGCTTAGGACGACTGGAACTCCGTACTTCGGGGGCAAGGTGACCACTATGAACGGAGTGGACAGTACATCGTGGAGCGGTCACCCAATCTTCAACGCGGGCGTTGAGAACGGCGTGAATATCCCGCTGAACAAGAACTACCAGAGGTTGCGCGACAAAGCTTCCACAGGCGGAAAACTATTCACGGGGAACGGCGATCTCAGTTTGAAGTTCAAGGGCGATTCGATTGCCTGGCATCGAGGCGCGAATCCTGATACGACATCGTTGCTGTCCACATTTGCTCCCAATGGCACGATCGTGCTCAATAACAGCACCGGCGTTCTCCACGTGGAGGGAACGGTGAAGGGACGGTACACCGTCGGATCGCTTGACACAACGGGGGGGGGCAAAGGAAAGATCTCAATCGACAATGACATCAGATATAATACCGACCCACGCACCAATCCTGCGTCGACGGACATGCTGGGAATCGTGGCCTACAGCAGTATTACGATTAAAGACAATACAGCGACCAGCGGTACCCCCAATTTCACTGTGATGGCGGCTCTTTTCAGCTACTCGGACGCCATCCAGGTGGAGAACCTCAACACGAGGCCCCTAGGAATTCTCTGGACGCTCGGTGGGTGGACTGTTCAGGATATCGCTGCGACCACGAACTCGTCGATCACGAGGGGTTTGTCGGTAAACATCCGGTTTGATGAGCGATTCCGGACAACCGCTCCGCCGTTCTTTCCGACGACGAATGCCTATGAAATTCTGGCATGGTACGAGTAGTGGAGAATATTAGCGAAGTGGCTAATAGTAGCCCGATAGTGAGACAAGGAGGTTGCGGCAACCCGTAATACTTCATGTATGAGGGAAACACCGACTGCCGGCTCTGGCACAGCAATTGACTTTAGAGAAGGCGAGCTATCAGGACCAGGAGACGATGGAGACCGCGTTAAAAACATTACAGGAGATTGCTACGAACATTCCCGACACGGCGCCGGGGATGGAACGCCAGATGCTTATTGGCGATCTGGTATCACGCCAATCGCCTGCTGAACGGAGCGCACTTCGCAAGCTCATGGATTCGTACCTCATGCGAATGTCGCGCACGAATGCTTCCGACATCGATATTGGCGGTTACGGCACGGCAGGGTCCGTCTGGTACCGGATTTACGGAGAGAAACGCCCCTGCAAGGACCTTGGAAAATTTTCGCTTGACGAATTCAATATCCTCATTCAGAGCATTCTGATCGAGCGGCAAAGGCTCTTTCTGTATGAGAACCGTAATCTCGATTTCTCTTACAGCATTTTGGATAGCGAAAGGATGTTCCGGTTCAGGGCAAACGCAGCTTTCGATTTGGACCATCTTGCATTGAACATGCGTTCGATCAACGCGGTCATTCGCCCTTACAAGAACCTGGAGATGCATCCGAATGTGACCCGTGTACTCAGTCTCGGGCACACCACCCAAGGATTGACCCTGATCACGGGAATTACGGGATCGGGCAAGAGCACCACGCTCGACAGCATTATTGACGCGAACAACCACACGGTCGACGGTCACATCGTGATCATTGCGTCGCCCGTAGAGTACGTGCACACGCCCGATCGGTGCATTATCCGTCACCGGGAAGTCGGCCGTGATGTGCTGGGGTTCAAAGACGGTGCCATTCAGGCGTTGCGGCAGGATCCCGACATCATTGTCATCGGTGAAATGCGGGATCCGGACACGATCTTGACCGCACTGGAAATCACCGATAGCGGGCACAAAGTGTTCTCGACGCTGCACACCGCCTCGGCGGTGGAAACCATCGATCGTATCATCGGGGAGGTGCCGCCCATCGAGCAGGAGCGCGTGCGCGTCCGTCTTGCAGACACCTTGAGCTGCGTGATGTCGCAGAAGCTCGTGCCGAACCTCGAGGGAAAACTCGTGCTGGCGAAAGAACTGTTGGTGTTGACTCCCTCGGTGCGTGCCGCGATCAAGAACAACAACACGGGGGAAATCTACCAGATGATGGCGGAGTCCGGTGATCTGGGCATGATAACTCTTGAACAGGATCTCAAGCGGCTGTATTTGCAGAAAAAGATATCGTTGGAAAACGCCATCGTGACGGCAAACAACAAGCGGCGCTTCCAGCAGCTCCTGAATATGTCGCCGACCGGCGATTAGGCGGGAGAGGAATTCACAAAGGAAAGATACACTCATGGCGACCGCAAAAGGACGCGGCAAAACCGTACTCGGCTTGTTCGTTGATGGACTTGACGTCAAGCTGGCTCATCTCTCCGTGCAGCGACGGCATATCGTCGTTCAAGAACTGAAGTCGGCGACGCTGACATCGAAGTTGCAGGACAGAAAGATTCTTGAAGAGGCGATGGTCAGTCAGGCGGACAGCGGCGATGCATTCAGTTTGTCGTTGTCTCCTGCTCCGGAGCAGCCTACCGACAGTAGCCGCGAAGACAATAACGCAGTTCTTCTCGGTCTCATTGCCAACTATCCGCGCAACAAGTATTCGATGACGTATAGTCTGGCAGAGCCGTCGATTTATTACCACCAATTGGAGAGCGATTTTGGCCTGAGCGGCAAGAAGTTGAAGGACCGCATCCTCAGCGAACTCAAGTCGATCCGCGCATTCCAGCCCGCGGCTGATGCCGTTGACGCGATTAAGACCGACGAGGGGAACCTGCTCTGCATCGTGCGCGAAGACGGCTTGAGCCTGATCAATTCCCTGGAAGAGATCAAGAGCTACATTGGCGACCGTTTGCCCCTGATCTCCGCGATTGACAGCGCGGACGTTTCCTTCATGAACCTCGTACGCGCGAACTACGAATTCGAGCCGCAGGAGTACTCAGTCCTTGTGTACGTGGGTGCCGAATTTACCCGCCTGATTTTCATGCGGGGGAGCGAATTCCACCAGTTCGCGCCGATTATCGGTGAAGGGTACGATTCGCCAAATCTGCAAAACACGGTGTACAGCCGCCTGCTCCTTGAACAGGATAACCTGGCTATCCCGCATCTTCGCAGGATCATCCTGGCCGGCGAATCCAAGCGGATCGGCTTCAAGGAATTCCTGAGCCAGCAGCTGCCCGATCAGGAAGTGGACTACCTGATGACACCGCGGTTGGATTGCAGTCAGCTGGCGCCGGAGCAGCAGGATACTCTTTCCGAGTATGCCGTGCCGATCGGCGCAGCGATGAAGGTGCTCGATCCGGGGAACGCCCAGATCTACAACGTGAATCTCCTGCCCGCGAGCGTACGGGAAGGCCAGCGCATGTTCAAGTTGGCGTGGCATGGCTACGCCCTCATGCTGGCGCTGTTTTTGACGACCTTCCTCTTCACGTGGCAGATCTCCAGCAAGTCTCGCGAACTGCGGGATCTGAGGGATGTCCTGACGTTGAAGGAAAGCCAGCGCGCCGAGAACATGACGCTTTCGAATTCCATCCAGGCGCTTGAAGACCAGCTCACACGCTACAAGGCATCCATGGCCCTGTATGACAGCCTGGTGCCGGGGAGTGAACGGTGGAGCAAGCTGCTCACTCAAATGAGCCACGGCGTGGATGATCTGAATTCGATCTGGCTCTCCGATGTCACCGGAGGCAAGGAAGCGGCGATGGTGGTGAACGGCCTTACGACATACCGGACACGCATACCCCGGCTGTCCGCGCTCTTTGACAATGCATTGTTGGAGGAGGTGAATGTGCAGGAGATACGGAAGGAAACGGTGTACAAGTATCGTATCAAGGTCCCGACGCTCACGGCGGCGGCAAAGTAACAATCAGCTCATGGAAAGGAGCGACGGTCGTGTCGTATAAACTACGCAACAGTATCGCCCTCGGGGTTCTGTTGTTTCTGATCTTCGCCGTGGGAACGTACATTCGTGCGTTCAATCTTCCCAAACGGATCAAGACCGTGGAGAAGGAAATTGCGAAGATCGACGAGGAATTGCAGAACACACCGAATCTCATCAATCAGTTCAATGATCTGAGCGCATTGCTGACGGATACGCAGAAGCGGTGGGAAGCGCGCAACAAAGACATCCCGCCCGTGGACGTCACGGCACAAAGCTACGCCTATTTCAGCCGGCTCATTGATTTGAGTGGTGAAGTGAAACTGGATATGGCGTACACTGGCAGCACCTCAATGGGCAACTACGGCTACAACGTGTACACTCTCAAGGGCGAAGCCCCGTTCGACAACCTCTACCGGTTCATCTGGTATCTGGAGAACGATCGCCGCCTCTACAAGATTAACGCCATCGCCTTGAAAGGTCTGGAGATCGCCGGTACGGAGAAGGAGGAAGGACGTGTTGTCGTGACGTTCGATATGACGGTGCACGCCTACTTCTCGTCTATCTCCGAACTCTCAAGCTCCCTTGGTGAACGGTCGATCAGTCCGAACCCGCTGAGTGTTGATCCGTTCATGCCGGTGATTTCCGCAGGTCTCCCGCCGAACCTCCATGGTCTCGTGGAGGTTGAACGCTCCGACCTGAAGGCGGTCATTCCCGGCAAAGCATTCGTTCTGGATCAAAACAACGCGATTCGAACGATGCAAGAAGGGGATGAAGTGTATCTAGGTTATGTCACGAAGGTTGACCCTGAAGGCGGCCGGCTCGAGTGCACCCTGAACAAGGGCGGCATTATCGAGAAGGTGGCGCTCAATATCCGGTACGGCCCGCAGCAGAACGCTCAGACACGATAGGATCGAGGAACGTATGAACGCAAAAGTAGCATATGTCGTCATCGCACTTATTGCAGGTGTGATCTGCGTCAACGCGCAGGGCGTCACTCAGGCGGAACGCAAAGCATTGCGCGAGTATACTCCGCCGCAGGAATTGGTCTCCATTGCACCCACGACGCCGCTGGATAAAGCTCTCGCGGCGATCAGTGAGGTCAGCAAGAAATTTACCAACAAGATCATCATTGATACCGAACGGCGCACCATGCCGATCAATGTTGACATCCAGGGATTTCAGTGGCGGGACGCGCTGGAAACGATCTGCCGGAAAAACGGTCTCACCTTCACGGAGTATGAGAGCTATATTCAGGTCGCCTCATCGGCGCAGGGGGAGGCCACTGGAGGTCCGATAACCGCCGGCCGACCCGTGGGAGGAGGAGCCGCAGCCACAGCCGATATCATGAAGGAAGTTGTTTCATTCCGGAGCCGCGAGATCAAGATCTCGGCGGTATTCTTCGAGGTTAACCTCACGCGTCTCGAGGAAGTGGGCCTGAACTGGAGCTTGATGAAGAGCACCCAGGACTACACCGCATCGGTGGAGTTCAAGGGAGCTGACAATGTCAGCAACAGCATCTTCAAGACGGAAGTCACCCCGAAGGTGTCGTTTGCCAACATTAATTTCGTCGCGAAACTCTTTTCCGACTACAAACTCGGCGAGATACTGTCGGGACCAACGCTCATTGTTCGGTCGGGCGAGAAAGGAAGAATCCAGGTGGGTCAGGACTTCTCCATCCGCGAACGCGACTTCGCGGGTAACCTGATCGACAAATTCTATAGTGCCGGCACCATTGTCAATGTCAATCCTCAGGTGATTATCGAACAGGGCGTGCCGTTCATCCATATCGACGTTAATGTCGAACGCAGTTCCGTCACCCCCGGACAGGTAAGTACGATTATCAACAAGACCCAGGCCCAGACGAACCTCCTGCTTCTGGATGGGGAAGAGACCGTCATTGGCGGACTGTATAACAATGAGACGCAGACCATTCGGTCCGGTGTCCCGTTCCTGAAGGATCTCCCCTGGTACGTGTTCGGGTTGCGGTATCTCTTTGGGTATGAGAGCGAATCGGTGAGTAAGAAGGAACTTGTTATCCTGATGAAGGCGGAGTTGGTGCCCACACTGCAGGAACGCATCACGCAGCGCACGAAGGGTGAAGATCTGTACAATCGTTGGCGCGATGATCAGTTGAAACGCGACAAGAGCATGCACGATGTGAGTGGGAAATAGCAAAACGGGTGCTTAACTCATATGATTACGAGGATTTCCGATGAAACGGATCGTTTCACAAGTAGTGGCGGCAACCATCGTGCTGTGTGCTCTTGCGATGGTGGGCTGCAAGCAAGACCAGTCGTCGGCGACGCAGGGTGAATGCGTCGTCAGCGGCATCTGTCTGGATGCCAGCACCAGCGCATACCTGGCCGACGTGGCGGTGCAGGCCCAGAGCGTTACCGCGGGGAGCAAGACCGCAACAACAGATGCCAACGGGAGCTTCCATGTCTCATTTTCAACTGATAGCTCCGGCACAGCAACATTCACGTTGAAGAAGACGAGCTATCGCGACACCACGTTTGTAGTGACTTTGAGTACGGGTACCGTGATTGCACTCACGATTCCGATGGCTCCCAAGTCCGTGGTGAATCCGGGCGGCACGTCAAGCGGCCTCGCACAGACCATTACGTTCCTCGGCTCGGCGACGCAAGAAGTGTCTGTGTACGGTGTAGGAGGAAAGGAAACGGCGATTCTGGGATGGGAGGTGCGTGACTCTCTCGGGTTGCCCATTGATGCGAATCACGCGGTGAACCTGGTGTTCACGTCCATAAACGGCCCGAATGGTGGAGAATACATTTCTCCGCCGACAGTGACCACGAATCAGGTCGGTCAGGCGTACACCACATTCAATGCTGGGACAAAATCCGGCGTCGTGCAGGTGACCGCAACGGCCGCCATCGGCAGCGGTGCATCGGCGCGAACGATCGCCTCCAGTCCCGTTCGTCTCGTCATCAACGGCGGCTTCCCTGTGCAGTCGCATTTCTCCATCTCTGCTGAGCGGCACAATTTCCCGGCTCTCGGGTGGGTGGGGAAAACCAATGCTGTCACAGTGCTTGTTGGCGACATGTACAGCAATCCTGTCGCTCCCGCTACCGCCGTCTACTTCCGCAGCACCGCCGGCGTGATACAACCGTCGATCTTCACCACCAAGGATGGCCTTGGGACCGTGACATTGTACAGCGGCAATCCTGAGCCGTACAACGCCTATGCTGCACCGGTATATGGGAATGGCTATCACTACGTTGTGGCGCGCACACTCGGCCAGGGTGGCGTGGTTGTCGAAGACAGCACTCTCCTCCTCTGGAGCGGAGCAGGTCAAATCAGCAACGTCGCTCCGACATCATTCACCATCGCCAATGCCGGCTCGCAAAGCTTTGCATTCCGGGTGTCTGATGCGCTCGGTCACCCGCTTGCTGCCGGAACGTACATTGCTGTGACGGCGTCAATTCCTCCCCCGCCGACCACGGGACAGCAGCAGAATCAAGTCATTGTGCTGTTCGGGGTGAATGGCACCGTTGAACTCGCCGATGTCATGATGCCCGGGCCCGGCACCACCGACTTCAGCTTCACACTGAAGGATGGTACCTGGAGCATCACGGATGCGACACCGGTGAATATCACGATCAATGTATTGGGACCGAATGTACCGAACTCGCTGAGCTACACACTTGGCGGTCTAGTGTACTAAACGGTTGAAGAATGCGAGGTCAAGCGGCCCCCGGTGCTTCACCGGGGGCCGTGATGGTATTTGCATTTCCCCTCCTTTTCTTGTTTCTTCCTGATTGCTCGTCCGTACGATTGTCACTCACCAAACGCCAAACACCGTGCATCAACGCATCATCATCCGTGGCGCCAGGGTGCATAATCTCAAGAACGTTTCGCTTGAGATTCCCCGCAATGCATTGATAACTATCACCGGCGTCAGCGGATCCGGAAAATCCAGCCTTGCCTTTGACACCATCTATGCAGAGGGCCAGCGGCGCTATGTGGAGAGTCTTTCCTCCTATGCGCGGCAGTTCCTGGAACGGATGGACAAACCGGACGTCGATCTCATCCAGGGAATCAGTCCTGCGATGGCGATTGAACAGAAGACCAATACGCGAAATCCCCGGTCCACGGTCGGGACATCCACCGAGGTGTACGACTATCTTCGACTGTTGTTCGCGCGGGTCGGGAAGACATACTGCAGGAATTGCGGCAAGGTGGTGGAACGCGATTCTGTGTCGACGGTGCTGGCCTCTCTGCAGAAAGCGGCAGAGCTGCGGAGTGCGGCGGAACTCCGCCTCCTGATCACGTTTCCTCTCCCCACGCATCCCAAAGAGACGCTCGAGCAGGCTCTGGCAAATCTCCAGAAAGAGGGCTTTTTCCGCGTACGCCTTAAAGAGAACATCATCGACCTGACAGAAGGAAGCGTCCCCGTGCGCACGAAGGCTGCGGATGTCGAGGTTGTTGTGGATCGCACCATCTTTCGCCCGGGGGAGGAGACTACACGCATTGCGGATTCGATCGAAACGGCGTTTGCATCCGGAAACGGCACCGCATCGGTTGTCCTGCTCGAACCGACAGAGAAGCTCAATTTCAACCGGAATTTTGCCTGCGCGGATTGTCATATCTCATACGAAGAACCGGATCCGCGGCTGTTCTCATTCAACAATCCTTTCGGGGCATGTCCCGAATGTCAGGGATTCGGACGCGCGCTCGGCATAGACATGGATTTGGTAATTCCGGACAAAGGGAGGAGTTTGAGGGAGAACGCGATACAGCCATGGTCCACGCCGAAGTTCCGGGAGTACCTTCGCGGGCTCCTGCGTGTTGCGCACAAAGCCCGCGTGCGTGTGGATGTCCCATTCCGCGAACTGGAAGATCGGGAAGTCCGGACTATCTTCGACGGATTTGAGGACTATGAGGGACTGAAGGCCTTCTTTGCCATGGTCGAGAAGAAGGCATACAAGATCTACTATCGGGTCATGCTAAGCCGGTATCGCGCATACACCACATGCCCGGTATGCGGCGGCACCCGGTTGCGTCCGGAGGCGCTGAACGTACGGGTTGCAGGACGCAGGCTGCCGGAAGTTGTGGGGACGACGGTGCGCGAGGCACGGGAATTCATCTGGACGCTGGAACTCTCTCCATTCGACGCGGAAGTTGCACGTCGCATCCTGGAGGAATTGAACAAGCGTCTCGGCTATCTCGATGATGTCGGGATCGGCTACCTCACGCTGGACAGGTTGTCAAGCACGCTTTCGGGCGGCGAATCTCAACGCATCAACCTTGCGACATCCCTCGGTTCTTCACTGGTCGGCGCCGTGTATGTCCTCGATGAGCCGAGCATCGGTCTGCATCCCCGTGACAACGGCAAGCTGATTGCGATACTTCAGGCGCTGCGCCGGGTCGGCAATACCGTGATTGTCGTCGAACATGACGCCGAAATGATGCGTGCGAGCGATGTCATTGTTGACCTCGGGCCTGGCGCCGGCGAACTGGGTGGTGAGGTCGTCTTTAACGGCCCCGTTGAAGCGATTCTCAAGGACACCGCATCATTGACAGGTGCATACCTGTCGGGGCGGAAGAGCATTCCTCTCCCTTCACAGCGCAGATCCCCGACGGGCCTCGTGCTCCGCATTCTGGGGGCAGCTGAACACAACCTGAACTCCATCGATGTTGCCATACCGTTACAGCTCTTTGTGTGTATCACCGGTGTCAGCGGGAGTGGCAAGAGTACCCTGGTTCATGATATCCTCTACAACGGCGTGCGGCGTCTCCTGGGCGAAAGGGGTGCCCGTGCAGGGAAGCACCGTGGGCTCGAGGGTGTCGAGCTGCTCAGCGCGGTCGAGATGGTCGACCAATCGCCGATCGGCCGCACGCCACGGTCAAATCCTGTTACCTACATACAGACATTTGACCTCATCAGGACCCTTTTTGCATCGACGCCGGCGGCCCGAATGCACGGACTGAAACCGGGAGCGTTCTCCTTCAACGTTCCCGGAGGGCGATGCGACGCCTGCGAGGGCGACGGGGTGGTCAAAGTGGAGATGCAGTTTCTCGCCGATCTCTACCTGACGTGTGACGTGTGCAAGGGGAAGCGTTACAAGCGCGAGATTCTGGAGATACGGTATCGCGGCAAGAACATCGACGATGTGCTGGCGTTGACCGTTAATGAAGCCGCGCAATTCTTTGGTCAGGAGGTGCAAGGGCGGAGAATCGCAGCGCGATTGAAGGTACTTCAGGATGTCGGTTTGGGATATATCCGGCTCGGACAACCGGCGACATCTCTTTCAGGCGGGGAGGCGCAGCGCATCAAGCTGGCGGCACATCTGAGCTCACCCCCGGCGGACCGTCACACCCTGTTCATTTTCGATGAGCCTACGACAGGTTTGCATTTCGACGATATCGCCAAACTTCTGCGATGCTTCAATGCACTGATCGACGCAGGCAACTCTGTAATCATCATTGAGCACAATCTCGATGTGATCAAGTGTGCCGACTGGGTTATTGACCTCGGTCCGGAAGCCGGGGACGGTGGAGGGAATGTGGTTGTGGAGGGGACGCCGGAACAGGTTGCGCGTCATGCAACATCGTACACCGGGAAACACCTTCGGGGCGTGTTGAAACCGAATTGAGCTTCTGAATTCTTTGTTCGGCATTCGTCTTTTTCAGACGTCACCCATCTCTCTTCTTCGCGGAGTGATGCCTGTCACCGCTTTGCCGGCGTGCAGAATGTATATTGCGTGTGCCGTAAGACTTGAAAGGCATTGGCGGCGCGTCGACTGCAGGGGAGAGTTGGCGCGATCGTCAGTGCCTTTCGCCATTTAATACGCCATCCCCACATTCAGGCTGATAACAAAGCCGCCAAAATTCTCTTTCGTTGCTGCGACAGCTCCCGTGCGCTCATCATAAAGTGACGGAAGACCACCGGACAAAAGATACGTAAAGTAGTAACGGAAATTGACGCCGAAGATGTTGGAACGAGTTGTACCGAAATTTGCCCCGAAACCGACAAACCCCCCGAACGTGTAATGTGGTTGCCCTTTGCCGAGGCTCTTGAAGTACTCTACCTGCTCCGAGGTGTAGCTCCCGTCCGTTTGCTGGATCAGGTTTACGTACGGCATCATGTAGACCATCGTGGGTCCGGCGCCGGCGTTGATGTACGGGCGGAATGTGTCCACGATATCGTCGCGGAACAGCCGATACTGAACTCCGGCCATCAGGGGGAGGACAAGAAAGCGGTTGAGTTTTCCTGGGGTGACCGGGACGCCATAGTATGGATCGTAGTATTCCACTTCCCGCTCGTCCTTGGATTCAGATATAGAAAACGAGAGAAACCATGAGAGATCGGATGTCACCGATCTCCTGTAAATCGTTCCAAGGCCAAAGCCATCGTTGGACAACATGACATCCAGGCTCCAGATATTGGGATACTTATCCGGGCTCGTTGGATCTTCGGGAAGAGCTCCTGCGTGCGTAACGCTATCACGTGGTGGTGCCGGATCCCAATGACGCCGGGCATCCTGGGCAACCGCGGTGGTCGAGAACAGCCAGCCGGTGCAAGCGAAGAGCAGAACGAACAACCTGCTGCGCGCGTTCATTACTCCAACTCCTTTCTCACGAAAACACTCCTCTTCAAAAATAGGTTCTCGTTTATCCAAAAGCAACTACTGCACTCGAAACAGGGCAAATTTGAGATATTGCGTTTCCGGCACAGCCGGGAGTACGGGATGATCAGGAGAGGCTCCGCGCCAGGCAATCTGTTGCAGACGCCTGTTGCATTCGCGTGATGTAGTGTTGATCACCTCCACAAATGTATCGGGCAGAATATGATGAGAGCAGGACGCCGTGGCAAGGAAGCCTCCGGTCACCAGAAGTTGGAAGGCTGCGCGATGCAGATCCCGGTATCCCTTTTTTGCGGTCGCGACGTTCTTTTTGCTCTTGGTGAACGATGGCGGGTCGAGAATGATCATATCAAACCGCTGACCTGTTGCGGCAACATCGGCCAGTGCTTCAAAAACGTCTGCCTGACAAAACGAGACATTCCCGGCGTTGTTGAGTGCCGCGTTCTTTTGTGCGCGGTTCACCGCGTCCGCCGAGCTGTCGATGCCGAGTACCGACTCTGCCCCCCCGGCCGCCGCATGCAGAGCGAATCCTCCGTCGTTGCAGAAACAGTCCAGCACACGCAAGCCGCTTGCGAATTGCCTGACGAGCAGGCGGTTGGCGCGTTGATCGAGGAAGAATCCGGTTTTCTGCCCGCCCAGCGGATCAACAACAAACCGAACCCCCTCATCGACAATTTCGGTCTGGGCTGCGGTACCGCGGAGGATGCCTTTACGAGGGGGGAGGTGTTCGAGCGTGCGGGGAGACGATTCGTTGCGTTCCACAATGGAGGCAGGATGCAACAGCGATTCGAGCGCGTCACAGATGGAATCGATGCGCCTGTCCATGCCTGCTGAGAGAGTCTGTATCACGACGTGGTCGTTGAAACGATCAATGACGAGTCCGGGCAGGAAGTCTCCTTCGCCATGCACGAGCCGGTAAAATGTGCTGCCCGGGAAGATTCGTTCGCGCAGAGTGCGTGCAACGGCAATGCGTGTGGTGAAGAATGCCGTGTCAACCTCTTCCGGCGTTGCCGAAAGGAACCGGAAAGCAATCAGCGAATGAGGGTGGTAGAATCCATACCCGAGGCAGACACCGCCGGCATCGCGGAGTTCAACCAGATCCCCCTGTGCAGGAGAGCCCGTGATGTCACGAATCTCATTGCTGAAGATCCAGGGATGACCGGCGAGGATTCTACGCTCTTCATGACGTTTCAGCGTCAGACGGGCGAACGGCGGGGAGGATGTCATGACTGCAGTCGTATTGTGAGTATGAATGTACCAACAACCCGCGCGAACTTCAAGCTGATTGAATATTGGCACCATCGTACGTATATTTATTACTTAGTATTGATATTTCGGGAGCAAGACCATTCATGGCAACGCTTGACCGCCTATCGTGCGTGATCTTTGACATCGATGGCACGCTGGCGCGGACCAACCAGCTGATTTTCGCCACGTTCAATCACGTCGCCCAACTTCACCTCGGCCGCGTATTCACCCCGGAGGAGATCATCGGTCTGTTCGGGCCGCCGGAAGAGGGTGCTGTGGAAAAAGTGTTCGGTACTGCGATGGTCCCCCGGATCATGGATGAGATGTGCGGGTACTACCGTGCACGCCACAAGGACATGGCTGCCGCGCATGAGGGGATCGTGGCCGTTCTTGCATTGCTCCGCGATCATGGAATCCGGCTTGCCGTTTTCACGGGGAAAGGCCGCCGGACCACGATGATTACTCTCGATGAACTTGAGATGATGCCGTTTTTTGAGCACGTTGTGACCGGGAACGACGTCCGTTGCTTCAAGCCGAGCCCCGAAGGGATTCTCCAGGTCCTCGAGGCATTCAATGTGTCGCCTCGTGAAACGGTGATGGTGGGCGATTCCATGTCAGATCTCACGGCAGCCCGGGATGCAGGAGTGACATTTGCTGCAGTGTTGTGGGATGCCTACGACCCCCGGCGCGTGATGCACGCGAATCCTGATTTTGCGTTTTCGACCGTTGGGGATTTTGAAGCTTGGTGCCGCTCCCGTCTGCACGGCGGCGCACTATCCTGATTATTGTCCATTAGAGTAGGCAACATCCATGAACGCTCTACGCATCGGTGTCATCGGTGTGGGGCATCTCGGCGGACTCCACGCCAAGATGCTCGCTGCTATCCCTGAGGCGTCGCTCGTCGGTGTGTTCGATATCGATCAGGAGAAAGCTCACAAGATCGCCGCCGACAACGGAACAACCGCGTTTGCAACGATGGAAGAGCTGTTCGGACAGGTTGAAGCCGTCACCATTGCCACGAGCACGACGGCTCATTTCTCTGTCGCCCGTGAGGCAATCGCCCGCGGCATTCACCTGTTTGTCGAAAAGCCGATTACACAGACCGTGGATGAAGCGAATCAGTTATGTGCGTTGTCGAGTGCAAAGGGACTCGTCGTACAGGTGGGCCACATCGAACGATTCAACCCCGCCATTCTTGCCCTGGAGGGATATACCATCGCTCCTCTCTTTATAGAGACACACCGGCTGGCGCAATTCAAGCCCCGCGGCACAGATGTGGCTGTCGTCCTGGATCTCATGATTCATGATATCGATCTGATTATGACGTTTGTGAAGTCTCCTGTAAAGCAGATCGATGCCAGCGGGGTCGCGGTGGTGTCGGACACCGTGGATATTGCCAATGCACGGCTGCAATTTGAGAACGGTTGCGTGGCAAACGTGACCGCGAGCCGCATTTCACAGCGATCGATGCGCAAGATGCGGCTCTTCCAACCGAACGCCTACATTTCGATCGATTTCTCCGAGGGGATGGCCGAAGTCTTCCGGTTGTTGCCGGAAGATGCTCCCGATGTCCGTGGCACCATGGTGCTCGGCGAAATGGGGCTTGGCAAGAACCGCAGGAAAATCATCTATGAACAACCTGAAACACATGAGGTGAACGCATTGCGCTATGAATTGGAGCTTTTTGTGCGTGTGGTGCAAACGGGCGGAATCCCCGTGGTGACGGCTGAGGATGCCAGGCGGGCGCTCGAAGTGGCAACGAGTATTCTGCACAAGATCGATCAACAACGCCTGCCCTCGTGAATGACATCCGCGCCTGACAAAGTTGAGTTGACACATCCGCTGTTGCGCCGTATTGGAACTCTCGCCGATCGACTGGGGAGAGAAGTGTATGTTGTGGGCGGGTACGTGCGTGATCTTCTTCTCAAGAGGGAATGTCAGGACATTGACATTCTGGTGATGGGTGACGGGGTTGCCTTCGCCCGCAACGTCGCGGCCGATCTTGGTATCGATGCGGTGGTGACGTTCGAACGTTTCGGCACGGCAATGCTTCCGATGTCGCAGGGCAAGCTTGAGTTTGTCGGGGCTCGCAAGGAAAAGTACGGGGAACAATCGCGGAAACCCGATGTGACACAGGGGACTCTCGATGACGATCTCCGACGACGGGACTTCACAGTGAATGCGCTTGCTGTCTCGCTCAACGCAGCACGGTACGGCTTCCTTCTCGATCCGTTCAATGGCAGGCAACACCTCGACGCACACCTGCTGCGCACGCCGCTTGATCCCGCAGAAACCTTCGACGATGATCCGCTGCGCATGCTGCGCGCACTCCGGTTTGCCACTCAACTGGAATTTGTGGTCGATGGTGACGTCCTCCAGGCCGTCGGAGCAATGAAGGATCGCCTGAGCATTGTTTCACAGGAACGCATTACCGAAGAACTACTGAAGATGCTGCGGAGCAGGAAGCCGTCGATCGGCTTCTTGCTGATGTCGCAGACCGGCATCCTGCACAGTGTGCTTCCCGAGATTGCGGCCATGGCCGGTGTCGACCAGCGCAAGGACTTTCATCACAAAGACGTTCTTCTGCATACCTGCACGGTGGTTGACAATGTTGCGGAGTCGAGTGAGAATCTCTGGCTTCGATTTGCAGCGCTTGTGCATGATATTGCGAAGCCACGAACGAAGGCGTATCAGGAGGGGATTGGCTGGACGTTCCATGGCCATGAAGAGATCGGGGCCCGGATGATGAAGAAGCTCTTCCATCGGCTCCGTCTGCCATTGGTGCATCTGCCCTATGTCGAAAAGCTGGTACGCCTCCATCTCCGCCCCATGGCGCTGGTTGATGATCTCGTCACCGATTCGGCTGTGCGGCGTCTTCTGGTCGATGCGGGAGAACTGGTTGATGATTTGATGATGCTCTGCCGCGCGGACATCACCTCGAAGAACCCGGCGCTGGTGAACCGCTACCTTCGAAACTATGATCGCGTCGTTGAAAAGATGCGCGAGGTTGAGGAGAAAGATCGCTGGCGGAGTTGGCAGCCCCCGGTGCGGGGCGAAGAGATCATGGCAGTGTGTGGTCTTGCCGAAGGGCCCCGGGTTGGTGTCCTAAAGAAGGCCATAGAAGATGCCATTTTGGATGGCAACATTCCCAATGAACATGATGCTGCGCTGTCGTATTTGCTTCGCGTCAAAGACGGTTTGCTGGCGGCTATCCCCGAAAACTTCAAAAAAAGGCCAAAAAAGGGTTTTTGCGATGAAACTTTGGACGGCGAAAAATCGTCTAAGTGAAGAAAGGCGCCTATTCCCGCGAATTTCCTTCCACGTATCCACTCACGAAAGAGAAATGGAGTTTACCATGCGATTGAGTGCTGTAGCACTGTGTGTGATGCTGTTGGTGGCAGGCCTGACGGCATTTGCCCAGCCTCAGACGATGACACTCGAACAGGCCAAGAATACGGCCCTGGAGCGCAACCTCAGTGTCATCCAGGCGCAGAACATCAATGACGCTGCCGGAAGCGGCAGATTGGCGGCGTATGGACGTTACCTACCTTGGCTGGGTGGAAGTGGGAGCTGGAGCCGCAGGCAGGTGGAAGGACCGACCTATATTCAAGGGGTTGCGATCCCGGGCTCTAACACAAAGGCGACGACGGGGAGCTTTTCCGCAGGTTTGAGTACATCACTCACGCTGTTCGACGGTTTCAGCCGCGAATCAAACCTGGACCGGGCAAATTCGACATTCTCGCAGGACAACCTTTCGGTGATCCGTACACGTCAGTCCATAGTCTTCCAGGTCGAGAGTGCGTATCTCAATGTTCTACGTCTTGAGCAACTCGTCAAGGTGAGCGAAGAGAACCTGAAACGCGATCGACGTCAACTCGAGCGCATTACCGAGTCCAATCGCGTCGGGGCGCTGTCACTGGCCGATGTGTATCGGCAACAATCCCAGGTGGCTGTGGATGAGCTGGCGCAGATCAATGCGCAGAATGACTTTGACAAAGGGAAGGCCGACCTTGTCGCGCTCATCGGACTGGATATTGCGGGGGAGTTTGCTTTCGCCGACCCGACTGTGACGGGGTCAATCGATTCCGTCGACATGGCGACAACCCGTGTAAAGTACAAAAATCTTGTTGACCTCACACGCCGGGCCCTGGTTGCGCGAGCGGACTTCCAGAGCTTCAAGGTGGGTCTTGATGCTGCAGAATCAGGAGTGACGTCGGCCCGGGCGGGCTACTTCCCGAGTTTGAGCGCCAATGCCGGCGTGACAGTGAACAATGAAAATTTCGGCAACCTCTTTGACTTCAAGTCCTTCTACTGGGGAGTGCAACTGAGTTGGACCCTTTTCGACGGGTTTGGCACGAATGCTGCGATCCAAAGTGCGGTTGCGATTAAGCGCAATGCGGAAATTACCCTTGCACAGACCGAGAGAAGCATCGGTGTTGAAGTAAAGAAGGGCCTTCTTGACCTCGACGCGGCCATGAAGCAATATGAAGTCAGCCAGAAGGGGCTGATATCGGCATCGGAAGACCGGAAGATTGCAGAAGAGCGCTACAATCTCGGTGCGGGCACCTTGCTCGACCTCATGACCGCGAATGCGGGGCTTGTCAACGCTGAAGCAAATCTGGTGAATGCCTCGTATAACTACATAATCGCGAAACGGAACGTCGAGTACGTACTCGGCGAAAGGGCATACTAACCGCACGGAAGGAGTGCCGTTATGGCAAAGAATGGTAAGAAAACGCGCAAAAAGATCATCATCTTCTCCATCTTAGGATTGGTACTTGTTGCGCTCGGTGTCATCGTATTCCTTGGCAGCAGAAAAGAGCCGGTAATCCTGGTGCAAGTGGAAAAGGCACAGCGGCGGACGGTGACGCAGCTCGTGACCGCAACAGGGAAGATACAGCCTGAGGTGCTTGTCAAGATTACACCCGAAGTGAGCGGTGAGATCGTTGCTCTTCCGGTGAAGGAAGGGCAAAAGGTAAAGAAGGGCGATGTGCTGATGAAGATCAAGCCGGACTTCTACGTTGCCCAGCGCGAGCAGTTTGCAGCCGCGGTGCTCCAAACCAAAGCCAACCTGAGCCGTACGGAACCGGAATTCAAACGGGTGGATGCCCTGTTCAAAAAGGGCATGGTCTCCCAGGCCGAATTTGATCAGGCACGCGCCACAAATGAGCAAAGCAAAGCAGGCTATTCCCAGGCCAATGCTTCACTCAACCAGGCAGAGGAAAGCCTGCGAAAGACCACAGTGTTCTCACCGATGGACGGCACAGTCAGCCAGTTGAACTCCGAACTCGGCGAACGGGTGCTCGGGACGGTACAGTTCCAGGGGACCGATGTCATGACGATTGCAGATCTCTCCCGTATGGAAGCCCGCGTGGATGTGAGCGAGAACGACGTCATCCTTGTGTCCATCGGAGACACGGCCCGTATTTCGGTCGACGCATTCCCCGATCGTAAAGCCAATGCCGTCGTCTATGAGATCGCGAATACTGCCACGTCGAAGGGGCTCGGTACGCAGGAAGAAGTCACCAATTTCCAGGTCAAGATGCGCGTGATCGAGGCAGCGATCACACTTCGCCCCGGCATGTCGATGACGGCCGATATCGAGACCGAAACCAAGCACAACATACTTTGTGTGCCGATCCAGAGTCTCACTACCCGTGTGCCAAAAACTGAGATGAAGCAGGGTCCGCCGGAAGAACAGGCACCGATGGCCGCCTCCGCTTCGGCCAAGAAGAAAGAAGAGAACAAGGCCCAGGAGATTGTATTTGTAGTGGATAATGGTGTTGCCAAGAGCGCACCTGTGCACCGCGGCATCAGCGATGATCAGTGGATTGAGATCACCAGCGGCGTGAAAGACAGTGTCCTTGTGATATCGGGCAGTTACAAGGCCATCAATCGCGAGCTGGAGGACGGCAGCAAAGTGCGCATTGAAGAGCCGAAGAAAGACCTGCGGAAGAAACCTGCTGAAGGACAGTGAAATGAACGTCATCGAACTGAAAGACATCGTCAAGACGTATGATATGGGTGGGGCGGAAGAAGTGCACGCGCTCCGGGGAGTGTCGGTGGCAATTGCCAAGAATGAATATGTGGCGATCATGGGCCCATCGGGTTCGGGGAAATCCACGCTCATGAACATCATCGGTTGCCTGGATACGCCGACGTCGGGTGTGTACCAGTTCAACGGAGTGAATGTCAGTGAGATGGACGACAACGATCTGGCCAGGGTGCGGAACAAGGAGATCGGCTTTGTGTTTCAAACGTTCAACCTGTTACCGCGGTCTGATGCTCTGCACAATGTTGAGTTGCCGTTGATTTACGGCGGCTATGGTGCAGGCGAGAGAAAGCAACGAGCTCTGGAAACGCTGACGCATGTTGGGTTGGGCGACCGCGTTCACCACAAACCCAATGAACTCTCCGGCGGTCAGCGTCAGCGCGTGGCCGTTGCACGTGCCTTGGTCACACGGCCATCGATCATCCTTGCAGATGAACCGACAGGAAACCTCGATTCCAAGACGGGCGAAGAGATTATGGGGTTGTTTGAGGAGCTTCATCACCAGGGGAATACCATCATTCTGGTGACCCACGAAGCCGACATCGCCGAGCATGCCCACCGCGTCGTCCGGTTGCGTGACGGACTCGTCGAAACAGATGAACCGGTGCGTCGTCGCCATGCCGCGGCTGCGAGTGCCTCGTGAACCTGAACGGAGATGCTGATGCACATACTCGCTGAATTCAAGGAGGGGTTGCTGATTTCCCTGCGCGCGATACGGGGCAACAAGATGCGGTCGGTCCTTACAACGCTGGGGATTGTCATCGGCGTCGTATCGGTGACGCTGATGGCGACGGCCATCGAGGGGGTGGATCGTGCATTTGCGCGGAGTGCTGCGGCGTTCGGCACGGATGTGCTGTACATCCAACGGTTTCCGTGGGTGTCCAATGAAGACTGGGCGCTGATTCGCAATCGCCGTCTTATTGAAGTAGGCTACGCCTCAAAGATCGATCGGCAGGTGAAGCTCAGTGACGCTGTCGCGCCCGTGGTCGGCACCCGAAGGCGGACGACCAACGGCAACTTGAGCATGGAAGACGCATTTGTGAGTGGCACAACGCACATGTTCATGATGGCAGCTGGCGTCACGCTGGCCGATGGGCGGTTCTTCACAGCGGAGGAATCCAATGGCGGCCGGCCGGTGTGTGCCATCGGCGCAAACGTGGCGGAAACCCTGTTCCCCCATGAAGATCCCCTGGGCAAGGTCGTGCGAGTTTCCGGCCATCCCTATACTGTCATCGGCATCTTTGAAAAGCAGGGTGGACTCTTCGGAGTGTTTACCTCCGACAACCGGGTGATCGTTCCGCTCTTCTCATTCCAGAGTCACTTCGGTGGTCGCCGCGATGCCACAATCCAGGTCCGGGTCGCCGATGTGAAGCAGATGGATGATGCCAAGATCGAACTGGAAGGCATCATGCGGAAAATCCGGCGCATTGCGCCCGGGAAACAAAACGACTTTAATATCAACCAGCAGGAATTGCTGACCCAGACCTTTGCGCCGATAAGCCTGGTGATCGCTTCAATCGGACTCTTTATCACGGGATTGTCTCTGTTCGTGGGCGGCATTGGTATCATGAATATCATGTTTGTCTCTGTATCGGAACGTACCAAAGAGATTGGGATCCGCAAAGCGATCGGTGCCCGCCGCCGAACAATTCTCATGCAGTTTCTGATCGAGGCAGCGGCACTCTGTCTGTTTGGGGGTGTCATCGGATTGGCGATCGCATTCCCATTGAGCCTCATCGTCGATCAGGTGCTGCCGACGGCGATGCCGCTTTCCGTCGTGGCGATTTCGATCATCATTTCTCTTGCGGTGGGACTCATCTCCGGCTTTCTGCCGGCGTACCGGGCCGCCAAAATGGATCCGGTGGAGGCGCTGCGGTATGAGTAGAATATCCTTGGAACTGGCCGGACTCAGAGAAGCGCTGCAAATGGCGTTGAGCGCCATTCGTACCTCCAAGCTTCGATCACTCCTGACACTCCTGGGCATTGCTGTGGGCGTCTTCTCCATAATTTCTGTCATGACTGCTGTCGGTGTGCTGAAAAACAGCATCGAAGAGGGAATGACGAGCCTCGGGGCGAATACGTTCCAGATCCAGAAGTACCCGGTCTTTCAGACAGGCCCCGAAGACCGGCGTCGGTTTCGGAACAGGAAGGATATCACGCTCGAGCAGGCAATGGAAGTGCGTGAGAAAGCCACGCTTGCCGAAGCAGTGGGCATAGAGATTTGGGAATTTGGCAAGACTATGGTCTGGCGTGGTGCGAAAACCAATCCCAATATCTCCATCGTAGGCGAAAATGTCGATGGTGTTACCACGAATGATTGGCTTGTCGAAAGCGGCCGGCCACTCTCCAACACGGATGTTGAAATGGCACGGCCGGTGATTGTTCTGGGACGTGCGGTTGTTGACAAACTCTTCCCGCCCAGTATCAATCCCGTTGGAGAGACGATCAGGGCTGATGGCAAGGTGTATCAGGTGATCGGAGTCTTTGCAAAGAAAGGGAGTGCACTGGGCGGCAATCAGGACAATTTTGGGGCGGTCCCGATTACCACATACTTGGAGAAGTACGGGAAGAACCGGCACAGCGTGAATATTATGGTGAAGGCACTCAATCGTGACGTGGTGGACGATGCCATCGAGCAGGTGCGCTCAATCCTCAGGGCGGCGCGCAAAGTCCCGCCGGGCGCAGAGGATGATTTCGCGTATTTCTCAAACGATTCGCTCATAAAGCAGTTCAGCGATTTCACATTGTACCTGCGGATGGGTGTTCTGCTGGTGAGCTCCATTGCGTTGCTTGCCGCTGGTGTTGGTATCATGAACATCATGCTGGTCTCCGTAACGGAACGGACGCGAGAAATCGGGATCCGGAAGGCGATCGGAGCGCAACGGAGCGACATCCTTACGCAGTTCATGATCGAGGCGATCCTGCTGTCGGAAATTGGAGGCTTTGTGGGCGTCGTGCTCGGTATTCTCGGAGGGAACGTCGTCGGACTGCTTTTGGAGGTGCCGGCTGTGATCCCGTGGGACTGGGCGGCGATCGGCCTCGTCACCTGTTCCATTGTAGGATTCGTGTTCGGTGTGTACCCTGCCTGGAAGGCGGCAATGCTTGATCCGATTGAAGCCCTTCGTTACGAATAATTGATGCACTCTCCACTCCGGGTTCTGACACTCGTACTGCTGCTGGTGTGCGGTACTGTCGATCTTCCGTTGAAGGCACAACAGCGGATCGACAGCCCCGTGTTCAAACGGCCTCCTCTTCCGCAGCCACCCCTTCTGCACACATCCGATGTACTCGAAGACATCTGGCAGACCTTCCTGCTGTCGAGGAAGGCGAATGCCGGTGATCCCATCTCCCAGCATGAGTTGGGCGTGCGGTACATGATCGGCAAGGGCATCGAGGCTGACTCGGGAAAGGCGGCCTATTGGTTCGGCAAAGCTGCTGCACAGAACATGCTGGCCTCGCGCTTCAACCTCGGTATTCTCTCGTTCAACGGATGGGGTGTGACCTGGAATCCTTTCGAGGCATTCCGGGCGTTCAGGATTGCCGCCGAAGGGGAGATGCCTGAAGCAGAGTACATCCTCGGCCTCTTCTACGCTGAGAACATGGTTGTGCCCATCGATTACAGCAAGGCGCTGTACTGGGTACGGAAAGCTGCGGCTTCCGGTTCGAGCGCAGCCAAGGAAGCGCTCCCCGAACTCGAGCGTGCAGCCGTGCGCTACGCCGAGCGTCGTGCCACCGGCACCGACACTGTGCATCATATCCCTGTTGTCCCCATTGCCCTTTCCGATACATCGACAGCAGCCCAGGGAGGGGCCATACTGCAATCCGCAATGCTGGGAGCTGATCCGGACATGCGTCGCGCTCTTGGTCTGGCAAAGTTGCTTGACAGCGAGCTTCAACTGGACTCTGTGGGGATGCATGCGCTTCGCGCGGCGGCAGACGTCGGCAGTCCGGAAGCTCTTGCGCTTTTAGGGAGGTGTGCCGAAGAGGGTTTGGGCGGGTCCCGTGACGATGTCGACGCCATTGCTTCGTACGTCCGCGCCACAAGAATGGGATCTCCCCGTGCAGAGGAGCTCCTCCAATCGCTCCTGAAAAAGCCGGGCATCCTCCAGGCTCTGAAGAACCGTGCCCGCCGCGATGATCCCGAAGCCATGTGTGCCTGGAGCGCACTACATGCATTGGGATTCGAAGGGATGCTATTCCAGGCACAAGCTCTTCTCATGCCGTCACAGACGGTGCAGTTACTCAAGAAGGCCGCAGATCGAGAATATGTACCCGCTCTCATCGAGCTGGGGTTATGGTACTTCGCCGGCCGATGGGTCAACGCCGATGCTGCACGTGCACTGGAGCTCTGGGAAAAGGCGGCATCGCTGGGGAGCCGGGAAGCGGAGTTGAGAATTGTGGCCGTGCGATTGCGTGAAGAGACGGACTCTGCCGCAGTTGCGAGGGATTTGGGGGTTGTGCGTCGGGGGATGGAAGACGGAAGTGTTCTGGCAGAAGTGACGCTTGGCTATTGCTACGAATCGGGTCGTGGCGTTCAACCCCGCGTTGCCGAAGCAGTTCGCCTCTATCGTGTCGCAGCACGGCGCGGAAGTCTTGATGCCTATCGTGCCCTACGCCGATTACACGACGAGCGCCGCCCGGCGGATCCGGACTTTGCTATCCCCGAGGAAGAGTAATTGTTCCTGGTCCTGATTCGTCCAGGACGCGCCGGATCGTCTCCAGCATGTCCGCCACAGCATACGGTTTGAACACCACTCCCTGCGCGCCGAGCTTGAGAAGGTCTTCCGATTTTTCCTTCCGTATATATCCTGTGCTGAACACCACCTTCACCCCCGGATTACGCTCTCTCAAAGCAACGAGCACTTCATCACCGGCCAGCTTGGGCAATCCGAAATCCAGTAGCACAAGGTCAATCGTGTCACGCTGCTCATCGTAGACGCGGAGCGCCTCTTCGCCATCGAATGCGAAGATCACGGAGTATCCCGCGCGCGTCAGGACTTCCTTCACCAGCAATCTCAGCATCTCCTCATCTTCGACCAGAAGAATGGTTTCGGTCCCGCCCTTTGGTGTCACGGTCTGTGATGTACTCATAACGGTTGCCTCTCGCGCCGGAGTCTCTGCAGGGAAAAAGATCGAGATTGAGGTTCCCCCGCCGACCTTGCTGTTGACATCGATAAACCCCTTGTGGCTTGTCACTATGCCGTACACCACGGACAATCCCAGCCCCGTGAACGTGGCGCGATCACGGGTCGTGAAGAACGGCTCAAAGATGTGACGCATCGTTTCGTCATCCATCCCCTCGCCGGTATCCGCGATTGCAATTTGTACGTAGGGAATATCCTGGAGGTTGGGGAATCGACCACGGAGGGAAGCGCTGCTGACCGTTTCGGTGGACATCGTAATCGTCCCGCCATGNNACATTGCGTCCCGCGCATTCAAAAGGATGTTCAACAACGCTTGATGCAGCTGGTTCTGTTCTGCGGAAATCCTCGGTCCGAAGGGTTCAAGACGTTGGACAAAGGTGATGGTTTTTGGGAATACCTCAATGACCATTCGGATGAGGTCCTCCAGCAGCGTGTTCACTTCCACGGGGGCATACTGGAGGTTGGATCTGGTGGTGACGCCNNTACCGATCGACTCCATTTTCTGTGACTGAAGCAGCTGGCCTTCGAGGACCCGGCGTTCCTGTTCCATGGAACCTTTGTAGAGCGCCATCTCTATCGTGGTTCTCAGCTCGCTGTCTTCAAATGGTTTGAGCAGGTATCCGAAAGGTTCAGTGACCTTTGCGCGCTCGACGGTCGACTGGTCGGCGTACGCAGAAAGGTATATGATCGGGACGTTGTGGTTTCTCCGGATCGTGTCGGCAGCCTGGATGCCATCCATCGTGCCTTCCAGTCTGATATCCATCAACACGAGGTCCGNNATGAGCTGTTGGATAAGCCCTGCGCCGCGCCTGACGGCCTGATTGATGGCATTGACACTCTGCATCACTTTTGTGGGGTCGTCGGGGCTTCTCTCAAGACGGGACGCATAGCCCATCACGATTGCGAGGATGTTGTTCAGATTGTGCGCCAAACCTACCACGAGCGTACCGATCGACTCCATTTTC
>PMMO01000149.1:41340-58741 GCA_003162215.1 Ignavibacteriota bacterium
GATATCCATCAACACGAGGTCCGGATGATGTTCATCGGCCGCGCGGATTGCTTCATCTCCGGTCGAGGCGATCGCGGCGACGCGGTATCCCATTCTTCGCAAACGTGCACGAAGATCGCCGGCGACAATACGTTCGTCCTCGACGATCAAGACCTGCACCGGGTGCGAGAGGATGGATTTCGTGTCGTTCGAGCTTGCCAGAGGTCTTGTCATGCCTTCATCCGTCGGCCTTTTTCTTCGAATGTGAAAAGCCATCCGCAGATCTTGCCGGGATCGATTTCGGTGAGGTTCTTCCAGTACTCCCGGTTGTGCATGGTACGAGAGCTGGTTTCCTGTTCCGGAAGGGTTTCCACCTCCTTGATGATCTGACTGAACCGCGCTCGCCAGACTTTCATATTCTTCTCACGCAGGTCCACCCAACCGTCATGTGCCCACTGATCGATCCGCTTGGCGCTGATAGGTATCTCCTGATCACCACGGAATGGAGGAATTTTGATGGTGGACCCCCGCACAAGCGATGTGCCATCGGGAAGAAGAATGGGGATGCCGATCGAGATGATTTGCGCTCGGAGTTGATCGTCCGCCTGGATGAGGTCCAGCAATCGCTTGCTCAGGATATTGCTTTCAGTCCGGGCAACCGTCCGCACATCGCCAAAACAGATCTTGAGGAGATAGGCCTCATAGAGCAACTTTGAGAGGCGTGGCGGGCCGAGCATTTCAAATGCCACCGAATCGACACCGTGCTGCTGTTCGAGCTTCTTCATGGCGGTCAATGCGCCATTGAACATGAACCCGGCCCGATAGGTAGGCGACAGAGTCGCATTGTCGAGGGCATTGATGATATCGTGCCCCGTATTGCCCGCTCTGATCTCGAAGACCGTGCTCTCGGCGATTTCTTCGGGTGTAACGAATTCCATCTGCCCCGGGGTCGAGATCGCTTCAAATTCCCCGCGGGAAAAGAATCCATTTTCGCCTGTGTCAATGAATACGGATCGCAGAGTGTCACCGCGCGGGTGTGCCACGTTGCGCATCGTCAACGTGAGTTTCTTCCGCAGCTTCACAGCGCCGGAGACCGGGCAATCTTCAAGAGGTATCGGTTTCCCGCGCCGGATGATCTCACCGTAGCCGATGCCTTTCCAGGCGATCGCTGCTGTGGGCTTGATCTCTTTGGTAATCGGAGCATCGGGAGTGCGGCCCATCAGAAAGAGAAGGAGGGTGTGGGCGCCGGCGACTGCCGACTTCGAAAGGAGCACTCGCGACGGTCGTTCCTCACTGTGAGTGTAGGGGATATTCAATCCCATTCCGCCGGTGCCACTGGTTCCGATTTTCACATAGATCCTCGTCCCGGCAAGCTGCATGGAGCGGTACATGAGCTGTACGTGGCGGATGAGTTGCGGAATGTACAGCGTGCAGAGGAGCTTCTCTGTCGCATCCCGAAGCCGCTCCGGCGGTGCCCCGTGTTTCGACCGTGCCTTTTTCAGCTCGTTCACAAGCTGCCGCGAAGACTGGAATATATCCTGATACGCTATTCCTGTCGCAGAATTGACACAGTCAACGACTATGTCAGGCTTGAATCGTTGCATCAGACGGAAGAGGGTGGATCGTTGCAGTACCGGCCCGGAAAGCTCCTCCAGGATGTCGTCAATGATCATCGTCCGATACTTGTGACTTGTCAGCACTTTCTCCCGGGGCATATCTTTGAGTTCTTCGCGAACGAAGATGTTCCCCCACCAGGGGACAAACATTCTGGGATTCGCATCCGGATAGAATTGGCGGAGTGCAGCAACTGCCTCACGGGCTTCCGGCTCTGTGAGAGAGGTGACGATCATTCGACGGGGGTGTTCTTCCATGAACTTGCGGCAAACGGCAGACCCGACGAGCCCCCAGCCGCCGATAACGAGGACGGTTTTATCCTTAATATCCATGACTCCCTGGCCAGGAATGTCAATATCTCAATAAAGATAATGTACATTGAGAAGGTGGAAGAATCAACAAGCGACACAGCCCCGCATTTTCGGCAAATGCGGGGCTGTGCGCAGTACGGAGAGATTTTCTGGCGGTCAGCGTTGCGGCTCGAGCTGGACGACATACGTGCGATCTGCCCAGCCAATCTTGAGCCAGATCGATCGTGCATCCTGCGGCTCAAACCAAATCCGGAAGGGGTCCACCACGCCGGAATTCTTCTGCAACGTCATGGGGATTTTTGCCAGATCGAGGGATGGATCGTATTGCGGCTGAGTTCCTCCCGGCTTCTTGCTCACGATCAGCGTGAACCCCTTTTCTGATGGCAGCGAATACAGCGTGTAGGAGCCCTTCGGTATCTTCACATTTCCCGCTGTGAGATCGAGATCCGAGACGAATGACGTCGCAAGATTCGCACCGGTCCGCCATACCGAGTCCCAAGGGACTACAACACCCCAGATCGTTCGGCCCCGCATGAAGGGCTTGCTGTATTTGATGAAGAGACGTTTGTCGTTGAGCGAAATCAACGAGGAGTCAGGTGGGCTGATCGGGCGGATATGTGTGTTCTTCTCGAAGGAAGCAGAAATCAATGTGCTTTCCCACATCAACTTGACCACGCCGGAGGTCTTGCCTGTGGCTTCGAGCGCAACGGTCAATGTTTCGATCGGTGAAGGAAGGGTTTTCATCACGGCATCGAATCTGGCGAGATCCTGGCGTTCGTCATAATTCGTGCCCCACTGACCTGTCTGTTTGTTCAGGATGAATTTCCATCCCGTTGGCGAGGGGAGTGTCCAGAGGGTGTACGTGCCGCGTTGAACGGGAACCCCTCCCAGTGTCATATCGAAGTTTGTCCGCAGGTGTGTGGCTTGATTCGCACCGGTCCGCCACACTTTGTTCCAAGGAACCAGATCGCCCATTATTTTCCGTCCCCGCATTGAGGGGCGGCCGTAGTTTACAGACACCACATTGGTGTCGAGTGTGAGAGAGACAGAATCGCGCGGACTGAGAATCTTGCGCTCCTGAGCGGGGAGATCGTTGGAGAGGAGGGCAAGTGCCAGGAACAACCCAAGTGCGTACAGGCAGTAGCGCATACGGACTCCTTTCAAGTGAGGATTTGTGGAGACACTGTCGCCCCCCCGGATCGGGAGGGGCGACGTTTCTTCTCAAGCTTTTTCAACGACTACAGCTGTTCCGTACGCCAGAACTTCAGTGACGCCGGACATCACCTCGTTCGCATCATAACGCATGCCGATCACAGCGTTCGCCCCTATTGCCTGAGCGTGCTGCACCATGATGCTGAATGACTCCTGCCGGGTTTTTTCGCAGAGTTCCTGAAGCAGGGAGATGTTACCACCAAAAATCGTCTGGAGGCCTGCTCCCACGGTGCCAATGATGGAGCGCGAACGAACCGTAATGCCGCGGACGACACCGAGGGTTCGGACGATCCGGTAACCGTCAAGAGTGAACGCGGTCGTGACGAGGGAGGTTTCCATAGGGCCTATTTAATCTTAATGGATTGAATGACCTTTTCATACGTCGTGAGATACTGTTCGCGTTGCGGCTTGAACCAATCCATGGTCACCCGGTATACCTTGTCTGCCTTGACCAGGAAATAGAACCGCCGCTCCACCTCTCTCGTCGCAGAGTAGGTGAGTGTCAGTGCAGGTTGTCCGCTGATCGTCGCCTTGCCCGTCGTTGCACCGGGGTACTTGCCTTTGTTCTGATCGACCACTTTTTCGACTGTCAGTCCCTTGGCAGCGAACACATGGAAGAGAATGGAGCAGTCCTGACGTACGCCACGGAGGCTGAGCGCCAGTTCATTGTTGCCTTTTGCCACTTCAACGAAGTTGAAATTCTCCGGGTACTGGAAGGAAAAGAGCTTTGCGTCATAGTCGGTGAAGGTTTCCGAAGGCAAGGTCTGATCGCGTCCTTTTTCCACAGGTTTGGGGAATTCAAAACTCTTTGTGAGCGCATCAAAGATGAGTTTGTGCGCGGCGTATTGATCGCCAAACCCGGCAAAGGTGATGTTATACAGGAGAGTATCCAGTGGCACAAAGATATGCATCCCCTCTTCTTTCGCCTTCTTGCTCCAATTGGCGGTGTAGGAAATCATAGTTGCGGATTTTCCGCCGATCGATGTGGGGGTTTCCGGGGTAATGGTCCGGCCAGGGTTTTTCATTTCCGCAAGCATTGATGCCTTTTGTTCATCAGGCGTTGTTGTCTTTATCACGTCGACCGCGATCATGACACCATCGGGATATGCGCCGGTGGGATCGACGAATCGCTGAACAGTTTCTTCAGAACTGTAAATCCGCATCTTGCCGGCGTCACTCTGGTTCTTCCATCCCTTGGGAAACTGAAGGCGAAACCCGTAGAGCGGGTCACGGTATTCCTGCATCTCACCAACGGCAATGGGTGTTACCGTCTTCTGTCCGCCGCACCCCGCGATGAGCAGGCCAAACAACACGGCGAAGGCGGTCACGCCAAGAATTCTGGCAGCACTCTTCATGACAGTTCCTCTGGATAATGGATGTTGGTAAAGGTTGTTCCGGGGGATTGAAGGAAGATAGGCAAAAGGGATGAATTCCTCAACTATTATCCCTGCTCCATGGATCATGTATCCATGGAGCAGGGATAATCAATAAATCGGGGGTGACTATTAAGTACGGCACCTGTCATTGCGAGCCTTCTTTTGGCGAAGCAATCTCTCTTTCCCAACGTGAAATCGAGATTGCTTCGTCCCGCAGTGCGGGACTCGCAAAGACAGCACTGACCTTTTAGTCACCCCCGCACGGGAGGGGGATTGAGGTGCTCCACCACAATGTCTCCTCTTCTGCCTCAATCCCGACCCATTCCCGGCGTGAATCGTGACGCTCCAGGTACCTCGCTCAGGATCCCACCTGCCGGAGTTCACGTTCGAGTTTCGCTCGTAATCCCTGCACTTTTATCTTGATCTCCCGGCCAATGCCGTGCAGCTCTTGCTGCAAATGCCTCATCTCTTCATGGAATTTTCCATTGTCGAACCAGAAGTTCTGAGAGTCCTCTTCCGGCGCATCACGGAATTCATGTCGGAAGAACTTGAAGGGATGTCCCTCTTCTTCGGGGACGATCATGGCGAGCAAGAGGTTGGTCCCTTTCCTGAGGATATGGAATGTCGCGGTATCGCCCTCGGAATATTCTTCCATGGCGGACGAGAGATCTTCCGTCTGCCCGATCTCCTCTTTTCCAAGCTTGACGATCACATCCCCCGCCTTGAATCCCGCGTTGGCAGCTGCGCTCTTTCCCTTCACACGCTCCACAAGAACACCCTTACCGTATGGAGCTCCGAAATACTCGCCGAGTTGACTGTTCAGGTCCATTACCTGCAGCCCGGACAACTCTGAGCCGTGGAACATCTTCATGTGGATTGGCGGTATCTGTGGCATCCGGGGTAGAGTAATCGCCGCGCGGTGCGCGACTATGGGGAGCTTCCCGATCTTGACCCGCAAGGACTTCTCCTGGTCGTGGCGTGCAACCACGACAGGTACGGTTTCGCCCGGTTTCGCTTTGCGTACGGCGGAGACGAGATCGTCTGCATCGGCGATTGCTTTGCCGTTAAACTCGATGATGACATCGTCGTCCTCGATGCCGGCCGTCGCAGCCGGGCTATCCTCCACAACTTCTCTCACCAGTGCGCCCGATGTTGCCTTCAGCTTCGCGTGCTTCGCGGCTTCCGCGTCCACGTCGCCTACGGATACGCCAAGCCATCCTTTCTGTTTGTCCTGGTCGGAGGCGGCCGGCTTCCGGGAGGATTCGGTGGCAGGTTGTGCCTGACTGAACGAAATTCCGGCGACCACGAGGGTGATGATCAACGCGATAACAGATGCATACGTCTTCATAGTTCGCTCCACGCTGTGGCAGTGAATGGTTCTGAATATTAGACACCGTGACGGATGACGCGGTTGACACGCAGGTTCAGTATTCTCCTCTGACAATTCTGAAAAGCGCCTGGCGTGCCCTGTCGGTACCGATGTTGCCCAGGTAGTAGATTGCATCACTGCGCAGGGGCTGGTTTGTGCTGGAGCGCGCGATGTGCACGATGAAGTCTATTGCCCGATCATCGCCGATTGTGGCGAGGGCGTACAGCGTCGTACTCAGTGCTCCCTCACGCCGTGGTGCAGATTTTTCGAATCGTCTGAACATGTCCATCAGCCGCTCTGTGCGATCACCGCGCGATCGGTTGCTTGCCGCGAAGAGCTCGATGGCAATACGCTGGATGGTTTCGTTCGTGTCGCGATTGGCGACGGCCAGAAACACGGCGCCGGGGTCTTTCTGGGGGAACTCCGTGAGGGAGTTCAGTGCAACATGGCGAATAGGTATGGGTTGGCGGCCATCAAGGGCGATGTCCTGCAACACCTTGAATGCCGTCTCATCGCGTTTTCCGGCAATCATCGCATCCAGGGCGTTGATCCGTATCTGCAGTTCAGGGTCATCAGCGTCCGGTGAAAACAGACGGAGGCGCATCGATGCAGGAGGTGCTTTTGCCAGCAGTGTGTCGCCTTCGCGTAGTACCATGAGGTTCCTGTGCAGCGTCATGGATTGTGCGCGGGCGATGTGCACCATATCACGTTCGATCCTTCGCAGTTCTTCCGGCAATCGAATGCGAATCTCGTATCCGGTCGGTGCACCAGAGGGTGGTGGCTGCGGGGCGTCTGCAAGGGCGGCTTCAATCTCCAGCATCCGCAGATCTGCAACCGCATCTCCGAAGTAGGTACTACCCGAACGTTCACGGATGAATCTCTCGTATGCATCACGCGCCTTCGCGGGATCTTCCTGCTTCCAGGAGAAGGCAGTCCAGTATTCGGCGTCATCGCGATACCTGCTGCCCGGAAACCGGTGCCGGAGTTCCGCAAAGAGCTTTCGTGCCTCTCCCCAATGCTCCTCGAGAATGGAATGATAGCCGTCCCGGTAGAGGGCATACGCCGGATCGTCCGCTTCTCCCGTTCCCGGCGCAGACATTGCAGGCGGATGTGATGGCGCGGGGAATTCGGCAGCAGCCCCCGCCACGGGCAGAAGGCATCCCATCAGGAGCGCGACAACCAGTCTATTGGTCAGCATGCTGGGTCTCATCTTCAAGTCTCGTGAAAACGGTCTCTGCGATACGGATTTTGAAAAGCAGGTTTTCCTCCTGAATACCTCCACGAATGAGTCGTAAGCCCGGGATATCCTCGCGCTCCCTGCTGTTTGCCAGCGCGATCTGGATTTTCTCGAGATCGGAAATGAGCGCTGCAGATCTTTCGTCGAGGGGCTGATCTTTCAGGTAGCGCGCCTCGTGAAGGAGCGCACGCGATGTCGTTCGTTCCAGAGAGAGATCAACCGCTGTGCCTTTCTCGAGGGGCATGTTGTTGAGTCCCACGAGCAGCACCTTTGACTTGCGGAGGTATGCTTTCAGTCGGGTATTGACTGCAGGCGTCGGTGGTTTTGTTCCAACAGGAGTTGCCGCCGCAATGTGTCTGTGAACGGGTTCATGCCTGAACGCAAACCACATCCCCGAGATGATGGCGACCAGCACAAGCACGGTGGCTGCTCCGATGATCGCCTGATGGCGGGGAATGGAAATGAACTCGAGCCAGTCGAAAATCCACGCCGGGATGATCCGTCGTTTTGGCCGGACGGGCAGTCGTACGGAAACGTCGTTGAGAAGTTCCTGCCAGAACGCGGGGGGCAGATCAGCTGACGGATTGGATTCCGCGGGAAGTCGTTTGAGCATGGCCCGGAGCTCTGTACACTCTTCTCTGCATTCAGCGCAACCTTCCAGATGACGCTCCACCAGAGTATGCCGGTGATGCTCGAGCTGGCCGGCAGCAAAGTCGTAGAGAAGCCGACGGATGTCGCGATGGCTGCTCATGCGGCTTCCTCCTGCAGATAGGCCAGACGTTTACGAAGTTTCTGTAGGCCCCGGAAGAGGTGGGTTTTCACCGTCCCCTCCGAGCAATGAAGAATCTCGCCGACCTCCTGCGTGGACAATCCTTCAAGATGCCGCAGAATGACCACTGCACGCTGAAGTGTCGGCAACTCATGAAGCGCACGCTCGATATGGTCCTTGTGATCGGAATTGAGGAATGCAGGTTCGTGGTAGTGGTCCGGGATGTCGGCTGGTCCGGGAGTCTCGTGCTTCGCGCGAGCCGAGAGCGCCCGAACATGATTAAGCGAAAGGTTCATGACGATCCGATGCAGCCAGGTACTGAACTGTGCGTCTCCCCGGAAAGCGGGAAGCGCCTCATATGCTTTGATGAGTGCCTCCTGCAGGATGTCCCGCGCACTCTCGTGATCATGCACGAAACCGAACGCGACATTGTAGGCCTGCTTCATGTGCTGTTCCACCAGGGTGCGGTACGCGTTGTGGTTGCCTTCCTGGGCCTGGCGGATCAGCTGCCGTTCGTCGGCAGCGGGCATGCGGGGCTTTCCTGCTTGTGTGATTCTTACTGGTTGGACACCGGACAGCGGAAATCGGTTGACATGGGCGGTCATCTCCCTCTGCCGGCGATTTCCCTTGGAATGTCGTCTCTTTAATAAAGGACGAGAACGGCGGGTGTTTGTTGCGTCAGAATGCCCTGCCTAGTCATCGGGCTGGTTACTCAAACTTGAACTCACGGGCATTCCCATAGACTGCGAGATACAATTCCGGCCGTCGCGGATTCGAGGTGGTCAAGAACACTGCCTCTGAGATCATGGGAGCGGCCTTCTCCGGTGTAAGCTCGGCAACGACTTCCGCACTCTTGCCTGTGTCAATCGGAGCGGAAGGGAGTATTATTGTGAACCCTGCAAGTTGTGAGCGCCAACCCGTGAGCCGTAACGGCTCTTTGCCGTTATTCGTGACTGTGATAACCAAACGGCTTTTCTTGCCGACCTCTGCATCCTTAAACCAGAATTGCTGGGGTGTACATGTGATCTCGTCAATAATCGTTGCGGTGAATTCGATCAGCAGCGGAGGGGTGGTGGCAGGATTGGTCCTCACGGTCACGGTCTTGCGTACCTGTCCCGTGAAGTTCTTCGAATTGAAGGTAATCGCAAGTGATCCAGTGTCTCCCGGGAGGAGATTCTCGCTTGAGGCGATTGCCCCGGTGCATCCACAGGATGCCTCGATGGGTCCCAGGTGCAGCGCTTCGGTCCCCGTATTCTTCAGCGTGAGGTGATGGTCAACAACCATGCCGCGGAATACGGTACCGAGATCGAATTTCTGGCCCTCGACGGCGAGCAGCTTGGGCTGAGCGATCGCGATCGACAGGCCGGCGACCCCCACGAATCCCAGGACAAAGAATGCGCGTGTGTTCATAAGAGCTCCTACTTTTCTGATGAGAACTCCTGACTACGACCTCTCGCTCTCAGCGGTGTGGCAAGGTCGATGCGATACACGCCGCCGTGCGCAGTCCCTGCCAGGAGGCGACCGGCCTGATGATCCCAGGCAATCGATACGGGTGTGACGGGGATCCGGCGTTCGAGGATTCGCATCCAGGTTGTTCCGCCGTCCGTCGACACATAGCACGTCCGTCCGTTGGCAAGCGCGACAAGATCCGAGGGTGAGAGCGGATCGATTGCCAGCAGTACGCGATCGCCGATCTCCCACGGCGGAGTGAACCGGCCCCACTCCAATCCGCCATTCAATGATCGGTAGCAGCGCGCCTGCGATGTCCAGGCATAGCATATGTTGCGGTCATTGTTGTCGAGCGAGACGAACTCGACGGTATCCTGATCAAACCCGTAACGTGTGACATCCCACGAAATGCCGCCATCCGATGAAAGAAGAACACCGCGAACGCCGCCACCGGCGTAGACTGCACCCGCATCAGTCGGGCGAAAGGTGAAAGAGCGTGCCGGGGGAGTTTTCGCAAATGGAAGACATTCCCGCCACGTCGAACCCCGGTCGGTGGAGTAAAAATTCCCGTTGGGAGTGGAAGCCAAAAGGCGGGAAGAGAACCATGGATGCGCGACGAGTTCGGTCGGTGGCGCAACAAGAGGCCGCGCAAAAGGTTGCCAGATGTTGCCGCCATCCTGAGAAGTGAAAGCCCCGAGTGCGGTCGTGGCATAGATTGATCCGGGATGGTGACGGTCGAAAGCAAACGATGTGATGTTCCCGCCTGTCAATCCTGATGTCGCAGGAATCCATCGCGCCGTACCGGGAGTAGTCTTCAGAAGCGTAGGTCCGGACGAAATGTAAACATTGTGCGTTGATGGATCGGAGGCAACGAGAGACGCAGTGGTACCTCCAAGATGTTCATCAATGGCAGACCACGTTTTCCCTTCGTTTGAAGATGTCTGCAGACCGATCGCCGGACTGAAGACATACCAGGTTGGCGGTGTTCCCGGACCAAGCACAAGGGAGATTCCGGCCGAAGGAAGCGATTGCGTAACACCCCGCCAGCTTTCGCCGAAATCCGTCGAGGAGATGATGCCGTTTTCCGTTCCGGCGATGAGTGAGCCCGGGTGCGACGGAACGGATACGAGAGAGTGTATGATGTCGCCGGAAGTTGCTCCCCGCGAAGGGCTCCAGAGTATTCCCAGATTGCTTGAGCGATACATGCTGCCGGCATCAGTACCGTAGATCATCGTGGAACCGCCGCCGTGCAGCATGGCCACGTGTGTTATTGCAGCAGCGACGGCACCTCTCCCGCCGACCAGGAACCGCCACTGTTCAGCCCTGTTCTCCGAGATGACAAGCCCACCGGTACCAATGGCAGCCAGCATCCGGTCGGGCCGATTCAGATCGATGCGTATCTCATAGACGTCTGCTCCCCGCAGGAGCGAGTCCGGGCTGCCGTTTGCCGGAGCCCAGGTCGATCCGTTATCCGTTGATCGGAAGATGCCGTAACCACCGGTACCAGCGTACAGCGTTTGCGTTTTCCACGGATCAAAGGAGAGGCAGCGTACGGGAAGCGAGTGCGCAGTGTCAGGTACCTGAAGTCGTTGCCAGGACCGGGCTTCGTCGCGGCTCAGAAAAAGCCCTCCTGCTGTGCACGCGTATATGCTCGCGGGAGAGTCCGGGTGTTGTACAAAGGCATGAATCATCATGCCGGGTGCGGCGGAAGTTCTGCGGGTCCATGCCCGTCCGTTGGATGGAGAGGAAAAGATGTCTCCGTTGACCATCCCGACGAGGAGTTGGCCCGGGGCCTGCTGCAGAGGAAGGAGAGTCGTAATCTCACGAGCGTATGGGCCCTCAAGAAACTCCCATTGCACCTCCTGCTCGGCAGGCGGAGCGCAGCTCATCAGTGTGAGGATGACAACGAAAGGAAGAATGAGAAAGGAGCGCAGGGGTTTGCCTGCACTGCGTGGTATCATGGCAGACTTCCATGGGAGCATCATATGATCTGCTCTCCAAAAAACACGGTGACAAGATCGGCGGCGAAGCTCATAATATCCCGGACAACCGCTTTCCCTTCTTTGGAAGAGAGTGCCTCATCCATAGCGCGTCGGTTATCGAATGAGAGTTGCGCTACCACGTGATATTTGGACTCGCCAAGAGCGGCGCCGTTGATGCGTGTGAGCTGGAGTCCCCGGAGCCCGGGCACCTTCTGCAACAGGGGCACAAGCGACTCCTGGAAGTGTCTGTCGAAGGATTCCAGTTCTTCCGGTTTGCGGAAAAGTGCGTACAGAATAGTCATGACCTCACAGCGCATCTTATTGCGGCACAGTGGCTTACACGCAAATATAGCGAGGGGGGGAAGGAAAAGCAACCCGGGGTCTTTCCAGCAAGTTCCTTCTCCAGCTTTTCTCTATTCTCGGTTTTTCGTAACATGGAGTATGTCCCTGCCGGAATTCTCCCATCTGGAGTTCGCTGACGCCCGTCGTGCGGAACGGTCGTTGACCACTTTGCATGAACAGATGCTTGCGTCAGGCAGCGGTTTCTCGCCTGGAGACCTCACGAAAGCTCTTGCTGCACATCTCACGGTGGCTCCGGATGCCGATCTTGCCCTTTCCGGACTTCTCCGGTTCACTGAAGCCTCGCTCAGCCGGGCGGGACTGTTCAACGACCTGTTGCAGCACCCTGTGTTGTTGGATATGTTGGTCCGGATACTTGGCGATTCTGCGTTCTTCACGGACATTCTGGTGCGGGATCCGGGCCTCTTCCGCTGGTTGACAGCTTCCGGAGTACTTTCCTTGCCGCTGAAAAAAGACGACCTCCGCGCTGAGGTGCAGAGGTTGTCAGACGTATTCCCCCGCGCAGAACGCAGGCTCGACGCGTTGCGCCGCCTTCTGCGACGTGAGGTACTTCGCGTGGGAGTGCAGGACGTCCTCAACCTCGCTGATCTCCGCGCAACCACAGCCCAGCTCTCTGTCCTGGCTGACGTCGTCATAGACGCAGTGCTGGGCGCTTCGATCGGGCAGATGCACCAGAAGTATGGCATCGTCCCGGATGAACCGTTCGCTGTTATCGGTCTGGGAAAACTCGGAGGGCGGGAACTCAATTACAGTTCCGACGTCGATCTGCTGTTCGTGTATGGTGCTGACGGTACCACGCAGGGCCTTTCCTGCTCGCATCATGAGTTTTTCATAGAGCTCGCGGAACGGCTTGTGCAGAATCTGACACAGTCGACCGTTGAAGGGCACATGTACCGTGTGGACATGCGCCTGCGGCCTGAGGCCGGTGCCGGTGCGCTGGCTCGCTCATTGCAGAGCTACATGATGTACTATGAGTCACGCGGGGAATTGTGGGAACGACAAATGTTGCTGAAAGCGCGCACCGTGGCAGGATCACAAGAGCTTGGAAGCCGTTTCCTTGGCGCTCTCGAGCCATTCGTGTACCCGCGGACGTTCATGGAACACCCGACGGAATCGATTTCACGGATCAAAGGTCGTATCGAAGCGACCATTGGAGATGCGGCGAACATCAAGCTGATGGCAGGCGGAATACGTGACATTGAGTTTACCGTGCAGGCACTGCAGCTGGTCAACGGTGGACGCAACCGGATGATACGCACGGAGAATACCCTGGAGGCGCTTGAAGCGTTGCGCGAGGCGTCACTGCTGGGAGAAGTGGAGGCGCGTTCACTCAACGAAGCGTATGTGTTTCTCCGGACGGTGGAGCATCGCCTCCAGACGATGCACAATACACAAGTGCGCACTCTCCCATCCGAAGAACGGACTCTCAGGAACCTCGCCCGCCGCGTCGGATTGCCGGACGGAAAAGCACTGCAACACGTGGTCGACCAACACCGCAAGAATGTTCGCCTGGTCTTTGAAGGTGTCATGCGGGTCGAAAAAAGTGTTTCTGGTGGAGATGTGTCAGCATTGCTTGACGGGCTTCTTCCTGAGGATTCTGCGCGTCAGCTGCTCGAGCGTTACGGATTCCGGGATGTGCGTCAGGCGATCCGCGACCTGCGCGTGCTCAGCGGTGGATCCGGGCTGATGGATACAGAAGGAACTGAATCCCGGACTCGAAATTTCTTCAGAAAAATGGCGGGAGGAATTCTGGATGATATTGCCATAACACCGGACCCTGATCTGACTCTGCACGCCATGGCAATTCTCGCGGGGGCACAATCCTCCGCGACAGCCCTCCATGTGCAACTGGGTGACCCGCGGTTCAGGAAGCTTATCATTGACATTTCTGCCTACGGCTCGCGTTGCGTGCGCTCTCTGTCGGCCGATCCTTCGTTGCTCGATGCCATCGCCGGAGACGTCACGACGGTAAGCGCCGCAACACCCTTGTCGTTGCCACCTGCAGCCAGTCTTGTACAGCTGAAGCATCAACGCGAACTCATGGCGTGTCTGCGCCACCTCCTGGGCTTTTCGCAGTTTGAAGAGATGACCTCGGAACTCTGTGATCTTGCGGACTTCATTCTTTCCACCGTTGCCGGCACATCATCTTCTTCCGCCCCGCTGGCCGTCTTTGCTGCGGGGAAGTTCGGCACACGGGAGGCTACCCTTGATGCTGATCTCGACCTCCTGTTTGTTGCTGATGCTCCGGGGAGCCGTGAGCTTGCGGCGGCAGAACGGAGGGTCGCGCGGATCGTGGCGGCACTGAGCACTGTCGGTCCTGAAGGGCGGTTATACGAAACAGACCTTCGCTTGCGGCCGGAAGGGCGCAATGCCCCACTGGTGGTGGACGTTGCCCGCTACAAAGAATACCTTGAAAAGCGCGCCTCTCTCTGGGAACGTCAGATGCTTACCCGCCTCCGGTTTGTATGTGGAGAACGGAAGCTCGGCGAACGTGTACTGCGTATGATCTCCGGGTATGTCTTCACGTCACCACTGCCCCCCGACTGGGTTCGCTCAATCACCGGCATGCGTCGTAAAATGGAAACCCGGTCACGAACCCGGGGTGGGGAGATTGTGGACATCAAACTCGGTCCCGGCGGGATGGCCGATATTGAGTTCGTTGTGCAAATGTGGATGCTCCACGGGCGGACTCCTCCGGTCGGGAGCAGGGCTGTGACTGTTCTTCTTCAGGCCGCTTCTCCGGGGTTCCTTACCGCGACAGAGGTTGAATTGGGAACCCGCGCATATGCGATGTACAGACGGCTCGAACTTCTCTTGCGCGTGACTCTGGAAGAACGAACGTCAATTCTTCCCGCGGGCGCGAGATTGGACACGCTGGCGAGGCGGTATGGCATGAAGAGCGGAGCTGATCTTACCGTACTGGTCACACGGACCATGCGTGAGGTTCGTGAGATTTTTCTGCGAGTTGCGGATCGATTCACGATGGGAGATCAAGAGTAATGGGCGGGAGCAGGATACTGATGCGCCCTACGTTGTGGGCCGGGTGCGTTGCGCTGGTCAGTTTCATTATCTATGCGTTGACGATGTCGCCCACCGTGGGTTTCATCGACAGCGGTGAACTGGCCACGGTGGCGGCAACTCTCGGTGTGGCACATCCCACAGGGTACCCGCTGTTCACAATGCTCGGATGGATTGCCGCACATCTGCCTTTCGGGAATGAAGAAATCGTCCGGCTCAATGTCCTGGCGGCGTTGTTGACCGCGGCCGCCGTGTTCATGTTCTTTCTCTGTGCACACCGGCTCGTTTCTGCACTCGGACAGCACTTGCCGGGAGGAAAGAAAGCGGATGCATGGCTCATCCTCTCGGCTTCAGCGGGCGGCACGGCCATGCTCGCGTTCTCGGAAACCTTCTGGCTCCAAGCGGTCGCCATCGAGGTCTATTCGCTCCACCTTCTTTTCCTTGGTACGGTTCTTCTGTTAATGCTGTGTGCCCGTGACGAGCGACAGCCCGTGTACTGGTATGCTACCGCTTTCCTGATGGGTTTGAGTTTTACCAATCATATGACGACGGTTCTGCTATTGCCGGGCGTCTTCTATATGTATTTCGCCGACGGTCCCCGGGATCAGGCCCGCTGGACCGTACTGGCGAAGTCTGCCGGTTTCTTTCTGCTCGGTCTCACACCATATATGTACCTGCCGCTCCGCGCAATGCATTCTCCGGTGATGAACTGGGGGAATCCGACGAGCCTTGAACGATTGTTTTTCCATGTGAGCGGGAAGCAGTATCGTGTGTGGATCTTTTCGTCGCCGGAAGTGGCCGTACGGCAGTTCTCCTATTTTCTCTCCTCCGTTCCGGCCGAGTTCGCGGTCGTCGGTCTCATTTTCGGCGTCATTGGTTTGGTGGCACTCTGGCGTTTTCACCGGAAGACTGCGCTGGGGTCGCTTTTGTTCTTTGTCGTGTGTCTGACGTACGCTGTCAATTATGATATTCACGATATTGACTCGTATTTCCTTCTGGCGTACGTGTGCATCGGACTCTGGGCGGTATGCGGTCTGTTTGCCATAGCGGTGTGGAGTATGCGGAGTGTGGCGTGGGGGAGGCGGTGGATTCCGGTGGCTGCAGTGGTCGTCGGTATTGTTCCGGTCGTGTCCCACTACGAGAGTGTGGATGAAAGCAAGAACCATCTTGTGGAAGACTACACGCGCAACATGTTTGCGTCGTTGCGGCCCGGGGCGGTGGTGCTGTCGTTTCAATGGGACTACTGGGTATCGGCTTCGCATTATTATCAGTTGGTACGCGGTGAGCGGATGGATATAGCCGTTATTGACAAGGAACTCCTGCGGAGGTCCTGGTATTTTCGGGTGCTGGAAGTTCGGTATCCGTGGTTGATAGAGGGATCGCGTGCCGAGGTCGATGCATTCTTGAGGGAGCTCAACAAGTTTGAGCATGATTTGCCGTACGCTCCCCAGGTTATTGAAGCGAGGTATGCAGCGATGATCAGGAGTTTTATTGAGAAGAGCATGGTTACGCGACCGGTGTATGTAACCGGTGAGGTGGAGTCCCGTTATACGGGAAGCTTGCAGCGGATTCCTGAGGGGTTGGCATTCCGGTTGACGGGGGGGGATGGCGGGAACGTGCCCCCGTCGCTCCCGGAATTCCACATCCGGCCGTTTGCCAGGAAAGGGAGGCTTGAGGACATGATCTGGCGTCTGTATGCAGATGCGTACACGGCCATGGGTGTGCATTTTCGGAAGTTGGGGGACATGGGGAAGTCGCAGGAGGCGTTTTCGCGGGCAGCACGCCTGAGCGTTGGGGATACGGGAAATTCCGGGGGATCGCGGTAGCCCCAAGTGGGCGATTTTGTGGGAGATTGTTACTTTTTTGATTGACTATTTGTCGGAATTTCTTATATTACTTTGCTTATCTGTCAAGGCTACCCCTGTAGTCACGCCGGTGGGATAGGGCGCGACGAGGGGGAGTTTTGTCTGCTGGCGTAGCTCAATCGGTAGAGCAGCTGATTTGTAATCAGCAGGTTATCAGTTCAAGTCTGATCGCCAGCTCGAGCGGGAGGCTTCTGGGCCACAGACAGCTTCGAAGGCTCTTTGAAAACGGGCAGGTAGCGAAGTGGTCAAACGCAACAGACTGTAAATCTGTCGGCTCCGGCCTTCGGAGGTTCGACTCCTCCCCTGCCCACGAGGATTGTGGATTGTAGATCCACGATCCAGAATTGTGGATTGAGATGCGGGAGTAACTCAGTTGGTAGAGTCACAGCCTTCCAAGCTGTTGGTCGCGGGTTCGANNAGTCCCGTCTCCCGCTCAAGCGATTGTGGATTGTGGATCCACAATCCACAATTGTCAATCGTCTGCTTGCGTAGCTCAGTTGGTAGAGCACTTCCTTGGTAAGGAAGAGGTCATCGGTTCAATCCCGATCGCAAGCTCCAACGGTGGTGAACAGAGCTACTCGCCACCACCACGCCATACACCAATGAGAGTGCTGAGGTTCACGTGAGAGACATTATCACCCTTGAATGCACCGACTGCAAGCGGCGGAATTATACGACCACGAAGAACAAGAAGAAACAGACCGGCCGCGTTGAGTACAAGAAATACTGCCGTTGGTGCAGCAAGCATACGACGCACAAGGAAACGCGCTGACCCGTTGTGCGGTTGTGGGCCACGGTGCGCCCTCTGTGCGGGCACACGTCAGTAGCTCAATTGGCTAGAGCAGCGGTCTCCAAAACCG
>PMMO01000149.1:58795-69128 GCA_003162215.1 Ignavibacteriota bacterium
GACACCGGCATCAGCCTTGCGATGCAACAGATCCTTTAAAAGGTGAACCAGGTGGACAAGAAATGGTATGTGGTCCGGACCTATTCGGGCCATGAAAACAAAGTCAAAGCCTATCTCGAGAACGAGGCGGCGCAGACAGGTCTCGCCGAGAAGATTTCGTCCGTCATCGTTCCTTCCGAAAAGGTCTTNNAAAAGCAAGACCCGGACGTTCTTTCCGGGGTATATCCTTGTCGAGGCCGTGCTGGACAAAGCTACGCAGCACTTGATTCTGAATACGCCGTCGGTCATCAGTTTCGTCGGGCCGAAAAATGCTCCTGCACCTCTGCAGCCTTCCGAAGTGCGCCGTCTCATCGGCAAGATCGAAGAACGGAAAGATGTGGAAGTCCTCGAAGTCCCCTTCCGCCTTGGCGAAGCCGTGAAGGTCATCGATGGGCCATTCAACAATTTCAGCGGCTTCGTCCAGGAAGTAAGCGAAGAGAAGATGAAACTCAAAGTCATGGTGTCCATCTTTGGCCGGAAGACCCCGGTGGAGCTGGACTTCAGTCAAGTTGAACTTGAAAAGTAGCTCTTGTGTAAATAGCGGAAAGCAACAGTCATGAAGAAAGTAGTCGGGTTCGTAAAGCTCCAGATTCCTGCCGGACAGGCAAATCCTGCACCCCCGGTTGGCCCCGCGCTCGGCCAGAAGGGCGTCAATATCATGGAGTTCTGCAAGTTGTTCAATTCGCGCACGCAGTCTCAGGCCGGCATGGTGATCCCCGTGGTCATCACTGTCTATTCGGACAAGTCATTCACCTTCATTACCAAAACCCCTCCGGCGGCAGTGCTGCTGGCAAAGGCCGCCAAGGTGGAGAAGGGATCGGCAGAATCGAACCGGACGAAGGTCGGCAAAGTCACGAAGAAACAGGTGCAGGAAATCGCCCAGTTGAAAATGGCCGACCTGAATGCCAATGACGTTGAATCAGCTATGAGCATGGTGGCCGGCACCGCCCGCAGCATGGGCATCACGGTCGTCGAAGACTAAGCAATGCTGTCGTGGGAGTCCGCAACAAACGGACGCTTGTACCACATTCACATAAGGGATGGGAAAATGCAGTTCAGCAAACGCTCCAAGGCACTCGCCCAGAAAATCGAACCAAAAGCATATAGTGTGGAAGAGGCGGTCGCGAAAGTGAAAGAGACCGCAACGGCCAAGTTCACGGAGTCCGTTGACATTTCCGTGCGGCTTGGCGTCGACCCGAAGAAGGCTGACCAGGCTGTGCGTGGCACCGTGGCGTTGCCACATGGCATTGGCCGCGAAGTGCGCGTGCTCGTCCTTGCCCGGCCTCCGCGTGACGAAGAAGCCAAGGCAGCCGGCGCAGATCATGCGGGTCTGGCGGAGTATGTCGCCAAGATCCAGGGGGGATGGGCGGACATCGACGTTATCATAGCCACGCCGGATGTGATGGGCGAAGTCGGCAAGCTGGGCAAGATCCTCGGGCCCCGGGGCTTGATGCCGAACCCCAAGAGCGGCACAGTGACCGCCGACGTCGCAAAAGCCGTCAAAGAAGTGAAGGCCGGAAAGATCGAGTTTCGCGTGGACAAGGCGGGCATCTTGCACGCCAGTGTCGGCAAAGCAAATTTTGAGCAGAAGCAGCTGGTTGACAATATCCACGCATTCGTCGCCGCAGTGATCCGGTTGAAACCGGCCACGGCAAAAGGGACGTACGTCAAGAGCATCCATCTGTCGAGCACGATGGGACCGGGCGTGGAGATCGACCGCGCGCATGCTGTGGAATAGCGCCGCCAACAAGTGTTACGCACTCAGTACCGATAGCATCACCTCACAGCCATGCGTCTGTTGCCCGGCCTCACGGACCGGGGCTTCTCTCCAGGCGTTGAGTAGCGCTGTGTCAACGAAAGGAAGGCATGAAACGATCAGAAAAAGATCAGATCATCGCCGAAGTGGCTGAAGTTGCCGGCCGCGCACACGGGATGTTCTTCACCGATTTCGGTGGGCTGACAGTGGAGCAGGCGACGGAACTCCGTCGTGAATTTCACAAAGTCGGCATCGACTACCGGGTTGCGAAGAATACCCTGATTCGGAAGGCACTCGAGCGGGTGGGCGGATACGATCGCGTGTTCGACAAGCTCGCCGGTCCGACCGGCGTTGCGTTCGCGTACGACGATCCTGTCGCCCCGGCAAGGATCATTCAGAAGTTCATCGAGAAGCACAAGAAGCTCTCGTTGAAGGTTTGTATGATCGAGCGCGAGATGTACGAAGGTTCCCGCCTTGCGGAGATCGCCAAGATCCCGTCGCGCGCGGAAATCATTGCAGCCATTCTCGGCAGCATCCAAGCGCCTATTGCAGCCATTCCTGGCGCGATCAACGCGGTCATGCGCGACCTCGTCAGCGTCATCGACGAAGTCGGCAAGAAGAAACAGGCCGCGTAACGCGGAGTACAGACCAAGGATTGAGAAAGAAAAACCAGAGGAGATACCGACATGTCAGCAGTGCAGGAACTCGTTGAGAAGATTGAGAAGCTCACCCTCCTTGAGGCGGTCGAACTCAAGAAGGCGCTCGAAGAGAAATTCGGCGTCACCGCCGCCGCCCCGATGATGATGGGCGCGATGATGCCCGCCGCCGGTGCAGCAGCTGCGCCCGCCGAAGAGAAAACCGAATTCACGGTCGTGCTGAAGGAAACCGGCGCCCAGAAGATCAATGTGATCAAGGTTGTCCGTGCCGCCACCGGCCTCGGACTGAAAGAAGCCAAGGATCTTGTTGACGGCGCACCGAAGGCCGTGAAGGAAAGCATCTCGAAGGATGATGCCGAGAAGCTCAAGAAAGAGCTGGAAGAAGCCGGAGCGACGGTCGAGATGAAGTAAGTCGTGTCGAGCCGGGGCTGACCGGTTGCGGTCGGCCCCGGCGGGTATTTCCACCGCCCGGCACTCAGCCGCGGAAAACAGCGGACCCTCCCTTTTGCAGGCCCCCTGATACGGCCTGCGCATTCGTTTTCACGGGGGAGGGGGACGGCCAGTCGATTAAGACCATCAACACGAAGGAGCGGTGCTCTTGAAGAACCAGAGCAACAAGCGTATTTCGTTCGGCAAGATTCCGGATATCATCGAATCGCCTGATTTGTTGAACATCCAGCTTGAGTCGTGGGAGAGCTTTCTGCAGGCCGATCTTGCGCCCACGCGGCGGAGGAACAAAGGACTGCAGGCGGTTTTCAAAATGAATTTCCCGATCACGGACGCCAGGGAGAATTTCCTCCTGGAGTTTGTGGAGTACTACGTCGAAAAACCGAAGTACTCTGTCGCCGAGTGCGTTGAGCGCGGCCTCACCTATGCCGTTCCCATCAAGGCCAAACTGCGCCTGTCGCAGAAAGCCGAGGACGGCAAGAGCTTCGTCAACACGATCGAGCAAGACGTGTACCTTGGCAATCTCCCCACGATGACCAACAAGGGGACGTATATCATCAACGGCGCAGAGCGTGTCGTCGTCAGCCAGCTGCACCGTTCTCCCGGCGTCTTTTTCAGCGAGTCGACGCACCCGAATGGGACACCCATCTACTCCGCCCGCATTATCCCGTTCCGCGGCTCATGGGTTGAATTCACGACGGACATCAACAATGTGATGTACGCCTACATCGACAGGAAAAAGAAGTTTCCGGTCACCACCCTGCTGCGCGCCCTCGGCTATTCATCCGACGATGAGATCCTCGAGCTGTTCAGCCTCGTTGAGGAGGTGGATCTGGGCAAAACGGATCTGAAGGACTTCGAGGGGCGGACCATCTGCAGTGATGTGGTCGACAGGAAAACCGGCGAAATCTTCATCAACAAAGATGCCGTCCTGACCGAAGAGCACATCAAGCGGATCAAGAAATCGGGCGTGAAGAAACTCCGCTTGCTCGTTCAGCAGGGAACCGAAGAATCGGTGATCGCCAAGACCATCTCCAAGGACATTGTCCGTTCGGAAGAAGATGCGCTTACCGCCATCTACAAGCAGCTGCGTTCGGGTGAAGCCCCCGATCTGGAAACCGCCAAGACGCTGATCGATCGCCTCTTCTTTAACGAAAAGCGGTACGACCTCGGCGATGTCGGGCGGTATCGGATCAACGGGAAGCTCGGTCTCAACATCCCGGTAACCACCACGACCCTGACCAAGCAGGACATCGTGGCGATCATCAACTACCTGATTGAGTTGCAGCAGAAGAAACGGTCGGTGGATGACATCGACCACCTTGGCAACCGGCGGGTGCGCACTGTCGGCGAACAAATCGCCCAGCAGTTCAATATCGGCCTCGCGCGCATGGCTCGCACGATCCGTGAACGGATGAACGTGCGCGACAGCGAAAACCTGACGCCGCAGGACATGGTGAATGCCCGCACGATCAGCAGCGTGATCAACGCCTTCTTCGGGACGAACCCGCTGTCCCAGTTCATGGATCAGACCAACCCGCTGGCAGAGTTGACGAACAAGCGCCGTATGTCGGCCCTCGGGCCGGGTGGTCTGACCCGCGAACGCGCCGGTTTCGAAGTACGCGACGTGCACTACACGCACTACGGACGCCTTTGTCCGATCGAAACGCCGGAAGGTCCGAATATCGGCCTGATTTCCTCCCTCTGTATTCATGCCCGCGTGAATGAGTTCGGGTTCATTGAGACGCCGTACCGGAAGGTGAAGAACAGCCGTGTGCTTGATGAAATCGAGTTCCTGACCGCCGAACAGGAAGACAATCACACGATTGCCCAGGCAAATGCGCCGCTCGACAATCGCGGCAACTTCCAGAGCGATCGCATCAAGGCGCGTTACCAGGGCGATTTTCCGGTGGTGAAGCCGGATGAAGTCCAGTACATGGACGTGGCGCCAAACCAGATCGTGAGCGCCGCGGCAGCCCTCATTCCTTTCCTTGAGCACGACGATGCGAACCGTGCGCTGATGGGTTCAAACATGCAGCGCCAGGCAGTGCCGCTTCTCCGTCCGGAATCCCCGCTTGTGGGGACGGGCCTTGAGGAGAAGATCGCGCGTGATGCGCGTGCCGTGGTCGTGGCCGAACGGAATGGCAACGTGTCGTACGTTGATGCCGATCGCCTTGTCGTGGAGTACGACATAGACGAAAACAGCACCGAAGCGCTCGTATCGTTTGAAGACAAGCGCCGCGTGGAATATCCGTTGACGAAGTTCTTCCGCACCAACCAGGACACGTGCATCAATCAGCGCACCATCGTCAAGCCTGGTGACCGCGTTCGCAAAGGCGATGTCCTCGCCGACGGCGCCGCCACGGAAGGCGGCGAGGTCGCCCTGGGCCGCAATGTGGTCGTCGCGTTCATGCCGTGGAACGGCTACAACTTCGAAGACGCCATCATCGTCAGCGAACGCCTCGTCTCGAACGACGTGTTCACCTCGATTCACATCGAGGAGTTCGAGCTGCAGGTGCGCGATACGAAACGCGGAGAAGAAGAGCTGACACGGGAAATCCCGAACGTCAGTGAAGATGCAACGAAAGATCTGGATGAGAACGGCATCATCCGCATCGGTGCGGAAGTGGTGGAGGGAGACATCCTCATCGGCAAAATCACGCCGAAGGGGGAATCGGACCCGACACCGGAAGAGAAGCTGCTCAAGGCCATCTTCGGCGAAAAAGCCGGCGATGTGAAGGATGCGTCGTTGAAAGCGCCCCCGGGGATGAAAGGGATCGTTATCAACACGAAACTCTTCAGCCGCAAAAAGAAGGATGCGGAGTCGAAGAAGGAAGACAAGCGCCGCAGTGACGCTCTTGACCGGCAACGCCGTAAGGTGCTCGCGGAGCTTCGCGAACGGTTGGCACGCAAACTCGGTGTGTTGCTCGGGGAAGAGAAGTCGGTGGGCGTGCGCGACACAGACGGCAATATGATCTTCCGAAGCGGCACATCGTTCAAGGTGGATACGTTCCAGGCATACGAAGAGATCGAGAAGCTTGATCCTGCGAACGACTGGGTGGAGGATAAGCGGAAGAACACCACACTCCAGAAAATCTACGCTGCCTACTTCGACAAACTTGGCGGTATGGAAGAGGAGTTCCGTCACGAGAAGAACAAGATCCAGCTCGGCGACGAACTGCCTCCCGGTGTCGTTCAGCTCGCCAAGGTGTATGTGGCGAAGAAGCGCAAGCTGTCGGTGGGTGACAAGATGGCCGGCCGGCACGGCAACAAGGGTGTTGTCTCGCGCGTGGTGCCCGCGGCCGACATGCCGTTCCTGCCCGATGGTACTCCGGTGGACATCGTACTGAACCCGCTCGGCGTTCCCTCGCGTATGAACCTCGGGCAGCTCTATGAAACGGCTCTTGGCTGGGCGGCGCAGATGTTGGGGACGCGCTATGCATCGCCGATTTTCGACGGTGCCACATGGGAAGACGTACAGGCGGAATTGCGCAAAGCGGGCCTCAGTGAAGTTTCGCGCACGGCACTGTATGACGGCCGCACCGGCGAGAAGTTCGATCAGGATGTTACCGTCGGCGTCATCTATATGTTGAAACTGTCTCATTTGGTTGACGATAAGATTCATGCCCGGTCCATCGGGCCGTATTCGCTCATCACTCAGCAGCCGCTTGGTGGGAAGGCACAGTTTGGCGGCCAGAGGTTTGGTGAGATGGAGGTGTGGGCGCTGGAAGCCTACGGTGCCGCGCACGTGCTGCAGGAAATCCTCACCGTAAAGAGTGATGATGTCACCGGACGCGCGAAGGTCTACGAAGCGATCGTCAAAGGCGACAATCTCCCCGACTCAAATGTTCCGGAATCGTTCAATGTGTTGATCCGGGAGTTGATGGGCCTCGGGTTGGATGTGAAACTAGAGTAGCTTGACCACCGGAAGGAGGGAAACTCTTTTGCTTCGTCACGAGAGAGAAGCACGCAAGACGTTCTCCAAGATCACCATCAGCCTCGCGTCGTCGGACATGATTCTTGCCCGTTCGCACGGTGAGGTGACCAAGCCCGAGACGATCAATTACCGGTCGTTCCGGCCCGAGAAGGATGGTTTGTTCTGTGAGAAGATTTTCGGGCCTGTGCGGGATTGGGAATGCCATTGCGGCAAATACAAGCGGATCCGCTACCGCGGCATCATCTGTGATCGCTGCGGCGTGGAAGTCACCCAGAAAAGCGTCCGTCGCGAACGCATGGGGCACATCGCCCTTGCGGTTCCGGTGGTGCATATCTGGTACTTCCGCTCGTTGCCGTCCAAGATCGGGTACATTCTCGGCATGACCACGAAAGATCTCGAGAAGATCATTTACTACGAATCCTATGTCGTGGTGAACCCCGGGCTGACCGGCCTCCAGCGCAAAGACCTGATCTCTGAAGAGCAGTTCTTCGAGGTCCTGGGATCGCTCCCGGAGAACAACGATGAACTGGAGATGACGGACAAACGCCGCTTCGTGGCGCAAATCGGCGGTGAGGCGGTCAAGAACCTGCTGAAGCAGGTCGACATTGAAGCTCTTGCAGCCGAACTCCGCGCGCAAATCCGCGAAGAGACCTCAATGCAGAAGAAGCAGGAAGCCCTGAAACGCCTGCGCGTGGTTGAGGCCTTCCGCGAACGCGAGGGGGCGCCGCTGAACAAGCCGGAATGGATGGTGCTCGATATCATCCCGGTGATTCCGCCGGAACTTCGTCCTCTTGTGCCCCTCGAAGGCGGGCGATTCGCCACCTCGGATCTGAATGATCTCTACCGCCGGGTGATCATCCGCAACAACCGGCTGAAACGGTTGATCGATATCAAGGCGCCGGACGTGATCCTCCGGAACGAAAAGCGGATGCTGCAGGAGGCCGTTGATTCGCTCTTCGATAATTCCCGCCGCGTCAATGCGGTCCGGAGCGACAACAACCGTGCGCTGAAATCCCTCTCCGATATGCTGAAAGGGAAGCAGGGACGGTTCCGCCAGAACCTGCTCGGCAAGCGTGTGGATTATTCCGGCCGTTCGGTGATCGTGGTGGGACCCGAGCTGAAGCTGCACGAATGCGGCCTCCCGAAAGACATGGCCGTCGAGCTCTTTAAACCGTTCGTCATCCGCAAACTGATCGAACGTGGTATCGTGAAGACGGTGAAGAGCGCAAAGAAAATGGTGGACAAGAAGGGCCCCGAGGTGTGGGAGATTCTTGAGCACATCATCGACGGGCATCCTGTTCTGCTGAACCGCGCTCCAACGCTGCACCGTCTCGGCATCCAGGCGTTCCAGCCGGTCCTGGTCGAAGGCAAGGCCATCCGCATTCACCCGATGGTGTGTACGGCGTTCAACGCCGACTTTGACGGCGATCAGATGGCTGTGCACGTGCCGTTGTCGTTCGATGCGCAGCTCGAGGCAAGGATCCTGATGCTGTCGAGCCACAACATTCTCTCGCCCGCACACGGCGCTCCGATTGTGACGCCCACGCAGGACCAGGTGCTCGGGTGCTACTACCTGACGAAGTCACGCACCGGCGATGTCGGCGAAGGGCTGATATTCTCATCGCCGCAGGAAGCCATCATCGCGCACGATCACGGCAAGGCCGGCCTGCATGCACGCATTAAAGTGCGGATCGAAGGGAAACTGGTTGATACGACCACAGGTCGTGTGCTCTTCAATCAGATCGTGCCTAAGGAAATCGGGTTCTACAACGAGCTGCTGAACAAGAAACGGCTCGTGCAGATCATCGCGAACGCCTTCCAGAAGGTGGGAAACTTGCGTACCGCCGAGTTCCTGGACCAGCTCAAGGAAATCGGGTTCCGATACGCCACGCAGGGCGGCCTCTCTGTCGGCATCGATGATGTGGTTGTGCCGAAAGAGAAGGATGAGATCATCATGCGGGCGCAGAAGACTGTGGACGAAGTTGACGGTCAGTACGCCCGTGGTTTCATTACGCGCGGTGAACGCTACAACAAGGTCATCGACATCTGGTCACGGGCCACGAGCCGTGTTGCAGACCGTTTGTTTGAAGCCCTGTCGCATTCGCGTGAGGGCTTCAACTCGCTCTATATGATGGTTGATTCCGGCGCCCGCGGGTCCAAAGAGCAGGTGCGCCAGCTGGCCGGCATGCGTGGTCTCATGGCCAAGCCTCAGAAAAGCCTCTCCGGAGCCACCGGTGAATTGATCGAGAACCCGATCATCGCAAATTTCCGTGAAGGCCTCTCGATATTGGAGTACTTCATATCCACACACGGTGCGCGCAAAGGTCTGGCTGACACCGCGTTGAAAACCGCTGATGCCGGGTACCTGACACGCCGTCTCGTCGACGTGGCCCAGGATGCCATCGTCACCATTCACGACTGCGGCACCATCCGCGGCGTGGTGACAGGCGCATTGAAGGAAGGCGAAGACATCAAGGAGCCGCTGTACGAGCGTATCCTCGGCCGTGTTGCAGTGCATGATGTGACCGACCCGATGAACAACAAGATCATCGCGCACGCCGGTGAAATGCTCGATGAGGAAAAGGCAGACAAGATCTCCGAGACATCGATCGAGACCGTGGAAATCCGTTCCGTATTGACCTGCGAGGCGAAGCGCGGCGTCTGCGCGTTGTGCTACGGCCGCAACCTGACGACCGGCGAGTTGATTCAGCCCGGCGAAGCCGTCGGGACGATCGCCGCACAGTCCATCGGCGAGCCTGGAACGCAGCTCACCTTGCGTACCTTCCACACCGGCGGTACTGCAAGCCTCATCGAATCACAGTCCCGCGTGCAATCGAAATTCGACGGCGCAGTGCAGTACGAAGGCCTGAAACTCATCGAACTTGAAGAGGAAGAAGGTTCGCGCATCATCGTTCTCGGCCGCAGCGGCGTGGTGAATGTTCTCGATCAGGACAACCGCGTGCTGACGAAGTACGACGTGCCCTACGGTGCCACCATGCTTCTGGCGGATGGCGCAAAGGTGAACAAGGGCCAGATCATCTACGAATGGGATCCGTACAACGCGGTGATCATCTCCGAGCACTCCGGAACCGTGAAATACCATCAGCTCAAAGAAAACGTGACATTCCGGGAGATCGACGACGAACAGACAGGGCACATCCAGAAGGTCGTCATCGATTCCCGCGACCGGACGCTCGCCCCGACGCTCGAAGTCCACAACAAGAGGGGGAAGGTCGGTGCGTATATCATCCCGACCCGCGCACACATCGTGGTCAACGACTCTCAGGAGATCATCGCCGGAACCGTGCTGGCGCGGATCCCGCGCGACATCGGCAAGACCCGCGACATCACGGGGGGACTGCCGCGCGTCACGGAGCTCTTCGAGGCGCGGAGTCCGAACGACCCCGCGGTGGTGTCGGAGATCGACGGCATCGTCAGCTTCGGCGCCCAGAAGCGGGGGTCGCGGGAGGTGATCGTCACGAGCCACGACGGCAAGGA
>PMMO01000149.1:69226-69426 GCA_003162215.1 Ignavibacteriota bacterium
GAAAACGACGGTCTCCGCGACAAAGTCCTCATCGTCAGCAAGGGGGACTCGAAATTCAAGAACGGCCAGCTCGGCGCGAAGAAGAAGGTGCGTGAGACGAACGGCGACCTCCGGAAGAAGGCGAAGAAGGTGATCGAATACCGGGACGCGGAGCCGGCGACCTCGGAGCCGGTCCTGCTCGGCATCACTTCGGCCTCCCT
>PMMO01000197.1 GCA_003162215.1 Ignavibacteriota bacterium
TTGGAGGGCCCCACATAGGACACTCCCGCAGCATACAGGTCGGGAGTGAACGCCACTCCTGCGAGTGTCGCATACCCCCCGTAGGACCCGCCAAAGATCCCGACGCGCTTCGGATCGGCGACCTTTTCTTTGATCAAATACTGAACGCCGTCGGTGATATCATGTTGCATGAAACCGGTCCCCCACTGTTTGTTGCCGGCGTTGAGGTACTGTTTGCCATAACCCGTCGATCCGCGGAAGTTGGGCATGAAGACGGCGTACCCGCGGTTTGCCAGGAACTGCGCAAGGAAGTTGTATCCCCAGAAATCCCTGGCCCATGGGCCTCCATGTGGCATGATCACCGTCGGGAGGTCTGTAGATGATCCACCTTTGGGTGTGATAAGATACGCATGGATCGTCATGCCGTCGCGTGCTTTGTAGGTGACCGGCTTCATTTGCGCCAGCTGTTCACTCGGCAGATCCGGCCGCGAACGGTAGAGAAGCTCCGCCTTCCCGGTCTTCCGGTCATAGATATACCGCGACCCTGGATCAACATCGCTGGACACGTTGACGAGCCACTTGTTCTCATCGGCCGTCATGTTGGTGATAGCGATCTCACCCTTCGGAAGAGCCTTCACCATTTTGTCCCAGTCTTCGCCGAACTGCTTCTGTTTGGGATAAACACGCTGCCGATCCCCGCTGTAGAAGGTCGCGAGAAGCTCGTCGGACACTTCGGAAAAGAGCGCTTCACCGAAGTCAACTTCATTTTCCGGGTCTCTCTCTACGCGTGTCACCTCTCCCGTCTTGATGTCGCACAGCTGCAGCTCGGATTTGTCGAGCCCGGTTCCTTTGTTCGTTTCAAGATAGAACTTGTTTCCATCGGGGGTAAAACGCAGGGGGGATACGGACTCGTCGGCGGTCACCGTGTAGAACGGGACCAGTGAATTCGCATCGATCCGGAGCAATTCCGAGCCTCCATCCGGAGTCTGCCGTATACCCATCCGCAGTGCTCCCTTCAGGTCTGTCACCCACCCTGCCACGTTCTGGTCGTTTTTCCAGAGGAGGATTTTCTCCGCTGTGGCCAGGTTGAGGCGATAGACATCGTGCAGGTCGGCCCGGCGGTCATTGAGCCCCACGATAATCTCTCCTGGGGTTGTCTTTGGAACATCGAAGATCATCGCTCGGACCTGCGGCATGGGGGTCAGGTCACGGGCTGGTGGAACCGGATCACCGGAGGCCAGTGGGTCGACGGCGTAGATGCGGTAGTTCTCATCCCCTCCTTTGTCCTGCACATAGAGAACGTACTTGCTGTCGCGCGACCAGAAGTAATTTCTGACCGGTCGTGTCGTGTCGGCCGTGATGGGGCGCGCCTTATCGAACGGTTGATCTACATTCTTCACCCAGATGTTTCGCAGGCCTTTAAATGGCTTAAGGAATGTGATCTGGCTCCCGTCGGGCGAGATCTGTGCGCCGGAGATCTCCGGATCGCCAAAGAAGAGTTCTCTGTCTATGATTGGCGGGGGCTTGCTGCAGCCCAGCGGCAGCAGGAGAAGCAAGATTGTCAGACCGAGTAGTGAACGCATGGGAGAGATCCTCCGGAAATGTGGTGGGTTTACGGATGGTGAAGTATACGAAAGGCCGGCACAAGTGTAAAGACGTGTGCAAGCCTGTTATGCGAGGGTCTTTGTTACGCGTCGGAAGAATATCCTGACTGGCGTCGGGCGCCCGTTGGTCAGCAGGACCACTGTCGGTTTTCCCAGATTCAGGACAGCATTTGCCAGGTCTTCCCGCCGCCCGACAAGGTCCAGATTGTCCCATCCTCCGCCAGCAATTCTAGAATGAGATCATTGGTTGCCGGAAGATGGTCTGAGGGAAAACTGCCTTGATTTTGGCAATAGAGGGTCGTACTTTGCGCTACCATTGCATCATTGTTTTCTGATCATTTTCGTATGCCTCATCGTCCTGTTTGACGGGCGGAGAGACTTGTGTGCCTTTATGGGAGTTTGCGATCCGGTTGTCGGCGGCCTGGCACGGTCGTGCGACGCTCCCTCCTGCAGCCGATCAGCCTAGCCCGCCTCTAAGGATCGCTCCGTGAGGACATCCTGCACCTGTTGGAGACAACCCGCTGGTATGTTGCCGGTCTGGGGTGAGTCAGTCTGCCAGCCCTTGAGATAACATGAATTTCTCAATGGCCACACTCAGTGTTGAGAATACCGATTGAAGGAGAACTGCAATGAGAACCGATTCGGTCAACTATATGGGCGAAAGCCCACCCGAAACTCAGGGACAGGCCGGGACACTGACCCCTTGGGAGGAAACGACTGTTGTTGGGAAGCCATTGCCGCGTGTCGACGCGTACGAACGGGTGAGCGGCTCCGCGGTTTACACGCAGGACATCGTTCTTCCGGGTATGTTGTACGGTGCGATTCTCCGCTGTCCGCACGCACACGCGAAAGTCAAACACGTTGACACCGGCAAAGCCGCAAAGATGCCCGGTGTCCACGGTATCATCACGGACTCGACGCCGGGCGCAAATATCCCGTGGTATCACGGCGCAAAGGGAGCGATGAGCAGGCTTTTCGATCCGCATTGCCGGCACGAAGGTGAAGAAGTAGCTGCCGTTGCTGCGGAGTCGCCGCATCAGGCATGGGATGCAGCGAAGGCGATCACCGTCGAGTACGAGAGGCTTCCGTTCGTCACTGATATAGAGGATGCCATGAACAGCGGTGCGCCACCGGTTCATGAGGGGGGAAACCGAGATGGTGATTCGTCTGTTTATCAACGTGGTGATACTGCCAAAGGATTCGCTGAAGCCGATGTCGTTCTCGAGGAGACGTACCGGACGTCGTTCGAGATTCACACCCCGATGGAAACACACGCGTCGGTGGCTCAATGGGATGGCAATCGACTCACGGTGTGGGACAGCACGCAGGGTGTGTTTGCAGTTCAGAGCTCGCTTGCCGAATCTCTCGGACTTCCTCTTAGTTCTGTCCGCGTGGCCTGTCACTACATGGGGGGCGGCTTCGGCAGTAAACTCGATCTCAGCAAGCACACGGTGATTGCCGCGCTGCTGGCCAGGATGGCCGCGCGACCAGTCAAGGTCACCCTCACGCGCGAAGAGTCCTTCCTTTGTGTCGGCAACAGGCCGGCAAACATCATCAAGCTGAAGGCGGGCGTCAAGAAGGATGGAACGCTCACTGCCCTTGAGCTCACGAACCTCGGTTCGGGTGGCGCCTATCCTGCCAGCTCGAGCGTGGGATACCTCGTGCGTGATCTGTATCTCTGTCCGAATGTCCATGTGGATGAAACCAACGTCTTCATCAATGCAGGCACGGCGCGTGCAATGCGGGCGCCCGGATTTCCACAATGTGCATGGGCACTTGAGCAGACTATGGATGCACTTGCTGAGAAGATTGGGGTCGATCCCGTTGAGTTTCGTGTTAACATCATTCCCACGGTCAGCCAGGTGCGGAACAACATGCCGTTCACCAGTACAGGGTTGAAGCGGTGTCTTCTCGAGGGAGCGAAAGCGTTTCGCTGGAAGGAAGCCCGGGAGCGGCCTCGTCAGGACGGTCCGATCCGTCGGGGTGTCGGTGTTGCGGCGGGTATGTGGGGATGGGAGGGGGAAACGGTTTCCACAGCCATCGTCAAGCTGTTCGCTGATGGGAGCGTGAACCTGAACATCGGTGCCAGCGATATCGGGACAGGAACAAAGACCGTAATGGCGATGGTGGTTGCAGAGGAACTCGGAGTCCCGCTGGAGAAGATCCAGATCGAGTACGCGGACACCGGCACAACTTCGTATGCTCCGGGAAGTGGCGGAAGCCAGACCGTGGTTGCGAACGCGCCGGCCGTGCGAAAAGGCGCTGTGGAGGTCCGCAACCAGCTGCTGGAGCTTGCAGCAGATGAGTTGAAGCGCCCTGTGGGTGAACTGGTATTGAAAGACGGCGCAATTCAGACAACCGCAGAGCCAATCAAGAAGGTGCCGATATCCGACCTTCAAATCCTTCAGCGCAGGCAGATGATTGTGGGGGTGGGGTATCGCGACCGTGGTCCGGAGGGAAAAGTAGCCCTTCCCTTCGTTGCGCAGTTTGCAGAAGTGGAGGTGAACATCCGCACCGGCGAGACAAAGGTCGTCAGATTTCTTGCCGCGCACGACAGCGGCCGCGCATTGAACTCGCTGACATTCGAGAACCAGGTGTTCGGCGGCATTGCGATGGGCATCGGGTTTGCCACTACCGAACAAAGGATTTTGGATAGCCGTCAGACGGGGAAAATGGTGAATGCCAACTGGCACGATTACAAGATCCCTACAGCGATGGACGTCCCGGTTGATCAAACATGCATTTCCATCGATCCACACGACAAGGAATGCAACAACACAGGAGCAAAAGGGCTCGGTGAGCCGGCAACCATTCCCGCCGCTGCGGCGATTGCCAACGCAGTCTATCACGCAACCGGTGTCCGGCTGAAGCAGGCTCCCATCACTCCGATGCAGATGCTCTCGTTGCTTGCTCAACAGCAGGAAGGAGGTAACCGATGATACCCTGGTTCACCTACTCTCGTCCGAATTCTCTGAAGGATGCAGTGAAACAGCTTTCTGTTCCCGGCACGCGCCTGCATGCCGGCGGAACCGACCTGCTTGGATGCCTTCGGGATGGAGTCGTTGCGGCCGACAAACTCGTTTCGATTTCTCACCTTGCTGAACTGCGCGGGATCACCCGCACGGGTAATGGAAGCGTCCGTATCGGTGCACTGACAACACTCACCGAAATCGCGGAACATCCTTATATCATGGAACACTACGCGGCATTGTCGGAAGGAGCTTCTTCCGCTGCAAGTCCGCAGCTTCGCAACCAGGGAACGATCGGCGGCAACATCAGCCAGCGACCGCGGTGCTGGTACTTTCGGGGCGATTTCCATTGTCTCCGAAAAGGGGGCGAGGCCTGCTACGCGGTTGCCGGTGAGAACCAGTTTCATTGCATTGTCGGCGGACAGAGTTGTTTCATTGTGCATCCTTCAGATACTGCGCCTGCACTCATCGCGTTGGAAGCGCGCGTTCGCATAACCGGCCCGCAGGGGACTCGCACGCTGCCGCTGGAATCGTTCTTCGTCGGACCGCAGAAGGATTTCACGAGGGAGAATGTGTTGGATGCAGGAGACATCCTCACCGAAATCCTGCTCCCGGCTCCTGCAGCGAACCACAGGAGTTCGTATCGAAAGGTACGGGCAAGAGGTGCGTGGGATTTTGCGCTTGCCGGCGTGGCGCTCTCGGTTCGATTCAGCAATGGTATCGTTCAGCTCGCCCGTATCGTTCTTTCGGGTGTTGCTCCCGTTCCATGGCGTGTGCGGGAAGCTGAAAAGATTGTCACCGGAAAAGAAATTGACGATGAAACAGCTTCACAAGCCGCTGCCGCGTGCGTGAAAGATGCTGTGCCGCTGGCGAAGAATGAGTACAAGTTGCATCTTGTACGCGGAGTCGTTGAAGAAGCTCTGCTTGCAATGAAACAAGCTTGAAATGATTTTGGAGAAGCAAATGGAAAAAGAAAAAATAGACGCAGCACAGGAATCATCCCCCGGCATTACCCGCAGGGGATTTCTGCAGACGGTTGGCATAGGTACGCTTGAGATTGCGGTTGTCGGCGCCGTGGCACCTGCCGTGCAAGCGGAAACCAGACAGCGGGGCAACCTCGTACCGCTCACGCTCAAGGTGAACGGTCAGAGGCATGAACTGCACGTTGAGCCGCGATGGACGCTTCTCTATGTATTACGGGAGAAGCTTGAATTGACGGGGACGAAGCCCGGCTGCGACCGGGGCGAGTGTGGGGCCTGCACCGTGCTGATCGATGACCGGCCGCGATACTCTTGCCTGACTCTTGCGTTGGAAGCTGACGGTCATGAGATTACGACAGTGGAAGGTTTGATGCACGGCGAGCAGCTTGGTCCGGTGCAGGAGGCGTTTGTGCAGGAAGATGGTTTTCAATGCGGGTTCTGCACACCCGGACAGGTGGTGGCAGCCGAGGGACTCCTCAGGCACACCGCAAATCCCGACATCGGAGAAATCAGGACCGGGATGAGCGGCAACCTCTGTCGCTGCGGAGCCTACGGCCATATTTTCAAGGCCGTGCAGCGCGCCGCTATCCTCCGAAAATAGCCTCAGGATGACATGCCGTTGCATCATGGCGCCCTTGTCCCTCTTCAAATGTCCCTCCGGGCCAGAACTCCACCATGAACCATCCGATCAGGGACACAGAGCAACAGTATCGATTTCAATGTGAATTCATTATTTTGTGCGCGGATGGAGTTTTTACGAGGCACACCGGCAGGTATCCTCTGCAATAAAGCGAATACGATATTGCGGACAAGCATTAGTAATGAGTATTCCATGCGAGGTTTCATTATGAAACGAATTACACTCCTAACCCTCTCTCTGTTGATGTTTGTTCTGTGCGGTATTGCCCAGCAAAGTGGCAGAGAGATGCTAAAAGAGGACCGGCTCGCTTGGTGGCGCGAGGCGCGCTTCGGCATGTTCATCCATTGGGGCCCGGTCAGCCTCAAAGGGACAGAGATCAGCTGGTCTCGAGGCGGAGAGCGGCGGGGTATCTCGGGAAAGGGCGACATTCCCGTGGAGGTGTATGACAGTCTCTACACGCAGTTCAATCCAGTGGAGTTCAGTGCCGACGAATGGGTTTCCATCGCCCGCGCTGCCGGAATGAAATACATGGTTCTCACAGCCAAGCATTGTGACGGCTTCTGTCTGTGGCATTCAAGTGTCGATAAGTATAGTATCGCCAACACTCCTTTCAAACGCGATGTCTGCGGTGAGCTGGCTAATGCCGCCCACAAGGCGGGCATGAGGGTCGGATGGTATTACTCTCCCATGGACTGGCGCGATCCGGACTGCCGGACGGATCGGAACAGTGTCTATGTGAAACGGATGCAGGGACATCTGCGTGAACTGCTGAGCAACTACGGGCGCATCGATCTGCTGTGGTTTGACACAGACGGCGGACCGGCTCCGTGGGACCAGGCCGCGACATACGGTCTCGTCCGCTCCCTCCAGCCCCGGCTGATCATCAACAATCGGCTGGATATGGGAAGTAATGAAGACTACAAAGCCCAGAATATCAGAACCAACGCGGACTACCAAACTCCGGAGCAACGGATCGGTGCGTTTGACAATATCCATCCATGGGAAACCTGCATGACGCTTGGCACGCAGTGGTCGTGGAAACCTCAGGACACAATCAAGACATTCGAAGAATGTCTTCGTATTCTCGTGCAGTGTGTCGCGGGTGACGGGAACCTGCTGCTCAACGTCGGTCCGATGCCAAGCGGAGAAATTGAACCTCGTCAGGTGGAAGTGCTCCGGCAGATCGGAGGGTGGTTGGCGAAGTACGGTGAAAGCATTTACGGGACCCGGGGTGGTCCCTTCCGCAACGGTGCATGGGGTGGCTCGACCACGAAAGGGAATACAGTGTACCTGCATATCCTGAAGTGGGACAGGGACCAGTTGAAGCTGCCGCCTCTGAAAGCAAGAATCATCAAGGGGAAAGCCCTCACCGGCGGCAATGTGCGAATTGAGCAAACCGGCGAGGCGACGATCATTCGAATGCCGGTCCGGGAGCAGAACACAGTCAACACTGTCGTGAGGTTGGAGATGGACACACCCGGCCCTCTTCAATAACCCATCCGGGCCGGAACTCCACTATGAGCCATTCGATTTTCTACCACTTGAAATTGGGCCGCTACGTGGTGGTGGAACTGAAGGCCGTTCCTTTCGATGCTGGCTTTGTTGGCACCCTGAAGATTTTTCGAATGCCAACCCTCACCAAGATCCACACCGACCGTGCCGAAATCACCGTAAGGAGAAAAGAAAGAACGCAAAGGCGGGCACCAGGGTCTAGTCCGCACTGCCGGCCGTGTCGCTTCGATCGCTCTTCAAATCCAGGTATTCCGAAACAAGATCCCTGTGCACGACGTCGCGAAAAGAAGAAAGCCACACAGTGAGATATTTCTCGTCAACCATAGGCCGTCTAGCCAGCACACCGCGCACATCTTCGAGATCCCGTGGACGTCCTGCCACCAATTTGTGGATGATCAGATCCTCCACTGCAGCAAAATGGACATTCGTATCTTCAAGTGTAACAACAATTGACCGGCGGATAGCCTCGGATTCGTACGGAGTGAACGAAAATATCAAATCCACACGGATCGCTGTTGGTCCGTCCGTGAGTGGAAGGACGTTGGTTCGACGGACAAAGTCCTCGATTCCGGCAACTGAAGGATCCAGGCCTGCGGCCCGCGCAACCAACAAGATGCGGTGGAGCTCACTTGCTTCACAACCAAGGGTGACATCGATGCCGCGCGTAAGCCGGGGTTCGCCGTGCAGGAGTACCGCCTGACCACCGATGATCATGTACGAAATGCCGGCACCGTCAAACGCACGGGCGAGCTTAGCGAGGAGTGCTTGATAGAGTGGCATTCAGCGCAGCAGCGAGACGGATATCATCTTCAAGTCCGAGAAGAAGATCGTCGTCACCGAACTTCCCGAGCTCGCGAGCTTCAACGTAGAGAGATTCAAGGATCGCGTACTTCTGTTGCAGATTAAGCGGATTGGATGCAAGCGACCTAATCTTGAACTGAGAGTAGTATTGCGGGTCTTTGACCATGAAACAATATACGGAGAAATGTGGCGGCCTTCAATGGAGGCACCTGTCCCATCGAATTGAATGCGGAATTAGAGAAGCTCTCCTCTTGACCGCCGCACACAAATCGTTTACCTTTGAGTATGTACAGCCTGCTTCACACCCATATCGAACGGCGGATCCATCTGTCTCAGAAAGAGCGTGCTCTCCTGGACCAGTGTTTTACACCCAAGAAAATCAGGAAACATAAGTTTCTCCTTCAGGAGGGAGATGTCTGCAGGCATATCGCCTTTGTCAATAGTGGTTGTCTTCGTGCTTACACGGTCGATCACAGGGGGGAGGAGCACATCATCCAGTTCGCGATTGAAGACTGGTGGATTTCCGATCTCAACAGTTTCCTCACCGGCTCGGCGGCAACGTACAACATCGATGCGGTTCAAGACTCCGAAGTGTTACTGCTGGAAAGAGCATCGAGAAAAACACTGCTCGAATCTGTTCCAAAAATGGAACGCTTCTTCCGCCTGCTCCAGGAAGCAAATTATGTTTCATCTCATCAACGGATCAACGACTCACTTAGTGCCTCGGCCGAAGAGCGATATCTTGCCTTCATCAAAACGTATCCGCTCTTGGTCGAACAGATTCCGCAGAGTCAAATCGCCTCCTACCTGGGTATTACCCCGCAATCCTTAAGCCGCATCCGCAAAGAGCTTTCTCACAAACGATAGCAATTCCGTTACCATAGGTTCATGTGATTTCTTGTCATGTGTGAATGCGCATCACCGGCCTGCCATGGTATATTGGTTGTGTGATGAATTGAAGACAACAGACACCAACCACATAACATCAGGAACTATACAATGTCACTCTGGAAAGTCGATCCCACGCATTCCGAAGTCAGCTTCAAAGTGAAACACCTTGTCGTTTCGACTGTCACGGGGCATTTCGACAAGTTTGAGGCCACGATCGAAGCAGATAAGAAGGACTTCAGTGATGCAAAGATTCAATTCGAAGCGGAAATCAACAGTATTAATACGAAGAGCGATCAGCGCGACGCACATTTGAAATCTCCCGATTTCTTCGATGCCGCAAAATATCCGAAGATGTCGTTCGTTTCGAAGTCGGCGAAGCCGGTGTCCGACTATGAGCTACGGGTTGTCGGGGATCTGACGATGCGCGGCGTCACCAAAGAAATCGCACTTGATGTCATCTACAACGGCGCGGTTGCCGGCTTTGGCGGAATTCAGGTGGCAGGGTTTGAGATTCGGACCAAGTTAAATCGGTTTGATTTTGGCTTGCAATGGAATGCCTTGACGGAAGTAGGTGGTGTCGCCGTGGGCAATGAGGTGAAAATAGAGATTTTGGCTGAATTCAATAGGGTTCAAGAAGCTGCAAAAGCGGCTTAAGTGGGAGTAATCCTCAACAGCCCGGACAGCACAATGCTGCTCCGGGCTGTTTGCCTCCCATCTTGGGGCACAAAGTCAACCTTCGGTTCACTGTCCGAGCATACTCTTCATCCCCGCCGCCTGCTGAGACAATGACGACACTACGGTTCCTGCACGACCGCGATTTCGAATGGCTTCAGGGTCAACGATACGCTGCTGATGGCCGGCCCGCCAAAGTGCACGAATGACGTGTCCCGCTTCACCGACAGCTCCCGGCTGTTCACTAATTCGCGCCAACCGGAAGCTGGAACCTTCCTGACAAACTTCAATGTCATCGGTCCTGGTTCATCGCTCATATTGTAGAGCACATACTTCTTATCGCCGAACAAGTACATCCCGACGCCTCCGGGTCCATCCAACTCCACGCCCAGGTCTCCCACAAAGGCGCTCCGAATGATGTTGAGCGCCGGTGCTGGAAGACGAAGAAGATCGTAGCTGTTGTCCGGCATGTTCAGAACGTAGATATTCCCGTTGAGATATTGCACATGGAGAAGGACACCGAAGTCGTAGTCATCCCGTACCACTGCAACATCGCGTACATAGGGCCAGGTGGTCGTTTCGATGCGAGGAAATGAAAACGGTCTCTCCGCTTTGACGAAGTCCTGGCGGAACCAACCTTCTCTCAGCCTGAACCCATCGGACGTCACGCTCCCCCCTTCATTAACGAGGCTCAGTGCGTTCTTGAACTCAGTCTGCTGGAGTTGCTTCCAGAGTTGCCACGTCATGAACAAGTCTTTCCCATCGCGCAGGCGTGCAAGCATCTGGTCGGCCAGCTTCGGATCGCGCAGCGCGTGAAGTGTGAAGATGGCATTCTTCTGTTTCGTCGGAAACTCGGCCACAGGGTCGAGCGGAATCCCCGCCATCCCCAGGTAGCCGAAGATGTTGTACTCGCCCGTCGAACCGTACGGCAGATAGATCGGCACTCCACGCGAGGAGTCGCTGAGCATGCCGGCAACGCGGTCAAATTCGGGCAAGAGATCGCGGAAAAATGGATAGACGTCGCTTGACGGGCCTGTCGTTGGGTACAGCTGGCCCCCGCACCAGAGAATGATCTCGGGGGTTTGCGCCAGCACAGCCTGCCACACTTGTGCGTTGTAGTCGCCGTGATCCCCCTTCATGTCGTAGTTGTCCAACCACGAACCAACCCACTTCGAAGGATCGGCGCTTCTGTACCACTTCTGGAAGATGTAACCGCTATAGATCGGTATGTGTTGATCGTGGGTCATGCGGTTCCGCGTTTCAATGCCGACGGCGATGTGATCGAAGAGCCGTGTTTCGTTGTAGACATCGTACCCGCAGGCTCCGAATCCTTCGTACCAGTTCGGATACTTGACGGTGACTTTGACGTTGGGATTCACTTGCTTCGCCGGATCGATGATATGTTTCTTTGATTGCTCGAGAATCAGCGATGTCCGGTACTCAGCCCATGTTCGAGTGCCGCGGTCCTCAACGCTCTTCGGATCCGTCGCCGTGGTGAAGAGCCAATCGTCGAGGATAATATCGTCGAAGACTCCCGCCAATGCGCGCATGCGACCCTCGAGAGCCGCCATGTCGCTGGAATTGTTGTAGGTCGATGGACCCCGCTGTCCTGTCGGAACCATTGCCCCTGATACGCGTATTCCCATCCCCCGGAAGCGTTCGGCAACCGTTTTCAGCAATGCAACGTTCGTCGCTCCGCGACTACTCCCTTCGAGATACACATGAACGGGCTTAACTGGGGCAAAGTACTCCATCGTCTTCCGGAATTGACCCGGATCCGTCAGAAGTGAATCGATGTCGTGCGATGTGAAGTAGATCGAGTACGAGAGGTGCTGCCAGCCGGCGGCACGCTGTTTTCCCTGAGCAGCGAAGCCCCAACCTACGAAGGAGATCGCGATCAATGTCAGGGTGAGGTAGCGGGGAATTGTATTCTTCATTCTCTTCTCCTACAGATGGTGTTCGATAAGGAAACCTTTAATTTCGTTTATTGGAACGAGCACTGTGTTCCTCGTTGTGTAGAATTATTTCGTTGGAGGGGCACTAGGTAGTTAGGGGATTGATCTGACAAATGCAACCCGTGCACCTCTTTCTGTTCACCGCCGATTCCTCTCGTCCTGGACAAACGGATACCAATGCATTGCCTTGACACCATCCGCCATCGTTAGCACTTCGTTGCGAGAGCAAAGAAGAAACGATTGCTCCGCTTTGATCAACTTCTTGACGCTTCGAAGTCCTGCGATCATCCGGTCGTTTGGGGATCTGCTAAGTTTGATCTCAATCGGAATGTGCTCGCTTCCCCGGACAAGAATGAGATCGACTTCCACATGATTGTTGTCGCGATAGTAAAAGAACTGCCACGGTGATCCGTCGCCGTAATTTGCCTTCACGAGATCCATAATTACTGCGTTTTCGAAGATCGGTCTCCCCATAACACCATTGCGCAATGCGCGCGGATTCGATTCCCGCAGTATATGCGCAACCATCCCTGTGTCAGTGAAATAGAGTTTCGGGCTCTTCACCACGCGTTTGCGCAGATTACGAGCGTATGGCCGGAGTAAATACACGAGTCGTGATGCTTCAAGCACCGATAGCCATTTACGAACGGTCGTATGTGTCACCCCGCATAGGGCACCGACCTTCGTGAGATTGAGAACCTGTCCGATGTTCGCAGCAAGGACTTCGATGAGTTGTTGAAACGACCGGAGATCACCCACGGCGTGCATGCCGCGAACATCACGCTCCAAATAGGTCTGAATGTAGGAACCATGGAACATCGCCGGATGGACACGCTGCGCCACAGGACCCGGAAAAAATCCCCGAATGATGTCTTCGAAGGTCCGGTCTTCATTCATTGTTTTGATGACTGGAAGTTCGTTGTAGGAAAACGGAAGTAATTCAAAGATGGCAACACGGCCTGCGAGTGATTCAGAGGCACCTTCCATGAGTGAGAATGCCTGCGAGCCGGTCAGAACATAGGAGCCATGCCGATTCTTCGATTTGTCCACCGCCAATTTGAGCCCTGCCAGAAGGTGGGGGACATATTGGATCTCATCGAGAATCACGGGAGCAGGGTGATCTGCAAGGAACAGCGCAGGATCCCGTTCCGCTTGTGCACGGACGATCGGATCATCAAAGGTGACGTAGGCGTGAGCCGAGAACAGTCTTTGCAGTGTGGTGGACTTTCCCGACTGACGTGGTCCGGTGAGAAGAATGACCGGAAAATGTGTAGCAGCCTCCAGAAGGAGGGGTTCGATTGCGCGTCGAATGTACGTCATGGTAACCACCTTGCACGTGCAGGAACAATATACAAATTGAATCTGATACTTGCAATATGTATAAGATTGTTTTTACACCACGGGAGGGAGTGTTGACGAGGCACAGAACAAAGTCTTGGGTGGGCGAAACAAATCGTCTATTGCAGGGACTGAATGATGTCCTTACTTGCTCGCAACATTCTATTCACGACAGTCTGTCGATCGGTCTTTTTTCGAGTTGCATATTTCTGTATGAACTCAGAAATATCCTTGTCAAGGTAAATCGGAAGATTCAATTGCGCATCTGGTCGATAGAATTTTCCTCGTTCTCCACTGGTAAAATCATATTCTCTTTTCATTTCATTACCTTGAATTGTATTGATGGCCTTCTTTCTTCGTAGCTCGACGCGTAGATATGATTCGAATCAAGACATCTGATTGACTAACTTCCTTATTATATAGATTTACATAATAAATGC
>PMMO01000019.1 GCA_003162215.1 Ignavibacteriota bacterium
TTGTACAGCCCATCCCAGTTTGCCCCCAGCAGGCCCGCCTGATAGGAACGCTCATCCACCGGCGAGAACCTCCGCGCCATGGCAGGGGTGATCAGCGTGACCTTCCGGATTTCGTCAAGCCGCCCTGCGATGCCATCCAGATACTCATCGCTTCCCATCCAGTTGATCAGGTCAAATTGCCGGAGATCGAGCGGCACAGTGTACTTACGAAGAGTCTTCTCCTTCTGCACATTGTAAAACGGCTCAAAGTATGTAAGAACCAACTCGCGAAGCGACCGGTGAATGGGCTCCCGAAATGTCAAACCTGAGAAATTCGATTTCGCCACGGCACCCCAATGGTCGCGNNTGAATGGCGCAATGAGATGGTCATCATCCCGGCCGTTCGGCAACAAATCCATGATGAGGGGCGGATGCCCGATGAAGCGGAGCGCTGCAGCCGCAAACAGAGCCCCATCAAAGCAGTGCGCGGTGTGGTCCCTTACCACACTTGCAGGGGAACGGTAGCGCTCCTCTGCACTGTAAGGCAGATCCAGAAGATAACACTGAATTGCGTATGGGGTCTTCAGCATCCTGAAGGTCTGCAATTCGGCCTGCGAAAAAACTCTGCGAAAAATGTCTTCCATGGTTCGGGCCCCGAGTGCATTCGTTGGATGAGGAATAGTATACCACCCTTGCGCCAGCATGTCAAGCGGCCCAGGTGTATCTCTCCGGCGGTATCTCCTCTGCCGGCAGGTCCTGCGTGACTCTGTGAGGAACTTCCCGTACATTGATGGCGTGAGATACATCTTCGGCCACTCCAATGAAATCCCTATGACAAGTGTGATCCGCTTCGCCGCTTATGTCGTAACGCTCTCTCTCGCAGCATCCTACCTGTCACCGGCACAACCCTCCGGGTATCCGATCAGCCCCGTCCTCTTCACCGAAGTCAGGGTCGCTGACAACTTCTGGTCGCAGCGTCTGGAAATCAACCGGACGGTTTCCATACCGCACGCGTTGAAGAAATGCGCTGAGACCGGCCGCATAAGAAATTTCGAAATCGCTGACAGCATCATCGCGGGCCTGCCCGCAAAGGGAAAATTCTGCAGCAGATATGGCTTCGACGACTCCGATGTTTTCAAAGTCATTGAAGGAGCCGCATACTCTCTCCAGACGCATTATGATGCCGCTCTCGACAAAACGCTGGATACGTTGATTTCGAAAATTGCCAAAGCACAGGAACCGGACGGCTATCTCTACACCATGCGCACAATTGATTCGGCAAAATCATGGGCGCCGGAACGCTGGGTTAACGACCGCATGAAAAGTAGCCATGAGCTTTACAATCTGGGTCACCTCTATGAAGCCGCGGTCGCGCATTACTATGCTACAAAAAAGAAGAGCCTGTTGAACATCGCCCTCCGGAGCGCCGACCTGCTCATTAAGACATTTGGACCGGACAAAATGCACACCGTACCGGGTCACGAAGTAACGGAGATCGGCCTGGCAAAGCTCTACCTGGTGACGGACAAACGTGAGTACCTGAATCTTGCCGATTTCTTTATCAATGAACGGGGGAGGGGAACACCTCAGGGAGAGTCCTACAACCAGGATCAGACGCCGGTTCTCAATGAAACTGAAGCTGTCGGACATGCGGTCCGCGCAGGCTATTTCTACGCGGGCATGGTGGACGTCGCTGCCCTCACAGGCAACGATCGGTACCTCCGGGTCCTTGATCGCATCTGGGATGATGTGGTGACCAAGAAACTCTACATCACCGGGGGCGTTGGCGCGGTAGGCACCATCGAAGGCTATGGGGCCCCCTATGAACTGCCGAATCTCAGTGCTTATTGCGAAACGTGTGCCGGCATCGCGCTGGCGTACTGGAACCATAGAATGTTCCTCCAGTACGGCGATGCAAAATACATGGATATCGTGGAGCGGGTGATATACAACGGGTTCCTCTCCGGTGTTTCAATGACAGGCGACAGATTCTTCTACCCCAATCCGCTGGAGTCTATGAAAGGCGCGGATCGGTCGCCATGGTTCACTTGCGCATGCTGCCCATCAAATGATGTGCGTTTTGTTCCCTCAATACCGGGCTACATCTATGCACACCGGGGAAAGAGCGTTTTTGTGAATCTCTTTGTGGGTGGCAGCGCCACCCTGAACCTCGACAAGGAAACAGTGCGGATTACCCAGTCGACGGACTATCCGTGGTCAGGAAAAGTTGTCATCAAGGTGGGTGTTCAGGAAACTGCACCGATGACTCTGAACATCCGGATTCCAGGATGGGTCAATGATAGGCCGTTGGCCGGGGATCTCTATACCTATCTGACACCGAATGCGGAGCATGTCAGCATCAGCGTCAATGGCTCCGAGCAGAAATATGGCGTGGTAAAAGGGTATGCTCAGATTGAACGAGCGTGGAAGGATGGCGACAGCGTGACGATCGGCTTTCCGATGCCGGTGCGGAGAATTTTGGCGAACCAAAAAGTTGAGGATGACCGGGGCAAGGTAGCACTGGAGCGGGGGCCGATCGTCTTCTGTATCGAGGGCGCGGATCAACCGGCAGGCCGCGTAGTGGACATCATCATTCCCGACACGGCACAGCTCCGGACAGAGTTCCTGCCGAACATGCTCGGTGGCGTGCAAGTGATCACCGGAACAGGCTTCAGCACCCGCAGGGACTCAAAAGGCGAGCCGTCAATCGAAGGGCAGCGGGCGTTCACAGCGATTCCTTACTATGCCTGGGCTCATCGCGGGTTGCATCAAATGACGGTATGGCCGGCACGTGAGCTCGCAGCCGTCAAACCACAACCTGCCAAAACGCTTGCATTCATGAGTACACTCACGACCTCGGGCGGCAGGGATTCCGATGCGCTTATCGATCAATTCCTTCCCAGGAGCTCCAATGACCCTGCCGTGCCAAGCTTTGATTGGTGGCCGAAGAAGGGGAGCACGGAGTGGGTGCAGTGCGTCTTTGCGGCCCCCTCACGCGTGTCACAGACTGCCGTCTATTGGTTTGACGACACAGGGACGGGCGAGTGCCGCGTGCCAAAAGCATGGCGTATACTCTATCGTGAAGGGCAGGAGTGGAAGNNGGGAAGCCCGTGGTGCACGCGACAGAGGACGGCAGATCCAAAGACAAGCTGAATAGGGTGGGCTTTGATCCGGTCAAAACTGATGCCCTGCGGCTGGAAATCACAATGAAAGATGGGTTCTCTGCGGGGATGTATGAATGGGAGATTCTGCCTTAGCTCTAACGCGCTTACATATTCAATTATAAGGAATTCGATAGCTTATCCTAACTATGCGTCTAGCATGTAATGCCGGGGTGGGTCGTGGGTTTCGGGATGCAGAGCCCGGGGGCACACCGACGTGTCTGACATTTGAGTCTGTCAAACGAGTTACGGGAAATGCCGTCTCACCTGTCCGTTGCCGATGAGATTGCCGTAGATCCTGAAATTACCTGTCTCTTTGCGCCAGCGACCAGCAGCGACCGAAGGGTGTATCCTCTGGCTTGAGGCAAACTCAATCAGCTCAGCACGGGATCCGTGGAATCGCCTCTTGAAATCCGTCCAAGTCTTCTTCGGAATCAACGCATCAGAAGCCACCTCGTCGGCTTCCACCTCTTCCGGTGATCGATTCGATGAGTCAAGGTCATCGAGAAAGACCTCGCAAGCAGACTTCTGAAAATGCGGAATCAAATGTGCCAGTTCATGACAGAGAGTGAACCAAAAGTTGTCCAGGCGGTCATGTCGAAGTGTCAGCGCAACGATAGGTGGGCTGTCATCACACCAGACTGCGGCACCGTCCAGACGTGTCCGCGGCATCTGTGGCTCAAGCACAAAATGTATACCGCTTTTTGCCAGCATCTCTTTTGCAACTACTGGTCCGTTGTCAAGTACGCTTAGTCTAGCGATGTCTCGCAGCAGATCCCGCCTTAGGTGCTCAGACTTGAATTGTGCGACCTGTTGTTGTTGTGCCAGATGATAGATGCGCGCTTTCCAGGCCAGCAAGGAGTTCTCGTCAGCAGGAGAACCGGCGTGTTTCGATTGGCGCAGTCGAGTATTCCCCATTCTTGCGATCGGCGAGAAGAATGGCGTGAGGAGGTCGGCTGACCGGTCAAGTAACTCCTTGGTCTCCGTTATCCCCTCGCCAAACCAACCCCGCTTCAACATCTCTCTAAGGGGAAAAGAACCCCAATTCATACTTGTCGCGACCGGTGTTGCCTGGGAATGCTTTTCCCCCATCAGGGATTGCAGGGGAATGCCGAGCCCCTTGTTCAATCTTCGGATCATTCCCAGACTCAGCGCACGTTTGCCACGAAGAACTTCCGAAACTCTGCTCTTGCTCCCCATGTAGGGAATCAGATCCGCAGCCTTGAGGCCATCTTGTTCCATCCGAAACCGGATAGCCGACACCGGGTCCGGGACCGGGATGGGGAAGTGTGTGCTTTCGTACTCTTCGGTCAGATGTACCCACAGTTCCAATGCGTCAGCCTCAGGGCTGCCTGGAATCGCAGACATGAGTCTGTCGACCTGAGCCAGCGCCGCTTCGTAATCGGCCTCAGTCTTGATTAATTTTGGATACATCAAAATTTCTCCGGGTCAATTCTGTCATATGCAGCGTGTGTTCCCACGAATCTGACGAAAACCGTTTCGCTTTTGTAGTTGATCCGAACCACCAGTCGGTACTTGTTGCCTCCAATGTTGAAGACCGCGCGTTCAGAGTTAATGATGCTCGCGGAAGGATACCTGACCTTCAGCTCAGCGCTGTTCTTCCAGTGTGCATCTTTGGCCTCATGATACCACGCCTGCAACGGGCCTTCTGAGTCAGGATGACGGTTCCAGAAATCTTTAAGAGGTTTTACGGCTATGACGTGCATTAATATAATAGGTTCCCAGATCAGTGTCAAGAACAAATATTCCCAATATGGGAACAATCATACTCTAATGCCAGGCGCGCACGAATTTGGCTTACTTCACCATAATTCACAATCTTCCCCGAAGGTCAGAAGGCGCGCCACGAAGAGGTCCCTTCGGGAAAGTGCTCCTTTGGAGACTCCTACGTGGGGTCCTACAGACAATGAGTCTTTACCTGACAATCTGTTTGAACACCCGCAGATAGTTCCCCCCAAGAATCTTCATCACGTCCGGTATGCTGTACCCGTGCCGCAGAAGGGCAGCAGTAAGATTGGGCAGCTTCGAAACGTCCTCCAGACCGACGACTTTTGTGGACCCTATGCCATCCCAATCGGACCCGATAGCTACATAGTCAATCCCCACACGGTTCTTGATGTAGTCAATGTGCTTGATCACAGTGTCAATTGTCGCTTTGCCTTTCGACGAGAGGAATGGGGGGTAAAACACCACGCCGATGACACCCCCACGCGCAGCAATGCTGTCGATCTGGNNCCCGCACACCGGCATGAGTGTCAATGATGGGATTCTTAGTGGTGGAAAGTATATCCCATATAGTCTGGATCCCTGTGTGGGCGACATCGATGATCATCCCAAGCGAGTCCATTGTGCGAATGACCTGTCGCCCGAAATCCGAAAGACCTACAGTTGAACTCTTGGAGTCGGCCGCGGAGACCGCCCAGGATGTACTATTGTTCCATGTGATCGTGAGATAGCGGGCACCCAGGCCATAGAATGTTTTGAGCTTGTCGAGACTGTTTTCGATGGAGTGGCCTCCCTCCACCGCGAGAACACCTGCGAACTTCCCCGACGCGTTCGCCTGCATGAGTTCATCGTACGACCGGGCCTGTGTAAACGATGATGCATTCCGACTGACCTGGCTCTTGAATGAATCAGCCATCTCTAGAGTGTACGCATAGCACGGATGAGCAACCGAATCTGTCACGTCAGTCCACAAGGCAAACATCTGCGCATCAAACCCCCCGTCATGGAAGCGAGGGAGATCTGAGTCATTGTAGGTGTGGCGAACACCGAGGTCGTACCCTCCGTTCACGGCAATCTCCATAACGTCATTGTGCAGGTCCATGACGAACGCCCGGCTATGCACCGTCTCAAGGGAAAAGTCGATAACNNAGCCCGCCATTCCCGTGTCCATCCAGTTGTACCATTCTCCGCGTGATTCTCGACCCGCCAAACTCCACCGAGTAGAACAACACGCCGGCCGCTCCTTTGCTCAACCAGTCGATCGTATGGTTCCCCGCCGCAACGGAATATGTCTTCGCGTCCAGCAACTGGCCTATGGAGGTATACACCGAGAACAGGACATCGCCGGCACGCTCTGTGCTGAAGTTGATCTTCGTTGAGGGATTGAAAGGATTGGGATA
>PMMO01000015.1:0-2085 GCA_003162215.1 Ignavibacteriota bacterium
TTTCGTACTCTGGTTTTGATCGACACTCTGGCTGTAGTTTCGGTCACTTGCGGTGTCGTGACAAACGTGCCCCAGTGATCCACACAGAGTTTCTCAGTCGTCACGAGCCAGACGTTTCGATAGATTCCCGAGCCGGAATACCATCGCGAATTCGGCTGCTGCGAATTATCAACCTTCACTGCCAGCACATTTGTCGTATTCCCGTACTTCAGGAACGGTGCCAGCTCGTAGCGGAACGAACTGAACCCGTACGGACGCTTGCCGAGATAGTGGCCGTTGATCCACACCTCGCTGTTCCGGTATACCCCGTCGAATTCGACTGACGTCAGTCTCCCCTGATCGGTTTCAGGCACCATAAAAGTCTTGCGGTACCATCCTATCCCGCCGGGCAGTGCGCCGCCTCCGGGCGTGGCGGGATGATCCTTGCTGAATGTTCCCTCGATGCTCCAGTCATGCGGAAGATTAAGCAGTGACCATTGGGTATCGTCGCACGATCGTTCCTGGCCACTCAGAACGTCGCCCAAATGAAATTTCCAGCCCTTGCAGAAGTTCTCGGTTCTTCGGGTCGCTGATGGGGAAGCCGTGGACGTTGTGGACAGCAGAGCCAGAAAAACGACCAGACACATATGACGCAGGCGCATTCCCCTGTTCATGAGCGATAGGGTCATCGACATGTTCCCGTTTGTTGTACAATGTGGAGGCCGGCCGTTCTCACTTCATCGGGACCAACGTTCGGGTTCCGGTATAGCTGATGTTTGCGTCCGGTGTTGAATGGAAATCAAGGCCTGTGGGTTTCCGGGAGCGAATCCAGACAACCTCAAATGTTCGCTTTTTCAGCATACCAGGGAAATCTCCCTTTCGTTCACCGATGGTAAGGAGATGGTTCTTTTCGCTGTACGCCAGCAGGATCGTTGCAAATTGTCCCTTCTCATAGCCGTAGTTCACGTTCTCATCTTCATACAGTGTGAACGAGCCGTCGCTGCCGGTGAACACGAAGAGGCGAATGGGATCGGCTGTCTTTTCGGTCGCGTACTCAATCTCCGGACCGCAGGGAAGGATCGATCCTTCCCTGGCGAATATCGGGATGTCCGAATACGGTGCGTCTGCCTGAACGGTCTGTCCGCCATCAAAATACCGGCCCGATTTCAGGTCGTACCAGCCGGCGCCGGCAGGAAGATAGACATTGCGCGTCCGCACGTTGTATTCGGTGACAGGATTGATCATCAGTGCGGGGCCGAACATGAATTGGTCGCCGATATTGAGGACGTTTCGGTCGCGGCCGAAATCCATGACGGGCGCACGCATGATCGTGTACCCCTCGTGCGTGACCATCCCGGCAAGCGAGTAGATGTACGGCATCAGCCGGTAGCGCAGCTTGTCGTACGCCAGCATGGACTGGTACGCTGGATGGGTATCCGGGGCGACATTGAACATTTCGCGATAGGGAGACTCGCCGTGAACCCGGAATAGTGGACAGAACGTGCCAAACTGGAACCAGCGGGTCATCAATTCGCGCCATTCCTGCAAATCTCCCTCGTTTGGATGCTCATAGCGCGGCTCCACTGCAAAGCCGCCGATGTCCGTGGTCCAGTACGGCGCTCCCGATAGGCAGAAGTTTAAACCAGCGGGGACCTGAGCTTTCAAATCGTACCATCGCGCGGCAAGATCTCCGCTCCACGTCGCAGCAGCATACCGCTGTTGTCCCGCAAAGGCTGAACGTGTCAGGATGAAGACGCGCTGATCGGGATTTGTATGCCGCTGATTCTCATACACTCCCCTGGCATTCATCAGAGAATATGCATTCAGATACCTTGCAGCACTTCCCATCGCAGTCGGACCCTGGCGCAGTATTGTTTCCGTCATTGATAAATTCGATGCGATGTCCGGTTCGGTGCAGTCAAGCCACCACGCATCGAACCCCTTGCTGAATAATTTGTCGTTGATTTGTCGCCAATAGAGATCACGTGCCCCGTCAGCATAGGGATCATAAAACGTCGAGACGTATCCAGGTCCGACCCAGTCTCGTTGCCCTTTCTCAACATTGCGCATGTACAGCCACCCCTTCTCCTTGAACTCATCATAGTG
>PMMO01000015.1:2160-2775 GCA_003162215.1 Ignavibacteriota bacterium
TTGCCGGTGATTTCGCGGGACCCTTGAATGACCTGGTCGAGATTGTCACCACGGATGAAGTAGTAATCGATCTGATCGGCGACTTCGGAGTAGAGCGACAGACTGTTCCGTTGCTCTTCCCGGTCTGGAGCGAGGCATTTCAATCCGATGTAACCCCCGGTGTGTACCCATTCGATTTTGATCTGGTACCGCTTCCCGGATTCCATCTCAAGGCGCGGGAGGTGGGTCCAGGGCAGCCAATTCTGCCGCCAGGAGTCCACAACAAGCTTGCCATCGAGCCACATCTTGGTGTAACCGCAACAGTAGAGGCGGAACTTGTGCACGCCCGGTTCACGGCATTCGATCTCTCCGCTCCAGCGAACAGCGCTCACGTTTCGCCGGAAGCCTTCAGGATATTCATCGTTCACGTCGATGAACTCATGTTCGATTCTTGGCTCTGAGCGGACGGTGAACAGNNTTTGTTCGGGAATTGTTGTCCCACAGGATGCCATAATTCCTGCTTGAAGCAAGAAAGGGAATCACGTCGACGATGTTGTACTGCCAGAGATCAACGTCGTGCCCTTTGTAGTTCATGACAGCGTTTTGATGAGCGCCCAGCCCGTAGAATGCTTCTTC
>PMMO01000015.1:2804-5285 GCA_003162215.1 Ignavibacteriota bacterium
AACCATCAGACTCGGACGAGTCGAGAAGGACTTCTCCGGCGCTGCCACAACTCTCATAATGTTTGCGTTGCACACCTGGATCTTCATCCACTGGGGATCGGTGCCTTTACCCTTTCTAAGCTCGAAAAGCACGCCGTCGGACTGTCTTTCTTGAGAAAAAGAAGAAGGGACGACAAAGAAAAAGCAAGAAACGATGAGTATGAGTTGCCGGCGGCTTCTTTTCATTGCGTGAATCCTTATCTGCGTCGTCCCATGTTTGTGGGCGTACGCCCTCTTCCCGCGTCGAACGTCAGGGCGGAAGGGGACGGTAGATCATCGGTTGCCTGCGCCGCCCAGCGGTGAGAAGTAGATGAACGCGGCGACAACAACGATAAGTGACATAACGACATCAAACGTGTTCCCTGTGGCCCGGGATTTTGCTCTGTCCTCTGCGACTGTTGTGGCATAGGTCAGACCATTCGTGAGAGAAGCCACCGCGCGTTGCTATTGTAGCGTCGTTCCAGGAATTCAGGCATTGTGTGTGTTGATGAGTTTTCCCGAAGCGTGCAGATGGTTCAGGACTTATCCAAAACGCACGGGGGACGTTCCATGAGATCAGGACCGACCCTTGGAACCGCTACCTCTCTCTCATGGTCGTCGAAACCCCGAAGTTGAGAACCGACGGTGCCTGAAAGCCCGGTCGCCCCCCTTGTGAGCGGTATCCCGATTGACCGCTTGACTTTCTGAATAAATTGAATTGATTGTGAAATAGTTGAATCGCTTCAATAAAGATAAACGTATCATTCAAAAGAGGCAAGCATTTTTTGAACGAATATTTATCGGAACCTGTCAAAGAACCGAATCCGCGAACGACGACATCTCAAAGGAGGGAGTTTTCAATGACCAAGATCGAAGTCGGATCCAAGGAGTATTTCCCGTGCGTCAAGAGGGTGGAGTTCGAAGGGAAAGACTCAAAGAACCCATTGGCGTACCGCTGGTACGACGAGGATCGAATTGTTGCCGGGAAAACGATGAAGGAGTATTTCCGTTTTGCCGTGGCGTATTGGCACAGCTTCGGCGCAACCGGTGAAGACCCCTTTGGATCAGCGACGCGGGATTTGCCCTGGCTGATCGGCCACGATCCCGTTTCGCGGGGCAAAGCGAAGATGGACGCGGCGTTCGAGTTTGTCACGAAGCTGGGTCTGCCGTATTATTGCTTTCACGATTTTGATCTCGTCGAGGAGGGTACCACTCTCGCCGAATCCGACAAACGATTGCAGGCAATGGTGGAGTATGCCAAGGGGAAGCAGGAGTCGACCGGCGTCCGATTGCTGTGGGGGACCGCTAACCTGTTTTCCCATAAGCGCTACATGAATGGTGCTGCAACAAACCCGGACTTCTCGGTGGTTGCCCACGCGGCCGCCCAGGTGAAGCGCGCCCTGGACATCACGATCGAGCTCGGCGGAGAGAACTATGTGTTCTGGGGAGGCAGGGAGGGGTACATGACGCTTCTAAACACAAACATGAAGCGCGAAAAAGACCACCTTGCCCGGTTTCTCTCAATGGCGCGTGACTACGGACGGCAACATGGTTTTGCCGGCACTTTTCTCGTCGAGCCGAAGCCGATGGAACCGTCCAAGCATCAATACGACTACGATGCAGAGACGACCATCGGCTTCCTGCGGCACTATGGGCTCGACGGTGACTTCAAGCTCAATATCGAGGTCAATCATGCGACTCTTGCCGGCCATACATTCCAGCATGAAGTCCAATGTGCAGTCGACGCCGGTTTGTTTGGGAGCATGGATGCCAATAGGGGAGACTCCCAAAATGGGTGGGACACTGACCAATTCAGCGTGAATCTGTACGAAATGGTGGAAGCACTGCTCGTGATTGCAGAGGCAGGGGGTTTCGGAAAGGGTGGTGTGAATTTTGACGCCAAGGTCAGGAGAAACTCAACCGANNCAGCCGATGCCATTCTTCGGGAGTCAGAGTACCGAGGGATGCGCCGGCAGCGCTACGCGTCGTTTGACGGCGGAGAAGGGAAGCGATTTGAAAATGGCGAACTCACATTCGAAGATCTCCGGAAGCAAGTAACTGCAAATGGCGAGCCGGCCCAGACGAGCGGGAAGCAGGAATTACTTGAACAGATCATTACCATGTTCATGTAGGACCAACGCGCCTGAGTCTCGTCAAAACTCTGTCTGCGCGGAAACCATTCCAACGTGACGGGCCATTCCACGTTTGAAGGGGCCTCGCGACATTTGCGAAACGCGTTCTAAGACGAGGAACCACCCAGGTTGTAGGGAACAAACCGCCTTTGACTGACGAATCTGCGCGTTCCTTCCTCTGATCATCAAGCAACTCCTTCTGAATGTCAGCCACGATGCGAAAGAGCTGTTCTCAGCGAAAGGACCATGGCCGCAATCGGCGGCTGATGGATTCTTGAAGAGTGATAATAAAACAATCTGCTTTCAGATATGATCAGGTGCTCAAGACCTT
>PMMO01000038.1:0-4870 GCA_003162215.1 Ignavibacteriota bacterium
TGCTTCTGGAATTCCAGCGAAACTCCGGATCACACGAGTTTGACATGCAGATGCTGAAGGGACTGGATTTCTATGTGCGACATTTTTTCCGACCAGACGGGGCTCCAAAATATTACTGGGACCGAGACTATCGATTCGATATCCAGAGCGCATCGCAAAGCATTGATACTCTTCTTCATTTCGCCACCCATCTCACGAGGAGTGACCTGATCGAGCTTGCAAAAAAGGTCGCGGGCTGGACGATAGTCAATATGCAGGATAAGGAGGGTTTCTTCTACCTGTGGAAGAGTAAATGGCTCTTAAACCGGACTCCGACGTTTCACTGGGGAGGAACAACCATGTTCCATGCACTCGCCCACCTGTTACTCACGACGGATACTTCACGCGGACCACATAACACTCCGGCCGGGTCATGATGTTCTTCACGGACCTTATGGCCCTTGCCGGGTCGATGTCAACGGGCAGGCGACACCATCACAGCGCGATGAGTCTTACTACGTTCGAGTCGCATCTTTCNNTACGTTTCTCAAAGGACGGGAGCGGATCGGCGCAATCGTACAGGTTGTTCCGGGGCTGGAGCAAATCCTTTCCGGAAACAACCGGCTACATGATCCCCACACTCTTTGACTATAGCAAGTTGACGCGCCTCGAAAACGCGGAATTACGAAGCACGGCGACAAACCTTGGAAGGTGGCTGATACTGATTCAGTTGGAAAATGGCGCCTGCATGAGCGGTTTGTACACCTCCCATCCGAAGCCTTCGCTGTTCAATACCGGGCAGAACCTGCTGGGCTATGTGCGACTCTATGAAGAAACCAAGGAAGATGATTTCTTGCGGGCCGCCCGACGTTCGGCCGATTTCATACTGAGCTGCCAGGACGACACCGGCTGATATGTGAGACATACGTACAATGACATCGCTGCATGCTATAACGTGAGAACTGCATGGGCGACCCTCAAGCTTGGCCTGGAATTGAAGAACGAGAAGTATATCGAGGGTGCCCTCAGAAACGTGCGATGGACTCTCGGGAAACAACAGCCAAACGGCTGGTTCAGCAGCAACAGCTTTTCTGTGAAAAAGAATCCGAACACTCATTCGATTGCCTATGTCCTTGAGGGGCTGATCGAGTCATATGCTCTGGTACCAGATGAACAAGTACTTTCTGCAGTTGTAAAGACCGCCGGGGGGATACTGTCGAGGTACGAAAGCAGAGGCTGGATATCCGGCGAACACGATGGCAATTTCGACTACCTGGGTTCGTACACATGCATCACCGGGAACATTCAGATGGCGGGAGTCTGGCTCAAACTCTACTCGATTCTCAACGACCCTCGCTACCTGGAGGCGGCTACCGGCATGATCTCCGGGTACCTGCACTACCACGACATCACGACAAAAAACCCCGGGCTCAGAGGAGGTGTTCACGGTTCTCTCCCTCACTGGGGACGATATGCTCCATTGAAATACCCCAATTGGGCCGCGAAATTCCTCTGCGACACACTGATGCAATTAATCGTGCTGCTCAAAGCCTCAACGTTTCGCCAAAAGGATTCATCGACAGGACCCTCAGTGGAGTAGATCGCGGGCATTCGGCCTGATTCTGCACATTGACATCGCATCGTACCTACGAGAGGCATAACTGTGCTCTGGTTCGATCTTGACAACTCCCCCCATGTCCCCCTGTTTAAGCCGATTCTGGAAGAGCTCAGCAGAAGGCACGTCGATTTTCTGCTCACTGCACGGGCCCATGCCCAGACGAAGGATCTTCTGGAGATGTGGCACATACGGCATTCTCTGGTCGGGATCCATGGCGGGAAAAGTACCTTCCGAAAAATCGGCAATCTCGTCCATCGGTCACTGGCACTGGCTCTGGTGGCACGAGACTTCCCCATCAGTCTTTCTGTGAGCCACGGATCGCGGAGCCACCTGATGGCTTCCACAATAATGCGAATCCCGTACGTCTGGATGAACGACTATGAATTCACTGAAAAAGGGCTGGCCAATGCCTTTGCAGACTATATTCTTCTCCCGGATCTGATTCCGGACTCCCGCGCGATTGCCGCTGGTTTCAACATGCGGAAGGTCATCCGGTACAGCGGACTCAAAGAAGAGATCTACCTGAATATTTTCGTGCCGGATCCGTCTTTCCGTTCCTCCCTTGACATTGGGTCCAGTAACACGCTTGTTACAATACGCCCACCAAGCGTTACTGCCAACTATCACAACACAACAAGCGAGGATCTGTTCTTACGCTGTCTTTCCCGTTTTTCGGCAAACCCCACCGTGATCTGTCTGATCGTGAATCGGACCAGTGCGGAACTCGCGCTCATTCCCCCGGCCATGCGTGCGAAGCGGAATATCAGAATACTCGATCATGCGATCGACGGTCTTCAACTACTCTGGCACTCGGACCTCGTAGTGAGCGGCGGGGGCACAATGAACCGGGAAGCTGCCCTCCTTGGTGTTCCGACGTTCAGCATCTTTACCGGCCGGCGTCCGTATCTCGATGAGTATCTGCAGGAACAAGGCCGGATGACCTTCATTCAGAGCTCTGACCAGGTGGACAGGATTCCGCTGGAGAAACGTTCGATCGGAATGGAATATCGTCCGGGAAATCCCGGCCTGGCTTCATCCATAACCGATCTTCTTCTCGACATACATCAGCGGCACAGCAGGAAGGGACCAAAGGCCATGCCCCGGACGGCAGACACGTAACCATTGAATGGATGCTTGGTCAGGGAAGTGGTATATTGTGAGTCGGGAGGATCGGTGCACCGCTGAGATCCGTCGTGCGATGACACCGGTCATATCCTCAACACTACTATTGAGTAACCAGTGATTGGAGTCCTCAGCGATGCTTCAACTAGTCCAGTTTCAGAAGACAGGTAAACTGTCCATCGAAGACGTTCCGTCGCCCGTGCTTAAACCGGGGGGCGTTCTCGTGCACAACGCCTTTTCACTGATCAGTGCAGGAACCGAACGCAGCTCTGTCAAGACGGCGCAAGCTTCCGTTGTCGGGAAAATCCGTTCCCGGCCGGATCTGGTCAAACAAGTGCTTCAGAATGTGCAAACTCAGGGCCTCACAGCAACGTACCGTAAGGTCCAGAACCGCCTTGATAACTTCAAGGAACTGGGGTACAGCTCTGCCGGGATCGTCGTTGCGTCGATGGCCGATGACGTCACAGTTGGCGATCGGGTCGCATGCGCGGGATTTGCGTATCACGCGGAACTGGTTTCCGTCCCACGCCACCTGGTCTGCCGGATACCGGAAGGCGTCGAGCTTGAGGATGCCGCGTTTACGACACTGGGCGCGATTGCCCTTCAAGGGGTTCGCCAGGCGGAGGTTCATATAGGCGAAACAGTCGCTGTCATCGGACTGGGTTTAGTCGGGCTTATCACCGTGCAGCTCCTGAAAGCGAACGGATGTCGCGTCATCGGGCTCGACGTCATGCGGTCTAATTTCTCACTCGCGCGGTCTCTTGGTTGCGACGACTGCCTCCTGAACGATCGTCGAGCCGTGAGCAAGGTTGAAGCTCTGACAAGGGGATATGGATCTGATANNCTGAATTGTCTTTGCAGTAGCCACGCAAGAAGGGGACGGTTGTTTTCGTAGGTTCCGTAGGCCTGGATATTCCCCGGGCCCCTTTTTACGAGAAGGAATTGACACTGAAGTACTCCTGTTCCTACGGACCGGGCCGGTATGATCCCCGATACGAACAGGATGGGCAGGATTATCCGATCGGTTACGTGCGATGGACAGAGAATCGCAATATGGAAGGTGTGCTTGACCTGATCAAAGCGAACAAACTGAATGTACACAAACTGATCACTCACACGNNGGCGCCGGCCATTTCGCCCAATCATATCTTCTGCCGCCCATTCAACACACCGGGGCAACATTGAAGGGGGTTGCGACATCCACACCCATCAACGCCAAATCTGTTGCCGGGAAGTTCGGCTTCGAGTACTGCAGTGCGGATCCCGCGGAACTCTTGCATGATCCCGAGATCAACACCGTCTTCGTCGCCACACGTCACGATTGGCATTCGCGCTACACGATCGAAGGATTGAAAAACGGCAAGAACGTGTTTGTCGAAAAACCGCTCGCGACAAACGTGCGACAGCTCAACGAGATCAGGAAAGCGTATGCTGATGCCTCAAAGGTGAAACCTCTCCATCTCATGGTCGGGTTCAACAGGAGGTTCTCTGCTCCGTTTAAGGACATCAAGGAGTTCTTTGTGGAACGCAAGGAGCCTCTTGTCATTCTCTATCGCGTGAACGCCGGTCCTCTCCCTTCTTCCTCGTGGTATCAGGGGGCGGCTCAGGGAGGAAGACTCGTCGGCGAGGGTTGTCATTTTATTGACTGCATGACTTACCTGTCCGGTGCACGGCCAATCCACGTGTATGCGGAGGCGCTGGCACCGCGCGACATTGCAGTAAAGTACAGCGACAACGTCATTGTCTCCCTCAAGTTTGGCGATGGATCGATCGGTACGCTCCTCTACGTTGCCAACGGCGATAGCAGCGTGCCGAAGGAGTATTGTGAAGTGAGCTCTGGCGGAGAGACAGCCATCATGAATGACTTTACCGAGGTCGTGTTCTTCAAGAACCGCAAGAAACTGAAGAANNCACCACGGCCGCGACCTTCGCTGCGATGGAGTCATTGCGAGAGGGAGACCCGGGCTCTGCCGGCCGCGAGAGTGCGATCATCCTCCCCCATCGCCGAGACTGAACTCCCGGCGAATTCGGTGCCAATAGTAACAACCAGGCGGCATGAGCATGGGAAGCAGCATCCACATAGTCAATGTCGTTGGCGCGCGCCCGAATTTCATGAAAATCGCGCCCCTGATGAAGCAGTATGCCAAATAC
>PMMO01000038.1:4950-5100 GCA_003162215.1 Ignavibacteriota bacterium
CGCAGCTTCGACCGCACGATGCCTGAAGAAATCAACAGGATCGTGACCGACAGATTGGCAGACCTCTTGTTCACCACGAGTGAGGATGCGAACACCAACTTGACGAATGAGGGAATTGGCGGGGAGCGAATCTTTTTTGTCGGCAACACA
>PMMO01000053.1 GCA_003162215.1 Ignavibacteriota bacterium
GGATCGCCGCCGGAGAGGATCACATCGCGTACTTCCGGATGGGCGGCAATGTAGTCGATCCCATCCTGAATGAACTTCATGTTGATCTTGCTGGAATTGCCCACCTTGCGTTTCCGCGTGCAGAAGCGACAGTACATGGAGCACTGACTCGTCGTCAGGAACAGCACGCGATCCGGATACCGGTGCACGATGCTCGGTACGGGACTATGGGAATCCTCGGCGAGGGGGTCCTCCGGCAGACCATCTTCCTCGAGTTCTTTGGCGTCGGGAATACACTGAAGCCAGATCGGATCGCCAGGGTACCGGATCAAGCTAAGGTAGTAGGGGTTGATCCGAATGTGGAACAAACTGTTCAGCCGGTCCGCCATCTCCTTGTTGAACCCGAAACGCTCCACGAGATCCTTACCGCTGTCCACACTCTGTCGCAGCATCTCCTGCCAGAGTTCCATACGTGCCTGTCATCCTCCGTGTTGTGGGACAAGATATTTGCCGAATACCACCAAATCATCGCCAGGGCTGTAGTAGTCCCGAATGCGGGACACCTCAACATACCCGCGCCGAAGATAAAACCCCCGCGTGGCATCATAGCGCGGGCTGGATGACGTCTCTGCAATGATGAGACGTCCGGCGGACGAGCGGACGAACGCTTCGGCGTGCGCATCGAGTGCCGCCCCTATGCCCTGGCCGTGTCGTGACGGCGCAACGGCAATCCAGTACAAATCGTATGTGCCTTTCGTTCCCGGAGTCGGGCCGAGACAATAATACCCCACCGGCGTTCCTCCCTCGTCACTCACCGCGATGGAGTAATCTTGCTGATCTGGCCTGCCCAGGACAACATCAATCAATTCCAGCGCGATTTCCACTTCAGCATCGGAGAACACTCCGGTCTTTTCGATCAGTTCCTTAAGCGGTTCGCGGTCGGCGCGGCGAAGTGATCGGATCACCGTGACGGATCGTCCGTTCACCGCGAACGCTCCAACGCAGACTCCACGATCCTCCCAATGGTGTCAGGGAACGAATACCCTGCATTCCGGGCAGAGCGGGCAAAACCGGCGTCGTCCGAGATATCCGGATTGGGATTCACTTCAAGCACATACGCATCGCCGCCGGGCGTCAGGCGGAAATCAATCCGTGCATAGTCGCGGCAGCCGATGAGGTGAAAACAGTCGAGTGCGACCCGCTTGAGCTCGGTATCCTTGCCGGCAGGGAGTCTGGTCGGACACACGCCCCGCGTTCCTTCATAGGCCACCGAGCCATGGAGCCACTTCGCTTCGTAGCTCACAATGTGGTGCATGCCCGGGAGGAGTCCGGAAAAATCAATTTCGGAAATCGGCAGCACTTGTGGTCGCTTGTACCCGAGGATCGCGACATTCAGTTCGCGCCCTTCGATGTACTGCTCGACAAGAGCGGGCTGTTCGAACTCCCGATGGATATGTTGCACCCGTTTGCGCAGGTCGGCGAGAGAGGTCACGATCGACGCATCGCTGATGCCCACGCTGCCGTCTTCGTGCGCCGGTTTTCCAATCAACGGGAAGGTCATTCCCTCCTTGAGGCTGATTTTGTCGGCAACACGGAAAACCTGGTATTCCGGAGTACGAATGCCGCGTGCGCGCAGGATTTCTTTGACGCGTGGCTTGTGAAGCGCGGTACCGAGTGCGAGCGGACCGGCGCCGGTATATGGTATTTTGAGAAGCTCGTACAGACCGGCGACGTTCATTTCCTGAAGCGACTCGTTTTCCACGCATTCAACGAGGTTGAAAATCAGATCGGGTTTTTCGGAGCGAAGATAATCGATGAGACGGTAGATATCGCTGTTGACGTTAAAAATCCGCGTTTTGTACCCCAGCTCATTCATCGCTATCTTGATATCCTCCATCTCTTCCAAGACCCCCACCTCGGAGAGGTCCATCGGAGAAGGCATTTCCTGAACAGCCTGGGCATGGTCGACATCTATAATAGTGCCCTTCTGGAGACTGCCGTTCGCTGAGATATACTGGCGGGCCACTTCGTCGCCACCGACCGGTTCGTTATAAAGAATTGAAATTCGTAATTTTTTTGCCATGTTATGTCCGTTATTGTGCAGCTATGAGCGACAGCGCGGGAGTGCGAATCGGAACACCGCAGCGCTGCATCGCGATATCCAGAACGGCATTGATCAATTCATTGTAGCTCATACCGGCGGTCCGGGCGGCCTTCGGAAAACAGGAATTGTCTTCCGGGCGCGGGAGGATCCCCGGCAGAGGATTCAATTCCAAGATGTGGGGCCGTCCGTGAGCGTCCAGACGCACATCCACCCGCGTCCAATCGCGGCACCGGAGAATCCGGTACGCCTTCGTGCAGAGCGCCCCGATCGTTTCCGTCTCTTCCGGGCGCAGCGGCGCGGGACAGGCATAAATCTCGAGCGGCTTGTCGGTGGTGTCCCACACCCACTTCGCCTCATAGGAATAGACCGGATTCATGCCGGCCGGCAAGGCATCGAAGCGGATCTCCACAATCGGCAGTACGCGCACTGCGTCGTCGTTGCCGAGGATCGCCACCGTGAACTCACGTCCGGGCAGAAATTCTTCAACGAGCGCGGGTTGGTTGTATGTCGTAAGGACCGTGCGCACTTCGCGCTCCAGCGCTTCAGGCGTTCGCACAACGCAGGAGTTGTAGATCCCCTTGCTCGATCCTTCATGCAGCGGCTTCACTATCGACGGAAATTTCACACGTGCGTCTTCAAACTCATCCATCGTGCGAATCACCACGAAGGGAGCTGTCGCAACGCCGTTGTAGGCCAGAATTTCCTTCGCCCGAGCCTTGTCGAGACACAGGGCAAGCGTAAGCGGATCAGAACCCAAATACGGGAGGCGCAACAACTCGAGCATCGCGGGCACCTGGGCCTCACGCGACACTCCATGAAGGCCCTCGGCGATATTGAACACAAACGCCGGACGCAACCGGCGCAGGCGCTCGAACGCATCTTCATTCGCTTCGATCAACTCCACACCATAGCGTTCGGCAATCGCATCACGCACTGCGTGGATCGTGTCGTACGTATCCCACTCCGCATAAAGATCATTCGTGTGCAACGTGTGCGATGGAGAATCCGCGGGTGAGGCGTTGGATGGAGGCTCTTCTGCCTGCTCGGGAAAAATCGCTGAGGTGGGTGGGGCTTCCGCTTTGGCGTTGAAGACGAGAGCGATCGTCATCGGTGATGACAAAAGCTGTGTGTGTGAAGGAACCAGAACCTCTCCGCAATGTTCAACGAACTCATTATGGTTCGTAATATACGCAATTTGGAGAGGTTGTCAAGAAAAAAGTGCAATGTTACCCGACTTGGAGCAGGGTCATCTCCTCGGCGAAGCGCGACCGGAGATGATCTGCGAGAGCGCGATGATCGTCACGGCGCAGATGCGGATCGCCCGCGACGAGTGCAAAGGCATCGTCGCGCGCCTGGGCAAGCACAGCACCGTCGGTCACAATGTTCGCCACCTTGAACTCCGGCATCCCGCTCTGCCGGGTGCCGAAGAAGTCTCCCGGGCCGCGTATTTCGAGATCAACCTCGGCGATGCGGAACCCGTCGGTGGTCTGCACCATGGTGGCGAGCCGGCGCTGGGCTGCGTGTTCCTGCTCGGCACTCTCTTGAGCGTCCCGCACACATCGCGCCATCCACCGCTCCGCAAGCAGAATGCAGTAGGACTGCTCACTCCCCCGCCCGACGCGTCCGCGCAGCTGGTGCAATTGCGCCAGACCGAACCGCTCGGCGTTTTCAATCACCATCACCGATGCATTGGGCACATCAATGCCGACTTCAATCACCGTCGTCGCAACAAGGATGTCGAGCGCACGTTCCTTGAAGCGCCGCATCACCTCATCCTTCTCCTCACTACCCATCCGCCCATGCAACAACCCGAGGCGAAGATCCGGAAATACCCGTTCCTGCAGGGCCGTGCAATGCGATGTCGCCGCCTTCAGGTCGAGGTTCTCGGACTCTTCAATAAGCGGATAGACGAAATACGCCTGCCCGCCCTTGTGCACTTCGCGGCGCACAAAGGCATAGACCGATTCCTTTTCATCCTCGTACTTCAGCACTGTCCGTATCGGTTTTCTGCCGCCCGGCAATTCATCAATCACCGAGACATCGAGATCGCCGAAGATCGTAAGCGATAGCGTCCGGGGAATCGGCGTGGCCGTCATCACCAGCACGTCGGGGTTCTCTCCCTTTGCACGCAGCTGCGCGCGCTGCAGTACACCAAACCTGTGCTGTTCGTCGATGACGAGCATTCCGAGACGGGCAAACGACACGTCTTTCTCAAACAACGCATGCGTCCCCACCACAATCTGCGCGGACCCGCGCCGCATGTCTTCCAGGACGTCGCGACGCAGCTTTGAACGCTGCGCCCCAACAAGCAACCGATGATTCACCGGCAATGAACCAAGAAGGGAGGCAATGGTGCGATAATGCTGATCAGCCAGGATTTCCGTCGGCGCCATGAATCCCGCCTGGTACCCGTTTTCCACCGCGACCAGCATCGCCACTAGGGCAACGATGGTTTTGCCGCTTCCCACGTCTCCCTGAAGGAGACGGTTCATGGGTTTCGCCGCTGACATATCGTCGAGGATCTCGCGAATGACCCGCACCTGGGCGCGGGTCAGCGAAAATGGGAGACTATCCACAAGTTGCCGCGCAAGCCGGCTCTGTACTGCAAATGCAATGCCCGGCATGTCATGGCGCAACATCTGCCTGCGCAATGCGAGCTTCACTTGAAACTCAAACAGCTCTTCGTATTTCAATCGACGTAGCGACTCCTGAAGTTCACGGGGCCCGGGGGGGAAGTGCACATGCACGATCGCCTCTGCGAGCGGCACAAACCGGTGCTTCCCACGCAGCGCCTCAGGCAAAGGATCGGGTATCTCTTCCGCGTGAACGCGAAGGATATTCCCCAGCAAGCGCCTGAATCCGGCGCTGTCCAATCCGACACTGGAGAGTTGCTGCGTGGAAGGATACAAAGGGACGAGCCCGCCCGCATGCAATGCGCGGCTCCAGTCAACCGTGCCCTCCTGCTCTCCTGTCCCTCCAATCCAGTCAACATCCGGGTGCACGAACTGCAACACATTGGCGAACCTGGTCGGTTGGCCGGAGACCGCAAGCGTATCGCCAATCGTAAAACGGGTCTTCCAGTAGTGAACGCCGCCAAACCAGACACACTGGAGCGAACCGGTATCGTCCCCCAGGATGAGAACGAACCGGGCTTTCCGTCCGACTCCCATCACACGGAACGAGCGCACCGTGCCGACAACCGTGGCTTCACGGCGGATCTCGGCGTCAGGTGCAGGTTCCGGCAGGTCTNNGTGGAACGTAGAACAGCAAATCCCCCACCGTGGAGATGCCGATGCCTGCAAGCGTCTCCGCTTTGCGCGGGCCCACGCCTTTCAGGAATTGCACAGGCTGTGAAAGAAGCGATTTTCCAGGCGCCATTATTGTGCGGAGCGCAACATCGTCCGTTTCCAATAGAGATAGAAGGGCACACCCGTGACCAGCAACAACAGCCCCACCATCGAGTCGGCAGTCTGGTTCACAAGCGTATTTATGACAAACCAGGTCGCCACGGCAACGAACAGGGCCGGTACCCAGGGGTAGCCGGGAACGCTATACGGTCTGTCGGTGCGCGGGAACTTCCGGCGAAGAATGAAGACTCCGGCGGCACCCAGGGCATAGAAAATCCATCCGGCAAACATCACGTATGTGAAGAGCTGGTCGAAGGTCCCCGAAAGAGTCAACAGGCACGCCCAGACGCACTGGACAACCAGCGATTTTGCCGGTGTATTGTATCGAGGGTGCACGTCCGCCAACCCTTTGAAGAAAAGGCGGTCCTTTGCCATCGCAAAAAAAACGCGGGCGGTGGTCATGCATGAACCATTCACCGACCCAAATGTCGATATCATGACTGCGATAGAGATCACAGCACCGCCATATCCCGGATAGACCTTCTCCATCATATCTGCGGCAACCAGGCGGGAAGACGCGATTTCGTTGATTGGCAACACGTACAGGTAGGCCAGATTGGTCAACACGTAGATGACAATGACGGCGATCGTACCGAGGGAGAGGGCCAGCGGGATGTTCCGTTGTGGATTCCGCACTTCCCCGCCGATGAACGTGAGGTTTGCCCAGCCGTCGTATGACCAAAGTGTCGCAATCATGGCAATGCCGATCGCGGGGAGAAGAGGGCCGGACGTCGGGATTCCCCAGAGTGGCAGGAAATGCGATACGCTCCCCGTGCCCGCACTGAATCCGATGATCACAATGCCCACAATGGCCGCGATCTTCATGGAGGTGAAGATATTCTGTATCATGCCGCCAAAACGCACTCCATAGTAGTTCACGGTGGTGAGGAGGACAATGATTCCAACGGCAACCAGTTTGACCCCTAGATCGGCAAACGGGTGGATATTGCCGACGAGAGGGATCTTCCACGCTTCCAGGGCAGGGCTCAGGTGCGCCAGGGGCATAAAGAAGCTGAAGTACCGGGAGAAGGCCACGGCGATAGCTGCAATGGACCCCGTCTGATACACGATGAACGTCGTCCATCCAAAAAGAAAGGCGATGAAGTCACCATAGAGCACACGGAAGAACACATAGTGACCGCCTGCCTCCGGAATCTCGCTGCCGATCTCGGCATTGGTCAGGGCGCCGGCTAGAGTAAGCAGGCCGGTAAATATCCAGACCAGGATCATCACACCGGGCACATCCACGGCTGCCGCAACAGACTGTGGTGTTAGAAAGATGCCTGAACCGATAATGGACCCGATGACTATCATGATTGCCGAAGGGAGTCCAAGACGGCGGACAAGCTGAGGCGTGGAAGAAGGCGAACTCACGATAGTATCAGCCATTCAGTCTCCTTGCTGGATGCGGTGATTGAAGCAAGATACGATTGAGCATGTCCACACGCAAGTTTCCGATTGTCTCTTAGCGTCAAAGGTTGTATCTTGTCGAAAACTCTTTCATTCGAGAGGGACCGTGCTCGATCAACTGCCGACGCTTGAGGAAATCATAACCTGGGGCGGATACATCGGCCTCTTTGCGATAGTGTTTTCTGAAACGGGACTGCTTGTAGGGTTCTTCTTACCCGGTGATTCTCTGCTCGTTACCGCGGGTCTGTTTGCTGCGCGGGGACAACTGGACATCAGGATTCTGGTTCCTCTCCTCTGTATGGCTGCTATTTTCGGTAACACCAGTGGATACTTGATCGGCCGGAAGGCAGGTCAGGCGCTGTTCAATCAGCCGCAATCGCGCTGGTTTCGGCGTGACCATTTGATCAAAACCCATGAATTCTATGAAAAGTATGGGGGGATCACTATCGTCCTCGCCCAGTTTATGCCTTTTGCACGAACGTTTGCGCCTGTGGTCGCGGGTGTCGCAGAGATGAAGTACCGCCGGTTTGCATCGTTCAACATCGGCGGGGCAATTCTCTGGATATCGAGCATGACGCTGCTAGGATATTTTCTCGGTCGCTCGATTCCGGGTATTGAAAAGCGGATTGAGTATGTCATCGCAATTGTCATCTTCATATCCGTTCTCCCGTTGCTGTACAAATATGTGCGGCATCGGATGGCCAAACGCCGTGAACGTGCGGCGGAAAAACTCCCGGGGAATGGCACTGCGTCTTCGTAAGTACATGCTGCAGATTGTTCATTCTCTCTCGTATCATCCCCTCACACTCAATAAGAAAGGAGTGAACTCCCCAATATGGAACTCACGTTAATTCTGGGTATCAGTGTACTGGGATTGCTGTTTGCGCTGTACCTGATGAGTAATGTGCTGCGCCGCGACACCGGAACCGAGAAGATGCGGGAAATCTCCGATGCCATCAAGGCAGGTGCAGAGGCGTTCATGCGCCGGCAGTACCGCACGATCGTCTATTTTGCCGTCGCACTGGCCTGTGCCATCTACATCCTCTACGCCTTTGTCCGCGCACATAATGCCAACGATCCTGCCTCACCAGCAGAGCTTGCCCTGTGGACGACACTATCGTTCGTTCTGGGCGCACTCTGTTCTGCGGCTGCCGGCTACATGGGCATGTGGGTCGCCATCCGTTCCAATATCCGCACGGCTGCAGGCGCAACCCGCGACATGAACAGTGCGCTGCAGCCGGCGCTTCGCGGGGGCGCGGTGTCGGGGTTCTTCGTTGTCGCATTGAGCCTGATGGGTGTCGCCGGGCTCTTCGCCATCGTGGAAGCCTCCGGTGTCACGCAGGACATCGCCAAGATCCCCTTGCTCATCGTGGGGTACGGGTTTGGTGCAAGCTTCGTGGCTCTGTTCGCCCAGCTGGGCGGCGGAATCTACACAAAGGCCGCCGACGTCGGTGCAGACCTGGTGGGCAAAGTGGAAGCGGGTATCCCCGAAGACGATCCCCGCAACCCGGCGGTCATCGCCGATCTGGTGGGCGACAACGTCGGCGATTGCGCCGGCCGCGGCGCCGATCTGTTTGAATCCACGGCAGCGGAGAATATCGGCGCAATGATTCTGGCAGCGGGTCTATTTGCTGCCAATAAGGCCACCTTTGCCGCACACGGCCTCCCACTCGGCGGCGTCATCATGTTCCCCCTTGTCGCCCGTGCGTTCGGTATCATTGCATCGGCATTTGGCATCCTCGCTGTGAAAACGAGCGACAAAGAGGATCCCATGAAAGCATTGAACCGCGGATTCTATGTCACCGCCGTCATTGCCATGATCGGGTTCTATGTGGCTTCCCGGTGGCTGCTCGGCTCAGAGTACTATTTCCATTTCTTCCTCTGCGGACTTGTCGGCGTGCTGACATCGCTCGCCTTCGTCCTTCTTACTATTTACTATACTGACTACAAATATAGACCGGTCCTCTCGATCGCAGAAGCATCGAAAACCGGGCCCGCAACCAACATCATCAGCGGTATCGCGGTGGGCATGGAATCCACGGGATACCCGGTGCTGGTCATTGCAGCGGCAATCGTGGGAGCATATTACCTGGGATCGACCTCCGGTCTGGACCACGCCGGATTGTTCGGAACCGCCGTTGCAACGATGGGTATGCTCGCAACCGCCGCCTATGTGCTCGCGATGGATACGTTCGGACCCATCACGGACAATGCCGGTGGTATCGTGGAGATGAGCCAGCAGCCGAAGGAAGTGCGTGATCGGACGGATCGTCTGGATTCGGTCGGCAACACGACCAAAGCACTGACAAAGGGATACGCAGTGGGCTCCGCGGCCCTGGCGGCATTTCTGCTCTTCAGCGCGTACATGGACGAAGTGAAGGCGTATATGCCCTCGTTCTCCGGAGTCATCAATCTGAACAAGCCTGAAGTGTTCGTCGGTGCGATGTTCGGCGCCGTTCTGGTGTTCCTCTTCTCATCGCTTGCCATCAAAGCCGTGGGCAAGGCCGCCCAGGCGATCATCAACAACGTCCGGGAGCAATTCAAGAACAACCCCGGTATCATGCAGGGTACAACAAAACCGGACTATGGCCAATGCGTCGACATCGCCACCAAGTCAGCGTTACGCGAAATGGTTACACCGGCTCTGCTCACGGTCTGTATGCCCATCGCCGTGGGTCTGATGTTCCGTTGGATGTACGAACTTGCCGGCAGACCGACCTTTGGCGCAAGTGGCGCTGAGGTTGTCGGCGGATTCCTTATGGTTGGCACAATCACCGGTATTCTCATGGCGCTTTTCCTGAATAATGGCGGTGGCGCATGGGACAATGCCAAGAAGTACATCGAAACCGGTGCCCTTGGCGGCAAGCGTTCAGATGCCCACAAAGCAGCAGTGGTAGGCGACACGGTGGGCGATCCGTTCAAGGATACCGCCGGGCCCTCGTTGCACGTGCTGGTGAAGCTTCTGAGCACGATTACGTTGGTGCTGGCACCCCTGTTTATCTAGGGAACAAAGCAGGCGAGGAACAAAGAAGGAACGCGATGGGGAAAAGAACGGACGCAAAAGACAAACCCCGCCGGAGCTCATCTCCGGCGGGGTTTGTCACCACACCTCCCCTTTCGGATCCCTCGTCATGAGATCGTGGCAGGCTTTCAACGGGTCTTTCCCCTCAAATAATATCCTATGCACCTGCTCGATGATGGGCACTTCCACACCCACACGCTTCGCCAGGTCATAGGCAGATTGCGTCGTCGCAACACCTTCAGCGACCATCACCATCCCGGCCAGGATGTCCGGAAGCTTCCGCCCCTTGCCGATTTCGACTCCGATATGCCGGTTACGGCTGTGGCGGCTCATGCAGGTCACCATCAGGTCACCAACGCCCGAAAGACCTGCGAACGTCCGCTCCTGGGCTCCCAGGGCCACGCCGATCCGGGCAATCTCCGCAATCCCCCTCGTCATCAACGCTGCCTTGGTGTTATCACCAAGGTTGGCACCATCCACGATTCCCGCGGCAATCGCAATCACATTCTTCAGCGCTCCGCCCAGCTCCACACCACGAAGGTCATTGCTGGCGTAGACCCGGAAATAGGGCACCATGAACACCGACTGCACGGCGCGTGCAGTCTCAAACGACGTCGAAGCCACAACCACGGTGGTCGGGATATGCCTGCTGACCTCTTCTGCATGACTTGGCCCGGAGAGTGTCGCGATCCGATCCGGAGCAAGGCGCGGGAGAGTGTCGTGCAACATCTCTGACATTGTCATAAGTGTACCGTTTTCGACACCCTTTGCGACATTCACCAATAGAACGTTCTCGAATGCCATGCCATGGAACTTCTTCAACGAACCGCGGATAAACTGCGAAGGGATCGCGACGACAAGCATGTCCCGATCAGGAACTGCCTCGCCCAGGTCACTCGTGACGGAGATTGTTTCGGGAATGGTGATCCCTGGAAGGAATGACGGGTTCGCCCTCGTTCGCAGGATGGTCTGTGCGTCTTTCTCGACGTAGGACCAGAGCGTGACGGAATGGGAATTTTCCGCGAGGAGGATAGCCAAGGTGGTTCCCCAGCTCCCCGCACCAAGAACTGAGATGCGCATACGAACGGCGAGTGAGGGTGGTCAGCCGGCGCGCGAGGTGAGGTCTTCTTTCTTGCGGAAGAGGCGGAGTGTCGTAATCCGATTCTCCGTTCCCCGCAACAGACGTTGAATATTCGCGCGATGAGTATAGATGATCAAGAGCGAGATGCCGATGCTGAAAAATATCAGCGTACCGTATCCCTCGACATCCACCATGAACACATTCTCCCGGAAAAACATCGTCAGCGGAAATGTTACCGCGGCACTCAGAGAGCCCAGCGATACATAGTGGGTAAGCATGAACACGATGGCGAACACGCCAAACGAAACTGCGACCTCCACAGGAGCAATACCGATGAGGACACCGCCGGCAGTCGCAATTCCTTTCCCTCCCTTGAATCCGGCAAACACCGTCCATATGTGCCCGAGAATAGCCGAGCACCCCGCAATGATGCGCACGACGGTGAGGTCATCGAATGGCGTCGCATTCGAAAAGGGCAGCGCTCCGTACATGAATCGCGCCACAACCATCGTCGCGACAAGTCCTTTCGCCATATCCATCGCAATCACAAAAACACCCGATTTCCAGCCAAGCACGCGGATCACATTGGTCCCACCAGCATTCCCGCTCCCGTAGTGGCGGATATCGATCCCCCGGGCCTGCCGGGCGACGATGATGCTGGTAGGAATTGATCCGATCAGGTAGCTTAGTACTGCAATGATGCTTATGGGAAGCACGTAGACCTGAGGTCGTTAAGAAATCAATGGGTAATATACCAAAACAGGCACCGACAAGCAACTCAAGCCTTTCAGGGCAACCAGAGTCCGGCAATACGAAGGTCGTCCTTTGTCGTAATCTTAAGATTCCGGTAGCTTCCCTCAACAATTCGCACCGGAATACGCAATCTTTCGACCAATGAAGCATCATCGGTACCTGTGTACCGGGCCCGGCGGGCCAGGCGGTGGGCCTTTACGATGAGATGCGTGTGGAAACCCTGCGGCGTCTGCACGGCCCAGAGAAGGTGTCGCGGGATTGTAGAACCATAGAAGCCGTGCCGACCCTCGGTCTTGATCGTATCTTTGACCCGAACGCCAACCACCGCAGCACCCCAACGCTCTGCCGCCACAATCACCTCCCTGACGACGCGCAATGAAACGAGGGGACGCACGGCATCATGAATGAGAACTAGTGACGGCTCCCCCTCCATCCGCTCAAGTGCCATCCGCACCGAGTCCTGCCGTTCACGACCACCCTCCACAACCGCTGTCACCTTCCGGCACCGTCCCTGACGAAGCAACCGCCGCGTGCGGTCTACATATTCGGCAGGAACAGCGATAATAATCTGCCGCACTGCAGCGATGCGTTCAAATGCACGCACCGAGTGCAGCAGTATCGGTTGGTCACCAAGGGGGAGGAATTGCTTGGGAACACGCGCCCCCATGCGCCTACCCGTCCCACCCGCCGGGATGATCACCGCGATGTCACGCATTTTTCTTGGGGAAGTATTCAATCATGAAATGAAATTCTGGAAACATATCGGGCAAGCGCATCATGCTGAAGACCATGACGCCAATGGACAACCGGTCGATCCATGATGACCGCGGCCAACCTATATGGATCGTGATCTGTTTGTGAGGAAGCTCATACTTCAAAACATACAGCAACTCAGTAATGCTGTCGAAGAGCGACTGGCCTATTTGCGCGAAACGATAGTGATTGGGTGACAAACGCGGTGGAATTCCGGTACGCGGCGAATAGAATGTGACAAATGCCACCTGGATGTCTTGCTCTAGCCCCTCTTCCTGCGGTCGCTTGAAATAGAGATCGATGGTATCACCCGGGGCCTCGGCAAGACCGAAGACCATTTGCATGGGAGTATCGGTCTGGGCAACCTGAACGTTTTCGGGTGCACGATGTTTTGCCACCCGGAACCCGACAACGAGGAAGAATACGGTGGCACTGAGCCAGAGAGCAAGCCCATAAGGTTTGCTGAACGCGAGATATCCGAGACAGCAGAAGAGCATGATGAACACGATCAACGTCCCCAAACGGGAAGTGTTATACTCGCGGATTTCTTTCGTCCCGGTCGAGTAGCGATAGATCAGCAAGCTCCCCATGTTGATGGTGAAGCTGGCTACCAGGCCGAGAGCATACATCTCTGCCAGAATCTTCTGGCTGCCGCCCGTCAGGATTATGATGAACGAGTAGAACATGGCATTCAAGATGTGAACGCGGTAGAGCGATTGACGGGGGTTCGTCTTGATGATCCAACTGAAATTGTATCGATGCGCCACCCGCTCGATCAGCTCGCTTGAAGCAACAAATGCCGTATTCACCGCCATGATCAGCGCCACGCTGGCAGTGACCGCAACGGTCATACCAAACGGGATGCCGTTGATTTTCGCCGCGAATTGGGTCAGCAGGTCCGTTTCGTGAAGTGATGGGTCGATGCCCGAGCTGAGCACGAGGACCGTAATCAGCGGCGTGAAAATCCCGATGCTGAGAGCGAGGAACCAGTAGGCCTTCGCAATATCCTTCCAGGTGCGGACCAGTCCTGCAGTCTGCACCACCGACTCTATGCCGGAATACGCAAGAATACAGCTCGATATCCCGATGATGAGGAAACCGAAGCCCCCGAAGAGCCCCAGTTTCCCTGCCTGATGGGCAGAGGAAGCAAAAGTGGTTCCAACGTATGTCCAGGACGCCGCCGAGGATTCGAAGAGAGCAGAAGCAAGGAACGTCAGGAGGACGATAGTCACGCCGAAAAAGATGGCAAATGTAAACCGTGCATTCTCTTTGATGCCGAGGATATTCAACCCGGCGATACCCCAGACGATCCCAAACTGAATCACAAACTTCGTGGTCTCAGTCAGCGGAAAAAACGTCAGGCCATTCTCCACGGCACTCACCGTCGAGATACAAGCCGTGAGGACATAGTCCACCATGATGGACGAGACTGCAATGAAGGAGAATGTGGGGCCAAGGACGAAATACGAGAACGAATAGACCCCACCTCCGCGGAGATTGTGATGCTCGAGGATCTCCGCGATTTCGACCATACGGGTGGAGAGGAATCGCATGAAGACCGAGGTCAGCGCGATGAAAACGATCGCGTTGACCCCGATGAACCGGAACGCCTCGCTTGGTGCATAGAAGATCGACGTGAGCTCGTCCATCAGCGTGATTACCGCGATGGAGAGCCAGGTGAGCCACCAACGGCCGCCGCTGAAGTACGCAAGCAGGTTCTTCGTGCGGAAGAGACGAACGAAGAATCCGATGACGACGACGTTGAGGACTATGAGGAGAGCGAGTTTCATGAAAGGATATGGTCCCGCACAGCTTACATCAGCAACATCGCATCGCCGTAGCTGAAAAACCTATACCCTTCCTTGATCGCCCGTTTGTACGCTTTCATCATGAAATCGCGTCCGGCAAATGCCGACGCCAGCATCAGCAGTGTGGATTCCGGCATGTGGAAGTTTGTGACCAGCCTGTCAGCGATCTTGAAATCATAGGGAGGAAAAATAAACTTGTCCGTCCATCCCAGAGTGGATTTCAGGTGGCCGTCGGTCGTCACACTCGATTCCAGCGCCCGGCACGTGCTTGTGCCGACCACAAACACGTTTCCCTTGGTGTCGATGGTCCTATTCACCGCATCGACAGTTCCTTCGGGAATCTCATAATACTCGGAATCCATCTTATGCTTGGTAAGGTCCTCCACTTCGACGGGCCGGAACGATCCGAGGCCGACATGCAGAACTACCGGAACAATTTTCACGCCTTTGCGTTTGAGGGTTGCCAGCAAACGTTTCGTAAAATGGAGACCTGCCGTAGGCGCAGCGACAGCGCCGATGGATCGCGCAAAAACGGTCTGGTACGATTCTTTGTCTTTATCCGTAGACTCCCTTTTGATGTAGTAGGGCAACGGCATCTTGCCGATGCGCTCAATAATCTTGAAGAAATCGCCGGTAACATTGAAGCGAACGGTGCGGCCACGCGAGGTGGTGTTGTCAATGACTTCGCACCACAACCGGCCCTCATCGAAGAAGATTTTGTTGCCGATACGCACCTTGCGGGCGGGATCGACAATCACATCCCAAATGTTTTCCTCCTTGTTGAGTTCACGCAGGAGGAACACTTCGATCTTGGCGTTCGTCTTTTCCTTTCGACCGAACAAGCGGGCCGGGAACACTTTGGTTTCATTCACCACCAGGCAGTCCCCCTTCTTGAAGAACCGGGTGATTTCATGAAAACGCATGCTCTCGATGGATTCGTCAGCGCGGTTCAAGACCATGAGGCGCGCGTTGTCACGGGGGGTTGCCGGGTACTTGGCTACCAGGTTCCTCGGCAGAGGATAACGGAAGTCCGAAAGTTTCATACTGCGTCTACTCCTGAATGATCGACAGGTCCCCGCGTGCCCACCGGGGGACACCGGGGGCACGCGGGGTATGCAACGGGATGTGTTACTTGCGCTTCCGGGAAGAGACCTTCTTTGCAGCCTTCCTGGCTTTCTTCGGCGCGGACTTCTTCGCACTCTTCGCTTTGGCACCATCAGCCAGCGCGGCCTGTGCGGCCGCCAACCGTGCGATGGGCACGCGGAAGGGTGAACAGGAGACATAGTTCATGCCGACCCGGTAGCAGAATGCCACCGACGACGGTTCGCCTCCGTGCTCGCCGCAGATGCCGATCTTCAACTTGGGCCGGGTCGCACGTCCTTTTTCAATGGCCATGCGCACGAGTTGACCAACGCCTTCCTGATCCAGCACCTGGAACGGATCCACGGGCAGCACCTTTAGCTTCAGATAGTCCGGCACAAACCCGCCGATGTCGTCACGGGAGAACCCGTAACTCATCTGCGTCAGATCATTCGTTCCGAACGAGAAGAACTCGGCAGTTTCGGCGATCTTGTCGGCCGTCAGCGCCGCGCGCGGAATCTCGATCATNNTCGATCATCGTGCCGTAGAGATAATCGATCTTCTTCACAGCGTATTTCCGGCACACTTCCTCGTAGATCTTCTTAACGATTGCACGCTGATGGTCCAGTTCGTTCTTGATACCGACCACGGGCACCATGATCTCCGGGAGGATCTTCTTGCCTTCTGCAGTGAGTTCCGCCGCAGATTCGAGGATGGCGCGCACCTGCATTTCAGTGATCTCGGGGTAAGTAATACCAAGGCGGACGCCGCGGTGCCCCAT
>PMMO01000225.1 GCA_003162215.1 Ignavibacteriota bacterium
CAGGTTGACGAGGTCATTGGTGAGCGCATCACGGTTGGCATTTACTGCGTTGTCGGTGAACATCGTGATACCGACTGCGACTGCGATACCGACCACGATAACGCCGAGGATGATCAGAAGAAGTTGTTGCTGTCCCATGGTGTGGCTCCTTATGAAGCGATGTTGTCAGGTGTACCTGATTTATCGTCTATTGTCTTTCGTTTTCATGTATAGAAGACGTACAACCGCTGTGCCAAGTGCCACCCATGTGAAAATCGGCCATTGCAGAGTGGTACCGATGCCTGTACAGTACGGGAGGGGTCAAAGCTACCGCTTGGGGAAAATGTTACCTTGTGGGAGATCAAATTTCGGTCTGCGGCTTGACAAAATGAAATTCTTATCGTTATATTACGATAAGACTCAACTTTCATGCTATCTTGTTCACCCTCATCCGCGAGAAGAGGGGATCTCAGAGGTCGGCAACCGTGCTTATGGATATTCTCCTGCCACCATTCATGTGGGGACGTATGAGCGGACAGCCCCGAGCCTTACAAGCTCCGTGCTCGGTGACGGCGGTATCTACTCATCCGTCAACGATTTGAGAAAATGGGATGAGTTCCGCATTTGTCATGGCGAGAAAGGACGGGTGAATTGAAAATGTCCCAGTCAATGACTATCTTAAGTAACAGTTCATTGACATTTGTTGACACCAGACTTCAAGAGAGTATTGCCAAAGTGGCGGAATTGGTAGACGCGCTGGACTCAAAATCCAGTCTGGCTTACCCCAGGTGAGGGTTCGAGTCCCTCCTTTGGTACGAATCGATTGACAATAGTCCATAGTCAATGGACTATTGTCAATTTTAACATTATCGGGGATCTTTTCGGGTGGAATGATGTTCTTATCTGTAACTTGGTCGTCGATCCGTCGTACGGCAATGAAGTCACCCCGCTGTTGCGGGATCTGGAAGCTCAACACCCATGGACATCATTTCTCCGTGAATCGCTTTGTAAAGAGCAGGTCTTTCCGTTTTAGCATTGTCGCGTGGGCGTGTATTATCGCCCTGAGCGCTGATTTTGCGAATATTGACGACCTGATCAACATTGGCACCGTGCTTCACGACGACCAGGATGTTCTCTCCGGGCAGTCGCAGGATCCCCATTCATCCGATAATTCCCCCGCCAGCTACACTTCAGCCGTGCCTGGGCTCCAGGTCTGTGCATGTGTCGACCAAGATAGTCCTTCTCTTGCCGCAGATGTTGATGCTTGTGAGTTCTCGGTGGTGAATCTGCCGATTGATCCGGGTCTTAGGCTTGAATCCACCACGCCGCCCGGCGACGCGTTGTATATCAAGTATCACCGACTCCTCATTTGAGCCTTCCCCCAATTCTTCTTACAATCAAATGACCGTTTGCCTGCCGCAATCTCCATCGCGGCTAACAAACGGGTCTCTATCCCTGACAATCGCGCGCCTTTGACATAGTGCGCGCATTGATCTTCAACCTTAAGCCTTGGATTCCCATGATCCGCATCTGCACGGTTGCATTACTATTGGGAGTTCTGTTTGGAGGGTCTGCCTGCACCCAGACGGACACGGTTCGTCTCTCCCTCGCGGAGGCTGAACAGCATTTCCTTGCGCACAATCTGCAAATTCTGGCTGCACGCCTGAATGTTGATGCCACTCGCGGTGCCGCAGTACAGGCGGCGCTCTGGTCGAACCCCAACATCTCCATTGAACAGAACGCGTACAACCAATTCACGCAACGCTGGTTCGACACAGGACCTGAAGGCAATACAGGGGTTCAGATTCAACAACTCATCCTTCTTGCCGGAAAGCGGGGCAAGGCCATCCAATTGGCCGACATGAATACACGTCTGGCCGAGCAGACCCTGTACGATATCCTCCGCGCACTCAAGCTGGAACTTCGGACGGACTTCTATGATCTCCACTATCTGCGTCAATCGACGGCCTTTTACGACGAGAGCATCGCGGATCTGACGAAAGCTGTGGATCACCTGGAAAGCGTGTACGACCGACGTGCGGTCTTGCTTTCCGAAGTCCTTCGTGTCAAAGAGCTCCTGTTCTCTCTTCAAAACGAACGGCTTGGACTCTTGACACGGATCGCCACTGCAGAAGGCGATCTGCGCGTGCTGCTGCATGATTCATCGGCGTCAGTTACGGCCTACATTCCCGTGCTCGATACAACGGCTCTGAACGCACTCCGCCCGACATCGATCACCACCGAGAAAGCTATCGCTGAAGCTCTCTTGCACCGGCCTGACATTCATAAGGCCGATGCCGCCGTCGGAGCAGAAGAAGCAAACCTTTCCTACCAGAAGGCCCTTGCATTCCCGGATCTTACCGTAGGAGCACTCTGGTCCCGGGCCGGCGGCTACGTTCCCAACTATGTCGGCGTCACGCTGGCCATCGATCTTCCGCTCTTCAACAGGAATCAGGGGAACATTGAAATCTCTGAGCGAACACTCGAAGCAAACCGGGCGCTGGAAGATGGTGTCCGTGAAAACGTCCAACGTGATGTGACAATCGCGATGCAGAGAGCCGTCGAAATCGATCGGTTGTTTCATGCCTCAGATCGCTCCTCTCTGGAAAAGTATCATGAACTCGTTGAGGGGATGTTCACGAACTATCAGAAACGGAACATCAGTGTGCTCGAATTCACAGACTTCCTAGAAGCGTATCGGACCAGCATGGTGCTTGTGAACCAGCTCGAAAATGATCGTGCCGATGCGATCGAGGCCCTTAACTTCGCCACCGGTACAGATCTTCTGAAACCATAACCTGGAGAAACATATGTTGTGCTCTCATGAATACAAGCGGACGATACTGGCGCTTGCCCTGGTTTCCGCTTTTGTTCTCAGCGGGTGCACAAAGGACGACGGCAGTGCCGGGGCACACTCGGCGGCGGCGCTGCCTGCGGAAGTGAGCGACAACGGTTCGCGCATTGTGTTCCCGGCGGCAAGCCCGGGTCTTGCCCGGATCACATCGCAAATCATGCGCAACGGCAGCGCAACCATCCCGGTCATTGCCCCTGCACACGTCGTCGCCAGCATTTCTGCAGGTCTGGCAACAAAGGGTAGGATTGTGCTCTTCGAATCCTCTGACGTGACGTCATTGTACTCACAGTACAGCCAGAGCCGCTCCAATATTGAACGAACCAGCAAGAACCTGGAACGGGTGAAGGAGATGTTCTCAAACCAGGCGGCCAACGCGAAAGACCTGAACGAGGCGGAGGCCGAAGCGGCGAACGCACTGACGACAATGGCCGAAAGCGAAGCAAAGTTGAGAGGGCTTGGCTTCAATCCTGTGGAGCTCGATGCAGTGCCGCCGGGTACGATCTGGCTGATCTGCGATGTACTTGAGTCGCAGCTGCAAGAGGTCCAGCAGGGTGAGGATGTGCCTATCGTTTTCTCTGCATTCCCGGCGAGCATTGTGCATGGTCGTGCCGACGCAATCGGTGAGGTTGTCGATCCCATCACACGCACCGTGAAGGTGCGTGTCTCAGCGGCAAATCATCACGGACGAATCCTGCCGGGCATGTTCGCCCGGGTGGACTTCGGTGATCCGATCGACAACGTTGTGGTGTTGCCCCTTTCTGCCGTGGTCACGGTGGAAGGTAGGGATTATGCCTTCGTCCAGACCGGGGAAGGAGAATTTTCCCGTCGTCCGATCACGCTTGCCTCCTCCGGGGCGACCGCCGCCGTCGTGACCAAAGGGATCACCGATGGGGACCGCGTGGTGACCGAAGGGGCCATGCTGCTCAAGGGGCTGAGTTTCGGATACTGAAGGTAGAGGAATACTGAACTTATGATCCGTCACATTCTGTCATTCGCGCTCAACCAGCGTATTGCCACACTCGGCATGGTGTTGGTAGTCATCGTGGCCGGCGTCTGGTCGTGGGTCACTCTGCGCAAAGAAGCATATCCCGACGTCGGGGATACCCAGGTCACTGTGATCACGCAATTCTCGGGACGAGCTGCAACAGAGGTCGAACAGCAAATCACACTCCCCCTGGAGCGAGCCCTGAATGCGGTTCCCATGGTGATCGACAGGCGTTCGAAGACCATCTTCGGTCTCTCGGTGCTTCAATTGACATTTGCAGACGGGACAGACGACTACTTCGCGCGGCAGCGGGTTCTCGAGAAACTCGGGGATGCCGTTCTCCCGGATGGGGTGAACCCCGCTTTGGGCCCGCTGACCGGACCCGTCGGCGAGATATTCCGCTACGTCATTGAATCGACTGATGAACACACACCCATGGAACTGCGGACGATCCAGGATTGGGTGGTGATCCCCAAGCTTCTCCAGGTACCGGGAGTAGCTGACGTGATCAATTTCGGCGGACTGGTAAAACAGTACCATGTCATCACAAGTCCTGAAAAACTTCAGCGCTATAATCTCGCGCTGCAAAATGTGATTGATGCGGTGACCGCCAACAACCTGAATACCGGTGGCAACATCATCACGCGGGGTGGCCAGTCGTTTGCGATCCGCAGCATCGGGGCCATCAGGCAAAAGGGGGATATTGAAAATATCGTCCTGACCATGCAAAGCGGTGTGCCCGTATTTGTCCGGGATATCGGATCGGTAGAGGAGTTCCCGCTCCCTCCGAGCGGTGTCCTTGGCTATGCGATCCGCAACGATGACTCCACAGTTGTAGACGTCCGATCCAGCATTCAGGGTCTTGTCGCAATGCGCCGGGGGGAAAATGCCTCGGAAGTCGTCGAGGCGATCAAACAGAAGGTCGACGAGATCAATGCGGGCAGCCTGCCGTCCGGTGTGCGCCTTCGCGTTACGTATGACCGGAGCCAGTTGGTAGGCTACACCATCGCCACCGTTGCTCGCACCCTGCTTGAAGGAATCTCCATCGTGGTCCTGGTCCTGATCTTCTTCATCGGCAGTGTCCGCTCCTCGCTGGTGGTAGCCACGGCGATCCCGGTCTCCATGCTCTTTGCTTTCGTGATGATGAAAGTAACGGGGATCCCCGCCAATCTCCTCTCGCTTGGGGCTATCGATTTCGGCATCATTGTCGACGGGGCGGTCGTCATGGTGGAGAACATCATGCGGCGCTATCGAGACGCAACTCCCGAAGACCGAGGTCTTGGGATCGAGCGATTCACCCTCACCGCGGCGCAGGATGTCGGACGGGAGATTTTTTTCTCCATCACCATCATCATTCTTGCGTACCTCCCGATCTTTTCATTCCAGCGCGTGGAGGGCAAACTGTTTTCGCCCATGGCCTACACACTCGCCTTCGCAATTACCGGATCAATGCTCCTCGCGCTCACCGTTATTCCTGTGCTCATGACAATGTTCTATCGTCGCTACTTTGAGTCAGAGGCTCCAGGCCGGATTGAATGGCCCAATCCCGTCTATGCCTGGATTGAGAGGAGGTATGCGCGAACGATACAATGGGTTATCCGCCGTCCGTGGCATACGGTGCTCCTGGTATTCGGTATCGTCGCGCTCGTGCTGGGAATCGGGTTCTCCCGGGTCGGAACAGAATTCCTTCCTGAGCTGGATGAGGGCGCAATCAACATCCGGTGCTTTTTTCCCGTCGGCATTTCGCTCGCCGAGGCCGACCGCTGCACACCCGTCATCCGTTCCATTATAAGCCGGCACACGCCGGTGAATGTCGTCCTGACGCAACTCGGAAGAAATGACGATGGCACGGATCCTTATGGTCCCAACCGTCTGGAAATTTTCGTGGGCCTCCGGGATTATGCGACCTGGACGAAAACGATAAGCAAGCACGATCTGCTCATGCAGATCAAGACTGAATTGGAGCAGGCTGTCCCCGGCGCACTGTTTTCCTTCTCGCAACCGATCCTCGACAACGTCACGGAGGCGGTCACCGGGAGCGTGGCCGATCTGGCAATCCTTATCAGCGGGGCGGACCTGGCAGTTATGCGGACGACGGCAGATTCGATTCTTGCGGTTGTCAGGACCATCCCGGGTGCGACCGAATGCGGCATCGAACAGGAGGGAAACCAGGCACAGCTGGCCTTGGACATCGACCGAACGGCGGTGGCCCGGTTCGGGATAAATGTGAGCGACATTCAGAAAATGATTGAAGCCGCGATCGGCGGACGGAGTGTCAGCAAGTTCTACGACGGAGAGCGCCGCTTCGACATCGTTGTCCGCTACGTGTCAGACTACAGGAGCTCGATTGATGCGATTCGGAATATGACCGTCGTTGCACCTACGGGAGCCCGCGTGCCCATGTCACAACTCGCCAGGATCAGACTCCTGGACGGGCCGACGATTATCCAGCGGGAAAACGGGAACCGGCAGATTTCCGTGCGAACCAACATTCGCGGACGAGACCAGGGGAGCTTTGTTGCTGAAGCACAGGAGAAGGTAGCCCGTGCGATCACCATCCCGAACGGATACACACTCGCCTGGGGCGGGCAGTTCGNNCTGGTGCTCTTCGCGCTTTACCGGAACATACGTCACGTCGGGATTGCGATGGCAAGCATCCCGATTGCGCTTGCCGGCGGTGTTGCAGCGCTGATGCTTCGCGGATACAGTTTCAATGTCTCTGCCGGTGTGGGGTTCATCTCGCTGTTCGGAGTTTCGATTATTGCGGGTGTGCTGTACGTCTCGCGGGCAAACAGGCTGATCGATGACGAGGGCCTTCCCCTGAAAGACGCCGTCGAGCGCGCCGCTGTGATCCAACTTCGGCCAAACCTGATGACCATGTTGCTTGCGTTGCTGGGACTGTTGCCGGCTGCGCAAGCCACGGGAATCGGCTCAGACGTGCAACGGCCTCTGGCGACCGTGATTGTGGGCGGACTGACGTCGGCATTGCTGCTGACCCTCGTTGCCTTGCCGGCATTGTACAGCATTCTGGGGCAAGCTGCGAACAAGAAAGGAGAGCACCATGACTGAAGTGACGCTGTTCCTCGACGAGGATGACCGGTACAACGGCAAACCCATGCACGAGCAGATCATGCGGTTGTTGATGCATCACGGCATCAGAGGAGCCTCTAGTTTTTCGGCTCTGATGGGTTACGGGCACAAACATCACCTCCACCACCCGAAGGCACTGGGCGCCGTCGATGAAGGCCCGATTATGATCATGTTTATCGACGAGGAGGCAAAAGTGCAGGCTGTCCTTCCGCTCCTGAAGGAAGTTGTTCACGAGGGACTGATTGTGACGAAGAGCGTCCAACAAGTGTAACGGGCAACCGACCAACAGCGTCTGACGAAAATGCTGTGAGGGGAGCAGAATTCCCCGCTCTGGCGGAGTCAACTCTGGCGGAGTCAACCGGTCTTTTCTTTACTCCCACTCCCCATTGCCGTATATTCCTTCCGCATGCCCCTGTCGGCCGACATACTATTATCAGCAGTGCGGAAACTGATCATTCTTTGCACGTGTGTTGCCGTCGCGTGCCCATCGCTCCTCAAAGCCCAATCCCTTCCGGCAGCCGATGAACGGATGAACCTGCGCGACGCGCATCCCGATTCCTCCATAACCCTCGCCCATCGATTCATTGCCGCAGGAACGGATTCGGTCTTTCTGAACGACACGACGTCGCTCGTTCGCGGAAGTGATTACCGTATAGAGTACCGGCGGGGATTGATCTGGTTGGCTCCATCCATCCCAATCGGAAAGGGCGTGACGGGTGCCCAGGTTCGCATCACATATCAATTCTTTCCATTCCGGTTTCAGGATTCCTACCAACGCCGTGTCTTGACCCTTGCCTCCGATTCTCTTTCGCGCGCCAATTCGATACGCGTTGCGAAACTGGTTTCCACATTCTCCATGGATGATGTGTTTGGACCAAACCTCAGAAAAAGCGGAAGCATCTTTCGTGGCTTCACGGTCGGGTCAAACCGCGACCTCTCACTGACCTCCGGACTCCGCCTCGAAATGGCCGGACGCATCATGTCGGACATTGAAATTACCGCAGCGCTTACCGACGAGAACACCCCGATACAGCCGGAAGGAACAACACAGACACTCCAGGAATTCGATAAAGTATTCATGGAAATCCGCAGCACCGATCTGACTGCCACGCTCGGGGATTTCACGCTCGACTTCAGCGGCACGGAATTCGCCCGCCTGAGCCGGAAACTCCAGGGAGCCAAGGGCACCGCGGCCTATCGATTCGGCGGCATTCGCGGCGATGCAGTTATTTCGGGCGCCATTACGCGCGGAAAGTTCGTGACAAAACAATTCACCGGTCTTGAAAGCGTGCAAGGACCGTATCTCCTTACCGGAAGGAACAACGAGCGGAATATCATCGTCATCGCCGGAACAGAGCGTGTCTACATCGATGGGGAACAACAGACCCGGGGCGAGACGAACGACTATACGATCGATTATTCCACGGGTGAAATCACATTTATGCCGAGAAGGATGATCACGTCGGTTTCGCGGATCACCGTAGATTTCGAGTATACCGACCGCCAGTTCTCCCGCTCGCTGTTCGCCGCGCAAAACTCCATGATGGTATTCGGCAACGCTGTGAGACTCTCCGCGACCTACGTTCGTGAGGCCGATGATCCTGATGCACCAATCGATTTTGTGTTCAGTGACTCCGCCCGTGCTGCGATTGCGAATGCCGGCAACGACCCATCAAAAGCGGTCCTGAGCGGGGCCACGCGCGTGGATTCCAATGGAACGTATGCGCAAATCGATACCGTTATTGCCGGCGGAACACGTGTGCAATTCTTCCGCTATGCTCCCGGCGATCCAAACGCGCACTATAATGTGACGTTCACATTTGTGGGTGCGGGAAAAGGCGACTACAACAGGTTGCGTGCCGGCCTTTTTGTCTGGAACGGCATCGGAGGCGGGGTGTACCTTCCCATCACCCAGTTGCCTCTTCCACAACTGCATGAAATGGTCGACGTCACGCTGGAGGCGAAGCCCACGGGAGACTTGCGCATAGCAGGCGAGTATGCGTATAGCTCTCTGGATGCGAACCGTCTTTCATCAATCGGAGATCAGGACAACGGGGCACATGCGATGAATCTCACAGCCGCGTATGAACCAAAGGAGATTCGCATAGGTGGAACAAACCTCGGGGGCATGCGGCTGCAAGCAAAGGAGCGGTTTGTGCAGTCGCAGTTTGTTCCCATCGATCGCGACGATGATATTGAGTTTACCCGCAAGTGGGGTGTCGATTCCCTGGTAAAAGCCGATGAAGAAATCCAGGAGTTTTCCCTGGCATACCTTCCATTGAACGGAATATCCGTAAGTGGTGGATACGGGAGAAACCGCCGGGGCGCTTTGCAGGATGCGAAACGCCGCGAAGGGGCGATCGCCATGCAGGGTGAGGGGCTGCCCACTGCGGGATTCTCCATCGAGGAAATCACTTCAACGGATGCATCGTCAGACACCCGGAGCGAATGGACCAGGCGAAAGGCGGGTCTGGAATACACATTCTGGAATCTCACGCCCGGCGCCCGCTATGAAAGCGAACGTCGCGACATAGGTTCGCAGGTTACCTCCGTTGCCAAGAACGGAAGTCTCCAATTCGATTCGTACACCGGATACATCCGGTACAAGCCGCCGGGGCCGTTCTCCATGCAGGCGGAACTTGGCTGGAGAAGCGATGATCTCTTCAAAGACAGTGCAGTTGTTCGCGAGTCGCGATCGTTCACGCAATCATACAACGCCCGGCTCGATGAATGGCACACTCTTTCGTCGACCCTCGATGTTACGCTCCGAAAGAAAACCTATTCCCAGATCTTCAGGTTGTCCGGGCAGCAGGATATCCAGACCGTCCTGGTGCGTAATCGAACCCGCTACGCTCCTTTCAACCGCGGCATGGAAGCCGACCTCTATTATGAAGTCACAACAGAGCAGGCATCGCGGCTTGAGCGTGTGTATGTGAAGGTTACGCCGGGCACCGGAACCTACCGCTATCTGGGTGACCTCAATGGCAATGGTCTCGCGGACGAAAGCGAATTTGTTCTGGCGCGGTTCGACGGAGACTTCGTTGCCGTCACGCTGCCAACCGATGCCCTGACGCCGATCATCGACCTGAAAACGAGCGCCCGTCTGCGCATTGTGCCTTCGCGTTTCGTTGATGGCGGAAGCACTCTTGCCCGTATTCTTGCGTCTCTCACTTCGGAGACCTACCTGCGTGTCGACGAGAAAAGCACGGAACGCGATCTGGCGAGCATTTACATGCTTCATTTCTCCAAGTTCCAGCAGGACTCGACCACCATCGCCGGTTCGACATTGCTCACCCAGGACGTCCTGCTGTTTGAGGGAAGTCCCCTCTTTTCGGCGCGGTTCCGGTACTCGCAAANNAACCTGAGCGGCGGGATCGAGCACGCATATGTTCGTGAGCGATCGATCCGGCTCCGGTGGCAGCTCGTGCCGGAGATTGCCAATCAGGTTGATTATGTGAACCGGATCGACAGGGTGGGGGGGCTCTCCGCTTCAGGACGGTTACGGGATATCTTGAGCAACGGGGTGACTTTCGACCTTTCCTATCGTCCTCAACAAAATGCAGAGCTCGGATTCAAAATTGATGTGAGCCGGGCGACTGACAGATTTCAGACGCCCGAACTTGAAGCCAATCTCAACGCACAGTCGGTAAGGATTACCTATGCATTCCAGGGGTCCGGCCAGGCCCGTGCTGAACTTGTTCGTGAAGAGGTGCAACTGGCCCGGGCCGTTGATGCTTTTCCGTTCGAGCTGACAGGGGGGCGGGTTTCTGGAAAAACATGGATCTGGCGCGCTGCCTTCGAGTATCGCATGACACAATTCCTTCAAGCGACGATGAACTACGAAGGACGCGCGGAAGGGGGGGGGAGCCCCGTACACACGGCGAGGGCGGAGGTCAGAGCATTTTTCTAGGAGGTTGGACGCTCTGATCAGGGTCAATCAAGAATTTCGAATTCAGAACTCAGAACTCAGAATGGAATTCAGAATTGGTGCCTCTTCCTCTTGCGTTTGAAATGTCTATTCTGTATACTGCCTCGCGCCCACCCGTGAGGGAATTCGGGGACCATCCTCGCCGACATCTCGCGGGGGAATCTCTCATCCCATGGTCTACTGCACATCATTTGAATCCAAGATCGGACTGATCTACGTCGCTTCGACGGAGAAAGGTGTCTGCAAAGTCAGCGTTCCGCGCCAGACGAAAAGAGATTTTTTCCGGTGGTTACGTGAGAACTTTGACGACAGCGAAGTCGCGGACAACAAGTCACGCAACCGCGAAGTGATTGATCAGCTGGCGCGCTATTTCAACGGCAAGCTCGCGAAGTTCGCCGTGAGCATCGACCTCATCGGCACACCGTTCCAGGTGCGCGTCTGGCGGGAGCTCGGCAAGATTCCCTACGGCACGACGATCAGCTACAAACAGCTTGCGAAACGCCTCGGGACGAGCAGGGGATTCCAGGCTGTCGGCCGGGCGAATGCCGCCAATCCCGTGTCAATCATCGTGCCATGCCACCGCGTGCTGGGCACCGACGGTTCGCTCGTCGGCTATGCCAGCGGCGTGAAGACGAAAGAGTTCCTCCTCAAGCTTGAGGGCGCTTTGATGATTTAGTTGTCCCGCCGCGCGTTGCCTTCCGTACCCTTTTTCCTTATTTTGTTCCATGTCTTTTCTGCAAGAACTCAACGACGTTCAACGTGATGCCGTGACGGCCACCGAAGGGCCGGTGATGATTGTCGCCGGGGCCGGAAGCGGGAAGACCCGCGTGCTCACGTATCGCACCGCGTATCTGCTGCAGCAGGGCACGCGCCCTGACAGCATCCTCGCACTCACGTTCACCAACAAAGCGGCCAACGAAATGAAAGGCCGCATCGCCGAACTCGTCGGTCCATCGAGCCGCGCAATCTGGATGGGCACATTCCATTCGATCTTCGCCCGCATTCTCCGGATCGAAGCCGAACGGATCGGGTATGGACGCGCGTTCTCGATCTACGATACCGATGATTCGCAATCGCTGATCAAGAGCATCATGAACGACATGGGAGTCTCCGCGCAACAATATTCTCCCGCCGGCATCCGCAACCGCATCAGCATGTCCAAGAATTCCATGGTATCACCAGCCGACTACCGCAAGGGCGCACATGACCCCACCTCGCAGCGCGCCGGTGATATCTTTGAGGAATACGAACGTCGACTCGTAAAGAACAACGCGATGGATTTCGATGATCTCCTTCTGAAGCCGCTCGAGTTGTTCCGCCGCCATCGGGATGTGCTCAATCACTATCAGTTGCGGTTTCAGTTTCTCCTCGTCGACGAATACCAGGACACCAACAGGGTGCAGTACATGTTGCTGCGTGAACTCGCGGCACGACTCAAGAACATCTGCGTTGTGGGCGATGATGCGCAGAGCATTTACGCCTTCCGTGGGGCCGATATCCGCAACATCCTCGA
>PMMO01000031.1 GCA_003162215.1 Ignavibacteriota bacterium
CAACTACCTAATGGGACGCAGGCCCATCTACAGGCACCCTTGCGGGCATTTGATTCCAGCATAATGCTATGCCGGGATATCATCGGGTATTAGTCCAACTTTCGCTGAATTATCCCCGTCCTGAAGGCAGGTTACCTACGCGTTACTCACCCGTGCGCCAGTGTACTCCGGATATTGCTACCCGTTTCCCCTTGACTTGCATGTGTTAGGCACGCCGCCAGCGTTCGTCCTGNNATGCACACTGTTTTTCAAAGAACATTCTTCGAACAACCTGAAGACCGCAATAGTGGCGGGCTTTAAATATACAACTTTCCTGTCGCGATGTCAAGCTACTCGGTGGATTTATTGCACGAATTATTTCGTGGAATCACTCGCCCGAAGGAACTTAAACATTCAACGTTCTTGGCCTGCCAGCGGTTCCCGTGAAGGGCTAGTATAGTACGCTTTTCTTGACAAAATGTCAACGCCCACGGTAAAGAATCACGACNNGGCGTCACGGAAATGTACCCTTCACCGATTGCCACCTGGTCGGTATCGGGGTCGGTGTCGGTGACGTTCATATGACCGGTCAGCCAGAAGTACTCACGCCCGGCAGGATCACAGCGCACGTCAAACGTATCTTCCCATGACGATCTTCCCTGTGTGGTGACTTTCACCCCACGGATGTTCTCCGGTGGAAGATGGGGCACATTAACATTCAATAATGTGCCGGGGGGCAGTCCCCTCTCGACGACAAGTTGCACCAGGCGCGCCGCGAATTTTGCTGCCACGCTGAAGTCAGCTTCACCGTACGTGGTCAGGGACACTGCCACGGATGGGATGCCGAGAATTGTTCCCTCTGTCGCAGCTGAGACGGTACCTGAGTACATGATGTTGATCGCGGTATTGGAGCCGTGGTTGATGCCCGAAATAAGCATGTCCACCGGTTCCTTCAACAGCTGCTTGACCGCAAGTTTCACCGCGTCCGCGGGGGTTCCCTTGACCGCGTACCCAAAGAATTCCCCATTCTTTTGGAACGGCATTGCCCGGAGGGGATACTGCATCGTGATCGCGTGTCCCACGGCGCTCTGCTGGCGATCAGGAGCAACCACGGTCACACGAGCAATGTTCTTGATCTCCTGCGCCAGAGCATAAATGCCGGGCGCATCAATCCCGTCGTCGTTGCAGATGAGGATGTGAAGTGGGTTTTTCAATAGCTCTCTTTGAGTGTGGGAAACTCACCGGACTTCACGTCCTGGATATACCTCCTGAACGATCTGCGCATATCCCCGGCTAGCTCTCCATACCGCCGCACGAACCGCGGCTTAAACTCCTCGGTCAAACCGAGCATATCGTACACCACAAGCACCTGCCCGTTGCAGTGCGGCCCGGCACCGATGCCGATCGTCGGGATATCCAGCGCGTCGGTGACTCTCTTTGCCAGCTTCGCTGGAATTTTCTCAAGAACAATAGAGAACACTCCGGCTTCCTGCAGAATCCTCGCGTCTTTCAGAAGCCTGTCAGCTTCCTGTTTGCTCGTGGCACGCACCTCGTACGTGCCGAACTTGTTGATCGCCTGGGGCGTAAGGCCAAGATGACCCATGACCGGGATCCCGATTTCCACAAGGTGCCTGACCTTCTCGGAGATGAACGCGCCGCCTTCAAGTTTCACCGCGCCGACGCCGACTTCCTTCATGACCCGTCCGCAGTTGCGGACAGCTTCATCAAGACTGTTCTGGTACGACATGAAGGGCATGTCGACCACGATCAGGGCATTCTTCACCGCCCGTTTCACCGCCTTGGCATGGTAGATCATGTCATCCACCGTAACGGGGAGCGTCGTCTCATGACCCTGCACGACGTTTCCGACCGAATCCCCGACCAGGATGATGTCGATCCCGACCTGATCGAGGTACCTGGCGGTAAGAAAATCATAGGCGGTGAGCATCGCGATCTTCTCCTTCGCCCGCTTCATCGTCATGACGGTTTTTGTCGTCACGACGCGCCCGGATGTCTTCTGTCCCGTGCTCATGTGCCCCTCATGCCGTTTGTGTGTGGATGCCCGCAGGCGCCGTAAACGCCAGTCCCCACGCTTCTTCGAAACCCCGGCGGATGCACTCGCCGAGAAAGCCCATGTCAACGGGTCCGCCGGTGATCATTCGCAGATCGGCCGTCCTTTCCCGGAGAGTGGCGAGGATCCCCTCGCGCGCCTCCGCCACGGGAGCGGACAGGTAGTCGGCCAGGCGAAGGTGTGCGTCCCCGCAGAGGAGAGAACCGTGCTGCAGAACCACATCGCCCCCCGGCCCGCTGAACCGGCGCTGCGCGCTCCCGACGAGCTTCCGTCTGTGCCATTCAATTTCATAGCGGGCGGAGCTTGCAAAACAGGGGATGGAGGAGGAAGAGCGGTATTCCTTCGCAAAATCAGGCTGGGACTTCTGCAGCGCGACATCGACACCGTAGAGGGCGAGGCCGCGCACAAGCGCGGCGCTGATCTCGTTGTACACCTGGAGGATGCTCTTTCTTCCGGCCGGCATCACAACGCTGTAGGTGAGCTCTTCGGCATGGAGTATCGCGCGCCCTCCGGTCGGCCTCCGGACGATATCGACACCGTCCGCAGCGCAACGCGGCGCGTCGAGCTCCCCGGCCGCCTGGTTGTACCCGAGGGAGATCGCCCANNATGAATTCGATCACATTCTGCACCTCCCCGACGCCGGCAAGCGATGCGTCATCCCTGATCCGCGCCACCGCCTGCGAGACGTTGAGCCCGGATCTGTAGATCAGCCCGTAGGCGCGAGCGAGTGCGTCGATGACCTCGGAGGCGAATCCCCGCCTTCTGAGCCCTATAGAATTGAGCCCTTCGAACACCAGGGGCTCTCCTCCCGCCAGGATGTAGGGAGGGACGTCCTTATGGACACGCAGCCCCCCGCCGATCATCGCGTGCTGTCCGATGTTGACGAACTGGTGTACCGGCGTGACCCCGCCGATCGTCACCCAGGCCTCCACGAGAACATGACCGGCGAGCATCGCCGCATTCGACAAGATGACGTGGTCGCCGAGGACGCAATCGTGGGCGATGTGCGT
>PMMO01000175.1 GCA_003162215.1 Ignavibacteriota bacterium
GGCACGGTGATGACCGCCTCGGTGACCTTCTGCCCGAGATAGTCTTCAGCGGTCTGCTTCATTTTCTGAAGAATCATCGCGCTGATCTCGGGCGGTGAATAGACGCGATCTCCCGCCTCCACGCGCGCGGTGTTGTTGTCACCCTTCACCACTTTGTAGGGAACGAGCCTCATCTCCTCGTTCACCTCGTTGTAGAACCGCCCCATGAACCGTTTGATAGAGAAGACGGTATTCTGTGAATTCGTCACGGCCTGACGTTTTGCCGCCTGGCCGACGAGCCTTTCTCCATTCTTGGCAAACGCAACGACTGACGGGGTTGTCCTTCCGCCTTCAGCGTTGGGAATCACCTGCGGATCGCTACCCTCCATCACAGCAACGACTGAGTTCGTTGTACCAAGGTCAATTCCGATGATTTTACCCATTTCAGGTCTCTCCTAAGGAAATGTCAAAATGATATATCGTATGTGAGTTACAATGACCGTGCCATATTCGTTTGTCCCTATCAAAGCTATAACTCATTAAGTAATATACAATTACACAGAGACACATGCTCCCACGACTTCTGATAGTTGCTGTCAAAATGGCATATATGACTATCTGTGTGCCAATGTGGCCGCCATAATGCCATTGTGGCACCAATGCGCGGCTTGATTCTCTTGCTTCCGTTGCTTATATAAGACCCATGATTGATACAGCGGAGCTCAAGCAAGGCTTGAATTGCCGCCGTTTTGGCGCGAACATTCTTGCTTTTGATTCCATCAACTCGACTAACAACCATGCCCGTATTCTCGCTGAAAATGGTGCTGCCGAAGGTACGGTTGTGGTGGCAGAGGAGCAGACAGCCGGGCGAGGCAGGCTGGGACGAAGCTGGCTGGCCAACGCGAGAGAGAATTTGACTTTCTCAGTGATTCTCCGCCCAACGGATCCTCCGGACCAGGTCAATCTCCTCCCCCTCGCGATCGCCGTTGCTGTCGCACGCGGACTACGGGAAGCTACATCCCTCCCGGTATATTGCAAGTGGCCAAACGACCTGCTCCTTCAGGGAAAGAAGCTCGCCGGAATCCTGATGGAGAGCGCACTCGGGCCGAACGGCTTCGAGTTCGTCGTCGTCGGAATCGGCATAAACGTGAATCAGAACATCTTCCCCGAAGCGTTCCGCTCAAGGGCTACTTCGCTGGCACTCCACGCAGGTCATCCGCTCGACAGGATCACTCTGTTCAGAACCGTTCTTCAATCCCTCGAGCGTGAATATGACTCCTTCACATCCGCCGGTCTCGCATCGGTCCTCCCGGCCTGGCTGGAGCTTGCCCCCATCATCGGTAAACGGATCTCTGCCGATCTCCAGGGCGTAACCGTGCACGGAACGGTCAGCGGCATATCACCAAACGGTGGACTTCAATTGCACACAGATGCCGGTGATCTTACGCTCTTCGCCGGAGACGTCACAATCCTCGATATGGAACCCTATGCTCCTCGCAATTGATATCGGCAACACCCACACCGTTATCGGCATTTACCGAAAAGACAAGCTTGTGGCCGACTGGCGCATGGCGAGTCTTACCCACCGGACAGGCGACGAGAACTGGCTCACACTCAAAAACTTTTGCACTGATGCAGGCATCGATACGGCGGCGGTCAAGGCCGTCGGTATCTCATCAGTGGTTCCCGATTTGACATTTGTGTTCGAGCACCTCGCGCGCAAGCACTTCGGTGTCGAACCGGTAACAATATCGGGAGCGCTCAATTTTGGGATCCGTATTCACTACAAGGATCCCTCGGCGGTCGGCGCGGATCGCTTATGCGATGCCGTTGCAGGTTTTGAGAAGTACGGCGGCCCGCTCATCATCATTGATTTCGGGACTGCGACGACCTACGACGTGGTTTCAAAGGAGGGCGATTATCTTGGTGGTGTGATCACTCTGGGGTTGGAGTCCACGGCTGCAGAACTCCATCGCCGCGCAGCCAAGCTTCCCCGCATAGAACTGCGATTCCCTCCCACAGCCATCGGGTATGATACCGCATCCAGCATGCAGGCAGGGGTGCTGTTCGGCACCGTTGATGCAGTGGAAGGAATCGTGAAGAGAATTCGCACCGAACTTGGAGCACCTGCACGTGTGATTGCCACCGGCGGACTGGCTAAAATCGTCGCCGCACACACAACCGTCATCGAGGCGGTCGAGCCATCGTTGGTGTTGGATGGAATTCGGTTGATATTAGAAAGATTACGGCGTTCCGAAAATCTTCACTGACGCCTGCGCCAGATCCACCAGTGGCGTGAAGTACACACCGAGAAGGAGCGTGGGGACGAGAAGAACCAGCACCAGCGCTCCTTCAAGCCGTGTCGTTACCAGAGCCGGGCCTGGCTTGTCACCCGCGCGCAGGAATGTATTCCGCAACACGCGCACGTAGTAATAGAGGGCCACAACGCTGTTCAACGCGCCGACAACCGCAAGCCACACCCATTCGTGATTCACAAGAGCCGCAAAGAGATAGAGCTTGCCGATAAACCCTGCGGTCGGCGGAAGCCCGGTCAGGGAAATCAGGAAGATCGCGAGTGCGACCGCCAGGAATGGTGAACGCGATCCCAGCCCTTTGTAATCCTCGATATCTTCGCTACCCGTCTTGTTCGCGATCAGCATCACCACGTAGAAAGCACCGAGATTCATAAACAGGTAGATTACGAAGTACAGCATCACCGCGGCAATGCCATCGTTGCTCAACACCACCAGACCCATCAGCATGTATCCCGCATGGGCGATGCTGGAATACGCAAGCAGTCGCTTCAGATTGTTTTGCCAAATGGCAACCAGGTTGCCGACCGTCATGGTGAGCACAGAAAGCAGGACGACGATCTGTCGCCAGTCGAAGCCGGGCAGGATCGTCCATGCCCCTGACGGCAGAGAAGCCACAGCCGTATCGATGAACGTGACTTTGAAGAAACGGATCATTAACGCGAACCCGCCCGCTTTGGAGGCAACCGACAGGAACGCAGTAATGGTGATCGGGGCGCCTTCATACACGTCGGGGACCCACATGTGAAACGGGACGGCGCCCACCTTGAACATGAGTCCGATCATCAGCAGAGCAAGTCCCGCCAGCAGGAGCAGCGGTTGCTGGAGGCCCCCCGTCCGCGACGGGAATCCTGCGAGGGCTGTGGAGCCGGTTGCGCCGTAGACGAGCGCGATCCCGTAGAGAAGGAATCCGGTCGCAAACGCCCCGAGAAGGAAATACTTGAGGGCCGCCTCATTGCTTGTCTTCCTCCCCCGGGCAAACCCGGCGAGAATGTAGAAGGAGAGCGACATCAGTTCGAGGCCGAGAAAAAAGACAACCAGGTCACCCGCCGCCGCCATCAGGATCATCCCAGACACTGCGAAAAGGATCAGTGCGTAGTATTCCCCCTTCTCGGGGACCATCGCTTCGATGTACGAGATCGAGAGAAGGACGCTCAACAGCCCTGAAACGCAGAACACGAGCGTAAAAAAGGATGTGAAACCCCCGGTCCTGACCATTCCACCGAAGGCGGCGGACGCCGGCGCCTCCCCGAGCGCGGGGAGCGCAAAAGCCATCGCCGCCGCCAGCCCCGCGAGCGTCAGGACCGGACCCAGCGTCCGGTTCCGCTTCGTAAGCGCATCGACGAGCACGACGACAAGCGCGGTGCCCGCGACGAGGAGAAGCGGCGCAATTGCGGTCAGGTCACTCATCGACGGGTTCATCGCCGTTCTCCCGGCGGAACATCATGCGCTGGCTCCAGCGCCGCGCCCGCAAACGATCCCCGGCGGGTCTCCTCGATCCTGTGTATGAGCTGCTTTGTCGATGCCGCGCTCTTCGAGAGAAACGTGCCGGGGTAGACGCCGATCCACACGATGAAGAGGACGACGGGAACAAGGACGGCGATCTCCCGGACGCTCAGGTCGGCAATAGCCTGGTTTTCCGGACGTTCATTCTTTCCGAAGAATATCCTCTGGTAGCTCCAGAGCAGGTAGACGGCGGCGAGTATGACGCCCGTCGAGGCGACGATGGCGTACCACGGACTGCCCAGGTATGCGGAGCGGAACGACCCGAGGAGTATCAGGAATTCCCCGACGAACCCGTTCAACCCGGGGAGTCCGATGGAAGAAAGCATCACGATCATGAAGAACGCNNACGAACCCCAGGTGGCTCACAGAAGAATAGGCCACGAGTTTCTTGATGTCCGGCTGCACCATCGAGACGAGTGCACCGTAAATGATTCCGACGATCCCGAGGCCGGCCAGGTACGGGAGGAACCTGAACGTGGCATAGGGGAAGAGCGGGAGGCAGAAACGGAT
>PMMO01000069.1 GCA_003162215.1 Ignavibacteriota bacterium
GTAGTGACCGGACAACAGGTGGGGCTTTTCGGCGGACCGATGTATACGGTGCTCAAGACGATTACAACCATCATCCTGAGCCGAAAGCTTAAAGAGAAATATCCCCGCTGGGATTTTGTGCCGGTATTCTGGTTGGAAGGCGAAGATCACGATTTTGCTGAAATGAATCACGCCCAGGTGCTCGATGCAAAGGGCGCGTTGGTGAAGGTCGAGTATTTACCCGGCGGGGTCCTGCCGGAACGCAATCCTGGTGCCGTCGGTGAAATGATTTTTGATTCATCATTAGAACACACGCTGGGCACACTGGGTTCCGCGCTGCCGCACACGGAATTTACGGACGCTCTCCTGGCAGATGTGAAGGCGTGTTACCGGGAAGGGACAACATTCAACGTGGCATTTGCCCGGTGGCTCAAGCAGCTCTTTCCTGATGCAGGACTGGTGTTCATTTCGGCAAACAATCCGGGACTCAAGCGACTCCTGTCACCTCTCTTCACACGTGAAGTAACGCAGTATCCGGCTACCTCACAGATTGTTATCGGTCAGAGCGCAGAGCTTGAACACCAGTACCACGCCCAGGTCAAACCCAAGTCGATAAACCTCTTCCTCTTCCACAAGGGGGGGCGGTACCCGATCGAGCCGCGCGAGAATGATTTCAGCCTCAAAGGAACGCGCCACTTCATTCCTCCGGAAGAGCTCCTCCGCATCGCCGCTGAAACGCCGGAGTTGCTGAGCCCGAATGTGATCCTGCGTCCCCTGGTACAGGATACGTTACTGCCCACCGTGGCGTATGTCGCCGGTCCGTCGGAAATCGCCTATCATGCCCAGCTCGCACCGCTCTACCAGCACTTCGGAATTATTCAGCCGGTGATCTTCCCGCGGGCGAGTGTTACCATAGTTGAAGAGCGTGTGCAGCGCGTGCTGGAGAAATTCGGACTGGATGTGGCCGAACTGTTCGGGGACACTGCGCAGCTGACTCAGCGCGTAGTGGAAAAGATTTCACAAATCAAGCTGGATGAAATGTTTGCCCGGGTGACGGGTGGGTTGACTGAATCGCTCAACGAGCTCAAGTTCGGCTTGGGCGAAGTCGATCCTACGCTCACCGGTGCCATGGAAAATGCCTTCGGCAAAATCACCACAACGGTGAACCTGCTCAAAGAAAAATCCATCGCTGCCCAGAACCGGCAGCATGAGACGGCAGTGCGCCAGATCGAAAAAGCCGTCAGCGGCATTCTCCCGGGTGGCAGCCTTCAGGAACGCCAACTCAGCATTCTCCATTTCCTCAACAGGTACGGTCCGGATGTGGTGCGGTGGCTTGAGCATCACGTGGAGATCAACGGATTCAAGCACCAGTTGCTGATGCGTTAAGCAAAAACCTCCCCAAGTGGCGCCTGCAGAACTACAAAGCCACGGAGAACAGCATCGTTCTCCGTGGCTTTTCTGCAAAAACCCTTGCAGCTGTTCTACCCGTTATGCGAATCCCTGCGCGGGCCTCTGCTGTGGCCTCTGTCGCCGCCGTGCGGACGGTCGCCATGAGGCCTGTCGCCGCCTTCCCGTCTCGGTGGAGTGCGTTCGTACGGCTGATCAGGGGCGAGCACGGCCTTGCGGCTGAGCTTCCACCGCCCCATGTCGTCCTTATCGACGATCTTCACGTCGAACACATCTCCGACTTTCACAACATCCGACGGGTTCTCGACGCGCTTCACATCGAGTTGGGAGACATGCACCAATCCCTCCTTGCCGGGCAGGAATTCAACGAACGCTCCGAAGTCCGTAACCTTCTTCACTGTTGCGTTGTAAATTTTCCCGATTTCCGGGAGCTCGGTGATGCGGCCGATGGCAGCGATCGCTTTGTCCGCCGATTCCTTGGACGTGGCGGCTACGACGACGGAACCGTCGTCTTCAATGTTGACCTCCGCCCCGCTGTCGCTGACGATCTTGCGGATATTCTTGCCGCCCGGACCGATCACTGCGCCGATGAGTTCCACGGGGATGTGGAGGGTCGTCAGGCGCGGCGCAAACGACGAGAGGTCGGCACGCGGCTCCGCAATCGCTTCCTTCATCTTCCCGAGGATGTGCATACGGCCTTCGCGTGCCTGTTCGAGGGCGTTTTGCATGATCTCGATCGAGATGCCGCGAATCTTGATATCCATCTGGCAGGCGGTGATGCCATCGGGAGTGCCGGCGACTTTGAAATCCATGTCGCCGAGATGATCCTCGTTGCCAAGGATGTCGCTCAGGATCGCCACGCGGTCTCCTTCTTTCACGAGACCCATTGCTATACCCGCCACGGGTTTTTTGAGCGGAGCGCCGCCGTCCATCAGCGCGAGGCTTGCTGCGCAGACCGTCGCCATGGAGGAAGAACCGTTCGACTCCAGAATGTCGGACACAATGCGCACCGTATAGGGGAACGAATCCGCCGGCGGCATCGTGTTCTTGATCGCGCGTTCGGCCAGGTTGCCGTGACCGACTTCGCGGCGGCCGGTGAAGCCGAGGCGCCCGACCTCCCCGACCGAGAACGGCGGGAAGTTGTAGTGCAGCATGAAACGCTTCGATGACTCGGGCCCGAGACCGTCGATGATTTGCTCATCGAGCTTGGTGCCCAGCGTGACCGTGGTCAGGCTTTGCGTCTCACCTCGCTGGAACAGCGCGGAGCCGTGCGTGCGAGGCAGGAGACCGAGTTCGATCGTAATCGGACGGATATCGCGAAGCCCTCGTCCGTCCAGACGGCGGCCATGGGTCAGAATCATGTCACGCATTGCATGGTACTCGAGGTCGTGCAGCGCTTCCTTGATGACGCCTTCCTCTTCGGGATAGCGTTCGGCAAGCGCGGCCAGCACCTCTTTCTGAAGGTCGGCTGTCTGTTTTGCGCGGTCTTCTTTGAGCAATGCCTTGCCGGCCAGCGTGCGGATGCGCTCTTCTGCAAGATTTTTCACCTCCGCCTTCAAGGCCGCGTGTGCGTTGCCGTCAGGCTGAACGCGCTTCTGCCTGCCGACTTCCCTGGCCAGTTCAACCTGCAGGGCACAGATCTGCTTGATGTACCCGTGCGCGAACACCAGGGCATCCAGCATTTCCTTCTCGGAGATCTCCCGGGCCTCTCCTTCCACCATCGCTATGGAGTCATCCGTTCCCGCGACCGTGATATCAAGGTCGCTGGTCAGGATCTGCGTGTAGGTGGGGTTGATTACAAACTCGCCGTTGAGGCGGCCGACACGGACCTCTGCGATCGGTCCTGTGAACGGGATGTCGGATATCGCAAGCGCCGCGGACGCAGCCACTGCGCCGAGCACGTCGCCGTCATGCTCCTGATCGGAGGAGTAGACTGTAACGATGACCTGCGTCTCGCACTGGTACCATTCCGGGAACATCGGCCGGATGGGCCTGTCGATGACGCGTGCGGAGAGGATTTCCTTCTCCGATGGACGGGCTTCACGTTTCAGGAAACCGCCGGGTATTTTACCCGCTGATGCAGCCTTCTCGCGATACTCGACCTGGAGGGGGAAATAATCCTGACCGATTGTGGGCTCGTCATTGGCAACCACGGTGGCCAGCACCATGGTATCGCCGTACCGCGCCATCACCGCGCCGTCCGCCTGTTTGGCGAAGCGCCCGGTCTCCAGGGAGAACACCTTTCCCCCTATCTCAATTTCTTTTATGACTTTCATTACACCCTGCAATTGTTAAGACAACTGTTACTTACGGAGATTCAATTCTTCGATGATCTTGCGGTACCGTTCAATGTTCTTCTCGCGGAGATAGTCCAGCAAGCGACGGCGCTTCCCGACCATCTTCAACAGACCGACGCGCGAATGATGATCCTTCTTGAATTTTTCGAAGTGCGGCGTCAGATCGTTGATGCGTGCCGTCAACAGCGCGATCTGGACTTCGGGAATTCCTGTATCCTTCGGCGTCTTGCCATACTTTGCGACAATACCTGTCTTCGTCTCCTTCGTAATTGCCATTCCTTTACTCCTTGGGTTGTGTTGGAGAATACGTGACACTCATGCGGGCCTGACGAGCCGCGTCGCGGTCCCGCTCTAATTGTTCGACCAGTTCCTCACGCGATCCGAACTTGCGCTCATCACGGAGCCGCCGAAGAAAGGTCACGGTCATTGTCTCGTCATAGATATCACGGTCAAAATCGAGTATGTGGACTTCCAGCACGCGGTGCTCGCCCGCGGTCAGAGTCGGACGGACACCGATGTTCATCATGCCAAAAGCGTGCGTGCCCGCGACATGAACCGCCGCCAGGTACACCCCGTTGCCGGGAACGAGTTTGTTGCGATCGTCCGGTACCATATTGGCCGTCGGAAATCCAAGAGTCCGGCCCCGATGATCGCCGCTGACAACCTCTCCGGTCAGACGGTAAGGATATCCCAGCATCCGCTCCGCGCGATCCAGATCGCCGCCGATCAGCGCACGCCGGATCCGCGTACTGCTGATCGCCTCGCCGTCAAGCGTAAACGGATGCACCGCAAACACCGAAAAATCCAACGTCCGGCCCAGCGTTACAAGCTCACCCGTTCCCGCTTCCCTGTCGCGCCCGAACATATGGTCGTACCCGACCACAACTTCGCTCACGCCGATCAGTCTGTTCACGTAGTCCTGATAGAACGTCGCGGCGTTGATGCGCGAGAACTCGTAGGTGAAAGGGATGATCACCAGGTCGTCCACCTGCAACTCGATCAGCATTGCTATCCGCTCGGCGGGCGTGGAGAGAAGTTGCACGGGGCCCCGTGCGGACGCCACGACCGCTTTGGGATGCGGATCGAACGTGACAACCACACTCCGCCCTTCCCGCATGTGCGCGCGGTTCACCACCTCACGGATGATTTCCCGGTGTGCCCGGTGGACTCCGTCGAAAGTGCCGACGGTGACCACCGAATTCTTGGCGTACCGAATCTTTTCCAAAGAACGGATGACGTTCATAGACTCCGCGCGAAGCTGCCTTCCAAATGTGCCACTGCCTGCACGATACCGGATGCATCGTCCACACTGTAGGGGCCGATCCTGGTGCGACGTAAGGCCGTCAGGCACGCACCGCAACCCAAACGCATGCCGATGTCGTTGACCAGCGACCGCACATACGTGCCCTTCGAGCAGGCGACCCGTATCACCAGCCGGGGAACAGCACATTCCACAAGTTCAAGTTCGTGCACGACGATCGGGCGCGCCGGACGTTCGATGTCGATCCCCTTCCGGGCGAGCGCGTACAGCCTTTTGCCGCCGACTTTCACCGCAGACCACATCGGCGGCATCTGCATTTGAGGGCCGATGAATTCGCGCACAATGTCACGGACCTTTTGTTCCGTTACCCCCTCCGTGCTGCGTTCTTCCACCGGTTCCGTCTCGCTGTCGAAACTCGGGGTCCGGATGCCGAGGCGCATTTCGGCAATATATTCCTTGTCAAGGCCCACGAACCGGTCGATCTCTTTGCGCTTTCTGCCCGTGCAGATGATGAGCAGCCCCGTTGCGATCGGATCCAGCGTGCCGGCATGGCCCATTTTCAGGCCGCCGGCGGCACGGCGCAGCTTGTTCACTACGTCGAACGAAGTCCACCCGGAGGGCTTGTCAATCAGGAGCACCTCGCCCGGGATGCTGTTCAGGCCCGCATCATTGGTCGTGTTTGAGTTCATCGTCATTCTTGTGGATCTCGCGGATCAGCGTGTTGATACGGTCCACGCGGTCCATCGTAGTATCATGAACAAACTGCAGCTCCGGGACGAAGCGCATCCGGAGGTGCGAGCCCACGATGCCGCGCATGTGGCTCCGCTCCCCCTCCAGCATCTCCATCGTCTTCCGCTGCACCTCGGGCGTCCCCATCACGCTGAAATATACCTTGGCAATACGGAGATCGCCGGTGACCGCAACGTCGGTGACGGTCGTGAATCCGTGTGCCGGGGAGCTGTATTCCCGGATGAGAATTGCACCGATTTCTTCCTTGATCAACGATGCAACGCGCGCTGTACGGATGGACATGTCAGAGCTTCCGTTTGCTTTCAACGATGCGGAACGACTCTATGGTATCGCCGACCTTCACGTCGTTGAAGTTTTCGAGCCCGATGCCGCACTCGAATCCGGACTCGACTTCGCGCACATCGTCCTTCAGCCTCTTGAGAGAGCTGATGGTTCCCTCGAATATCTGGATCCCATCGCGCAGGAGGCGCACACGATGGTTGCGGGCAATCTTGCCGTCCAGAACATAGCATCCGGCAATGTTGCCCACCTTCGGCACTTTGAACAGCGCACGGATCTCGATGGTGCTCATGATCTCTTCTTTCTTTTCCGGAGAGAGCATTCCTTCGAGCGCCTTGTGAATATCCTCGATGGCATCGTAGATGATGGTATACATCCGGATGTCGACCTTTTCCTTTTCTGCCAGGCGGCGGGCATTCAGGTTGGGGCGCACGCGGAACCCGATGATCACCGCACCAGAGGCGGTGGCCAGCATCACGTCCGATTCGGAGATTGTCCCGACGCCGCTGTGAATGACGCGGAGCTTCACCTCTTTGTGCTGTATCTTCATGAGCGAGTCGGCAAGGGCTTCCACGGAGCCATCCACGTCGCCCTTCACGATCACACCCAGCTCTTTTACCTGTCCGTCTTTGATCTGCTGCGAAATGTCGTCCAGCGTTGTCAAACGCACCTGACGGAAGTCCTGCTCGCGCTTCAGTTGTTGACGCCGCAGGCTGATTTCGCGGGCCGACACGTCGGAATCCAGGACAACGAACGTATCGCCGGCCTGGGGAATACCGTCAAGACCGGTAAGCTGCACGGGGCATGACGGTCCGGCCACTTCCAGACGGTTGTCGCGTTCGTCGTACATGGCCCGCACCTTGCCGCTGTAGATACCGCCGATGAACGGGTCGCCGATACGCAGCGTCCCTTTCTGCACCAAAATTGTGGCGATAATACCCTTCCCCTTGTCGAGCTGTGCCTCGACGATCGTGCCGTACGCAAGCCGGTTGGGATTTGCCTTGAGATCCAGCACGTCCGCTTCGAGAATGATCTTCTCGAGCAACAGGTCGACATTCTTGCCGGTTTTCGCGGAGAGCTCAACGCACTGGTATTTGCCTCCCCATTCTTCGACAAGGATGTCGCGCTCTGACAACTGCTGGCGGATCCGCTCGGGATTGGCGTCCTGCTTATCGGTCTTGTTGATCGCGATGATGATCGGCACGGCCGCGGCGCGCGCGTGGCTGATGGCCTCCAGAGTCTGAGGCATGACGCTGTCATCGGCCGCAATAACAAGCACCACGATGTCGGTGATCTGCGCACCCCGCGCACGCATTGCGGTGAACGCTTCGTGACCGGGGGTGTCAAGGAAGGTGATCTTGTTCCCCGAAGGTGTCGTTACTTCGTACGCACCGATGTGCTGGGTTATGCCGCCTGCTTCGCCCGCGACGACATTCGAGCGGCGGATGAAGTCCAGCAGCGACGTCTTGCCGTGATCGACGTGCCCCATGATGGTCACCACGGGAGCCCGTTTGAGCATCACCTCTGCACCGTCGACGATCTCGGGAATCTCCCCTTCGTCTTCGACGGCCGAAATGAACTCCACCTGGTAGCCGAATTCGTCGGCAACAAGCGTGATCGTGTCCTTCTCAAGACGCTGGTTGATGGACACCATGATCCCGAGTTCCAGGCACTTCTTGATCACTTCGGCCACATTGACGTGCATGAGATTCGCAAGGTCGTTCACGGAGACGAATTCCGTCACCCTGAGGATGCCGGATTCGCGGCGTGCCTCTTCCTCCGCCCGTGCCTCTTCTTCCTCGCGTTCCCTTCGCTTCTTTTTCTTGAAGACCGCGCGTCCGCTGACGGCGCTGTCGTCCATGGCCGCAAACGTACGGCGGATGGCGTCCTTGACTTCGGTCTGATTGACTTCCTTGTGCCGGAGTTTCTTTTTCTTCTTCTTTTTCTTGTCACTGCCCTCTTCGGCCTCAACCGGTTTGACCTCAACGGCGTCCTTCGCGCCAATGTGCTTCTTCTTTTTCTTCTTCTTGTGTTCGTCGCTCTCCGCCGCAGTTGGTGCCGCTTTTGCGGGGGGCCCCTGAGCGGTGGCCTTGGCACCACGGCCCGGAGCGGGTCTTTTCGGCGCAAGATCCATCTTGCCCTTGATGGTCAGCCCCATCCTTCCGCTGCGCTCTTTCTGAATCTCAAGAGGAGAACGCGGTTCCGGCTTCTTCCCCTTCTCCCGGGCGCGGGCCAGGGATTCCGCAAGCTGTGCTTCCCCAGCCTCCTCCGCGGCAACCGGCTCATCAGCATGTTCTGCCTCAGCCACCGGCGGGGCAACGGCAACTTCTTCCACTGCCGTCATGGCCGGGTGTGGTTCTTCGGCAACAGGCTCCGCTGCTGGTCCGGCTTCCTCTCCGGCCGCAGGTTCAACCGCGCCAGACGGTGCACCTTCGGGACCCGGAACACCGGTCAGGGTGGATACTTCCACTTCCAGCTCGGCAGTCACGGGCTCGGCTTCGGCCGTTACCGGCTTCGCATCCTGCGCTGCGGCCGTAACTTTCCCGCCCGCTTCGGCACGTTCCTCAACCGCCTTACGCTCGGCGCGCTTCTTGGTCTCACGAATTTCCTGGATCTTCCGCTGATGCTTCTCCGCAACGTCTTTTTCCTTCTTGAAGTGGATAAGGATATCGCGCATCATCGGCTCATCCACCGACGACATGTGGCCCTTGACCTCATGCCCTTTCTTGCGGAGGAACTCAATCAGCGTCTCATGCGAGAGATTGAGCTCGGTCGCGACCTTATACAACTTTTTCTTTTTTTCGACAATGTCGGACATGCGACTCCTTTACGAGTTCTTCGGCGCTTCTTCGGAAGCACCGGTTCCCGCCGGCGGCACTGCCGGGGGTTGCGCCTTGGGCGCGTCGGACGGGGGCTGATCATCCGGCGTCGCCGTCATGATCGCTTTCCCATCTTCTACAACCTCTTCTTCTTCATCCACTTCTGCTTCCTCAAGGTCGCGACGAATCATTTCGCGCACTTCCTTGATCCGTTCCTCCGTCAACCCCTCGATCGCCAGCAACGAATCCATGCTCGCGCTCAGCACGTCATTCGCAGTCTCCAGACCCGCTTCGATCAGCTTCATGTACAATTCATCGCCAAGCTCGGGCTTGAAGTCCACAAGCTCGATATCGTACTCCTCCTCGTCGCCGCCCTCTTTGATGAGGGTGATTTCATACCCCGTGAGTTTGCTGGCGAGACGGATATTCTGACCGTTGCGCCCGATTGCCAGAGACACCTGATCGGCGACCACCAGCACGTTTGCGGTTTTGCTCTCTTTGTCGAGCTCCACACTTTTCAGTTTTGCCGGCGCCAGGGATCGCGCAATGAATACCTCCGGCACCTCGCTGTAGTTGATCACATCAATGTTCTCGTTGTTCAGTTCCCTGACGATCGTATGGATGCGGACGCCCTTCATGCCCACGCACGCACCCACGGCGTCGATGCGGTCGTCGTGCGATTCCACCGCGACTTTCGCGCGTTCGCCGGGTTCACGGGCAATCCGCTTGATCTCGATGATGCCGTCATAGATTTCCGGGATTTCCATCTCAAACAGCTTCGTCAGGAACGACGAATCGGCGCGCGACACAATCACCGCGGGGTTCCCGTTGTTCCGGCGGACTTCCTTTACCACCGCCCGGATCGTTTCCCCCTTCTTGTAGCGCTCTTTGAAAATCTGTTCGCTCTTGGGAAGTATCAGCTCGTTCCGGTTATGGTTGATCAGTATTTCGTTCCGGCGCAGCTGGTAGATCTCGCCGACAATGATATCACCGATGGTACTGTTGTATTCGTTGAATACCTGCTCGCGCTCGATCTCCTTGATGCGCTGGTTCAGGTTCTGTTTTGCGCTCACCACCAGACGCCGTCCGAAGTTCACAAGCGGCACCACTTCCACGTAGTCTTCACCCACCGCGAGATCTTCACCCGACACCTCACGCGCGGTCTCCACGTCGATCTGTGTCATCGGATTCTCAACGGTCTCGACGACCTCCCGCTCAAGAAAAATCTCAATGTCGCCCTTGTCCATATTGACAACGACATCGAACTTGGCCTCCAGCCCGTATTTCTTGCGCACCATCATGGAGAAAACGTCTTCCACCACCCCGGCCAGAATGTCCTTGTCGATCCCCTTTTCCCGGACCATCTGCGAGAACGATTCGACAATCTCGGAATTCATCCCTTCCTCCTCAGAATTACACGTTGCCCGCCCTGGTACTCACCAGGGTGGGATCACTTTCGCTTCTTGAATTTCGGCGTACAGAATATGCTTCTCTTCCCCTGCAGTGGTGTGGAGCTGCACACCAGCGTCATCCGCTGCCAGCAGCGTTCCGCGAATTTCGCAGCCCGCTCCCCCGGGCGGCTGCACCTTCAGCCGCAGAATACGCCCGCAATGTTTGCGGTATTGCCACTGGTACCGCAGCGGCCTGTCGATGCCCGGCGACGACACCTCGAGCCTGTAGGTCCCGGCAAGAAATCCACCGGCATCAATCCCCTCAGCTATACGCCTGCTGATTTCCGAACAAAGATCCATCGTCACCGGCCCCTCTGCGTCGACAAAGACCTCCACTACGGGCCGACGGGGGTCGCCGCGAAGAACGAGATCGATCAGGTGCGCGCTGCACGCAATCACGCTCTGATCGACAATACTGCGGAGTTCGTCAGGAATGCGCATATACTGCCGTACTTAGCAAACAAAAATAGCCCAAACCGGGCTATTTCTACAAACTACACCACTCTACAAACCGTACCATGATACATCTTCTAACGGTAAAAATCAAGTAAAACCTGCAAATACTTCTTCGATATACCTGGCGGCGGTCTGTACATGCTCCAGTGAGACATCCAGATGTGTTACGAATCGTATCCGTGTGGTTCCCGCATCACCGATAAGAACCCCCTTTTCCTTCAACTTCTCTATGATCAGGGAGGTCCCCACCCCTGTCCGCGAGATGTCCGCAATGACAATATTTGTTTCCACTGAATTCGGATCAATTGTGCACCCCTTCGCGCGGGCGAGGGCTCCCGCGAGGATTTTTGCCTTTTCATGATCCTCCTGCAATCTGGCGATATTGTGGTCCAGAGCATAGAGCCCCGCAGCCGCAAGAATTCCCGCCTGCCTCATGCCGCCGCCGAAGATCTTGCGATAGTGCCGTGCGCTGTCGATGAACTCTCTTGACCCGGCGATGACAGACCCCACCGGAGCGCCCAGACCCTTGGAGAGACACACGGAGACCGAATCAAAGAAACCGGCGTACGTAGCAGGGGCGATCCCTGTTGCCACACACGCATTCCAGAGCCGGGCCCCGTCGAGATGCATTTTCAACTTCTTTTCGCGGGCCAGCGCCTCTATCTCCTCGATCACCCGCAGAGGGTATATCGTTCCGCCCGCCCTGTTGTGTGTGTTCTCGAGACAAACGAGCCGTGTGCGGGGCATCTAATAGATGTCGGGCCTGATTGCTTCCCGTACGCGCCCGGCAGTGAGGATCCCCCGCTCACCGTGCACCGTATGGACCTGAACCGACGAAAGAAAGGCCGCTCCACCCGTTTCGTACTGGAATATGTGGGCATCCCGTTCAGCGATGAGCTCGTCACCGGGTTGCGTGTGTACCTTGATGCTGAGCTGGTTCCCCATCGTACCGCTCGTGACGAAGAGCGCATTTTCCTTTCCCAGCAGCCGCGCGATACGCTCCTGCAGCCGGTTCACCGTGGGATCTTCGCCGTACACATCGTCACCCACTTCAGCGCTTGCCATAACGCTGCGCATCTCCGCGGAGGGACGCGTGACGGTATCACTGCGCAAATCGATTGTCATGTCTGCCATAGTTGTCTGCGTTGTTTCTTCAAGAATGCCTGCCCCATTGCGGCGGCGACAAGTATCAGCGCCACCCAGAGCGAGATGTCCCCAAGCCAGTCGCCATGCCGTGTGTAGAAGCTCAGTTCCGTTCGCCGCTCAATCTGCCGGCTGAGTGTCCGTTTCGTGAAGAGTTCGGTTGCATCATATACCCGGCCGGACGGATCGATGAAGCAGGAAATACCGCCGACCGCGCAGCGGACAACCCAGCGCCTGTTTTCAATCGCGCGGAAGATCGCCATCTGCTGATGTTGATACGCGCCCGACATATGATCCCACCAGCTGTCGATGGTAATCAGTGTGATGAACTCGGCACCTTTCCGTACAAAGGTGGCAACGAAACCGGGGTACGTGGACTCATAGCAGATGAGCGTGTTGAAGCGGGCGCCCGTGCGTTGCTCGACAAACAGAGTGGTATCCGGCCCAATCTGCCATCCCCCGATGCCGACATCCCAGCGGAGGAAATCCAAAAAAGTAAACGCTTCGGCATACGGCACGCGCTCTGCAAACGGCACCATCTTCATCTTCCCGTACCATGCCGGCGCATCGCCGCCGGATTGAATCAGGGTGGCCGCGTTGAACCAATCGTATCTCTGCTGCGTCACCTTGTCACGGCGCGCGCTCCGCGGCGCCGAGAGAGAATCGGCGTACGTCACGCGGTGCGGCAGACCGGTCAGCACGCTCGTCCCCCACTCGCTCGTCTCATGCTGTAACGATGCGAGCAGGTCGTGGTTTGCCGGATTGAGCACGTCGAAGGGAAACGCGGTTTCCGGCCAGAGTACCAGCGCGGGCTTGCGCGCAGCAGTGCTTTCCACAAGTGCACGCGTCATGCTCATGTACAGATCAACGGTTGCATATCCGTTCTGCGTCCACTTGTCCCAGGGATCAATATTCGCCTGCACAATGCCCACCGTGATGGAATCGCGCGGCGTGCCGTCACTACGCGGCATAGTGCCGCCACCCCGGTCGGTTCTCAGCATGTACCATCCGTGGACAGACGGAAGCACAACCAGCAGCAGAAGCAGTCCGGCAGGGAGCATGACCGCACGCGAACGCACAGGGCGTCGTTCGAGAAGCGCCCGGACAAGCAGATACGCCAGCACATTCAGCACCAGCACCCAGAAGGAAATACCAAACACTCCCGTCCACTCAATGAACTGGATCCTCGCAATGTCGTATGACTGGCTGTTCCCGATTGTCAACCAGGGAAACGACCACTCGGTCAGCGAGTGAGAGTACTCGTACCCGACCCAGAGAAACGGAAGCGCGGTGAGTGCCACCGGCTCACCCAGATGCCGGCGCAGTACGACGTAGCCGCCGAGCGGAAGGAAATAAAAGAGCGGATGAAGGATCATGGTGGCCGCACCGGCGATCATCATGTAGGCATCCTTTGCCTGCACGTAGTCACCCGTCCAGTTCACCGTAATAACATGAAACACGAGCAACGCGACATACATGAACCGGAATGTCCCGCGTGGACGGTGGAAGGCATTCAGCACAAAGAGCAACGGCACCAGCCCGACCCATGCGAAGAGGCCGAGGGGAAACGGAGGAAAGGAGAGTCCCAGCAGCAGGCCCGACATCACTGCGAGAAAGTAAAACCGGCTTCGTTCGATATGTCGATCAGGCGCGTTCATCGTGCATGCTGCTCAACGGTGTCGACAACGCAGCGCGGGATCCAGCGACGCGTCAGCTCGCGCCAACCGATCACAACCAGCCATGCAACCAGGCTGCCGATGACAGCCCCGCCCAGAATGTCCGAAGGATAGTGAACGCCGACGAACACGCGCGACAGCGCGATCAGCGTCGCCCAGCCAAAGAAGGCATATTTCCACCGGCGATAGTACAAAGCAAACAACGTCGCCGCTGCAAAGTTGTTCACGGCATGCGATGAAGGAAACGCCTTTCCTCCGCCACACCCGACAAGAAGATGCACATCCGCCACCGCAGGCACACCATCCACAATGTGGCAGGGACGCAGCCGCGCAAACACCGGCTTCACGACGAAACTGCTGAACTGGTCAGAGCACACAATCACCACTATCACAAGGAATGCGACGGTTCGTCCCCGTTTGCCCCCCTTGATGACAAGCCAGAGCCAGATCGCGACAATGACGATCCGCCCTGCCAGAGTCTTGTCGTAATCGGTCACGACAGGCCAGAACAGATCGCCTACGGCGGAGCTCAACCCCACGTTAATAAAGTGGAAAATGGCAACATCGAGGGTATACAGAAAATCGATCATGCCGGGCCTGCTCCGGCGCTGCGGCGACTAAGAACGAATCGTATGACGAGAAGAACAACAATAATAATGGCCACTGCCGTTGCCAGCTGGCTGTAGGTGCTCAGCAGGAGGCTGATGCGGTCCCAATTCTGGCCGAGATAGAAACCGATGGTGATCAGCACTGCATTCCAGGCCAGAGCACTCACCGCGCACAGCAGGGTCGTCATGGGCAGCTTGAGTTCGGACATCCCGGCGAAAAACGAAACCACGGCGCGGGTTCCGGTGAGGAATCGATTGATCACGATGATCGCATAGCCGTAGCGGGCGAACCAGCGTTCCACTTTATGCACGGCTTCAATGGGAATAAACTTCAGTTTCCCCTGCTCCAGGATGTTGGCTCCGAACCAATCGCCGACTTTGTACATGATCACAAACCCGATGGTACTTCCCGCGGTCGCGAAGAGGAGAGTCGCAACGAAGTCCACCTTCCCGATCCCCACCAGAGATCCTGCCGCGATAATCATCATGTCGCTCGGGGAGGGAGGAAAGAGATTCTCCACAAGGGCAAACCCGAGCACCAATGCATACACCACGAGTGGATCGATACTGTTGAGATACTGGAAGAAATCCTGCATAGCTTTCTTTCGTGAACGGATGAGGTCCGCCGGTTACATTCGCCGGCTATACTCGCCGACTATACTCGCCCTATTTTCGCCCTATACTCGCCCTATATGCGAATGATCGAAGCCACGGCATGGGCCGCTGCGCCTTCGCCGCGGCCGGCGAAGCCGAGTCCTTCGCCGGTTGTTGCCTTGAGAGAGATCAGCGCGGGAGAAACGCCCAACGCTCCTGCGATCGCCGTGCGCATAGCTTCGGCGTAGGGAAGGATCCTGGGACTTTCAAGAATCACCATGGCGTCGATGTTGAGCAATCCGTAGCCTTCCGCATCAAGCAGATTGCCGACACGGCTCAGCAACGTCAGGCTGGAAATGCCGCGATACTGGGGGTCGGTGTTCGGAAAATGTGTGCCGATGTCCCCCAATGCCGCCGCCCCCAGCAGCGCGTCACAGATGGCATGAACGAGCACGTCGGCATCGGAGTGTCCCTCCAGTCCCATGTCCGACGGGATTTCGACGCCGCCGAGGACCAGCCGCCGGCCGGGCACTAGCCGGTGCACGTCATACCCGTACCCGGTGCGCGCATTGTGTGGATCAGCGGATTTCAAAACGCACTCTCTCCATCAATGGTTGCTGCCATGTGATCTGCACATCCTGAACATCTGCTGCGCGCGGGCCGACTTTTAACACAGCGATAAGCTCTTCCACCATGCCCCGCTCCCCTTCCGCCTCCACCTCCACAGCGCCATTTGCGAGATTGCGGGCAAATCCGGCAAGGTGGAGTTTCTGCGCTTCCCGTGCAGTGAACCACCGGAACCCCACACCCTGCACCATTCCCGCCACGATAATGCGCGCACGGACATTCATTTCATTAGTGTACGGCCTGACAACCAGAAAATCAAGAATCCCCCTCGACCGAACGGTCGGACGAACGGTCCACCGATCGATTGAGCCACGGAACGGCATCGGAAAGTTCCGATATCAGCACGCCGCCGACGATGAGCGCTCCTCCAAACACGCCCAGCGTGCCCATCCGTTCTCCGAGAATCAAGGCAGCCATGAGTGAAGCGACCACGGGTTCGATGGAGAAAATGACAACTGCACGTGTGGGAGTGGTATCTTTTTGGAACCTCGTCTGCACGTAGGTGGTCACGAGCGTGGCCAGGAACGTCAAATAGAGCAGCGCCGCGATCCCCTCGCCTGACCAGTGAAACACCGGCGTCTCGAAAGCAAGCGTTGCGATGAGAGCGTACATTGCAGTGCAAAACATCTGGAGAAAGACAAGCTGCATCGGCGTCATCTCTTTCGATATCACGTCAAGATAGACGATGTAGACGGCAAACAGGAGGGCACAAACCAGTGTCAGCGCATCCCCGGCATTCAAGCCCGCGCCAACCGGTGAGGTGANNGAAAATCACCATCATCCCGGTAATGAAAGCGGACTTCGATGCCGAGGTGATGGTCAGGCCGATGTTCTGTGCGACGAATCCGAGAAACATGAAGAGTGAGAGCACGGCACCCTTCATCATGGATGCCCTGGGGATGGGAAAAATTCGCCGGTGGAAGAAGAGCAGCAGAACAACGGTCGCCACCACGAAACGGACGGCGATCAGCAGGACCGGCGATACATAGTTCATCCCGACCTTGACGATCGGGAACGTCCCCCCCCAGACACACGTCGCTGCGATAAGCGCGAGCTCGGCGCGCGTTTTGGATTTCACATCCGTTCTCCGCTTACGGCTTCGCGTCCGCCGGCGCCGGAGCAAGTTGCTCGTACTTCTGGAACAGTCTCCCCCAGTGCGTGGTCNNAGGTTCTGCATCCCCTTGAGCGGTCCGAACCAGGTCAGATGCCCTGCCATGCTCGCCAGGTTGTTGCCCACATGGAAGCCCCAGGATTCGTTGGAGATATCGGCGCCTGCAATCGTGATGTCGCGTACATCCCCGACACCCAGCCCGTCTTCGTGAGCAACGCGGATGTATTCGATAGAGAGCGGATCGAAACCCATCATCTTTGCCGACACGGCGTCAATGGCCACCTGGTCNNTTCTGGATGGCGAGCAGGTCCACAAGCGTGCGGTGTATCCAGGAATGCGTGTAGTGCCGTTTCGTGTTGAGCAGTCCGCCGAAGGCATTCTTCATTGCACCGGTGGTCGTCGTATAAATGTGGCACTTCACCGTGGGGAGATGAACGATGTTCTTGCCGAAGAAGTAATCGGGGATCGTTATGCCTTCGGGATAAATCTTATCGAGCACATGCATCTTCTTCTTGGGACGGTATGACACCCACTTCATGTCCTCCTCGCGGAAGTTGAACAGCACGGGTATGCCGTACTTGCGGAAGAGCGGAACATACTTGTTGAGGTCCTCCCCCTTGAAGGCATCGGTGACCACCGTTTTGTTTTGCACGGCGGTGATGAGGATGTAGCCCGATTTCTGCAACGCGAGAATTGCGCCCTCGAGTTGCCAGGGCGCGGTGTTTGCCGCGGGGAACGGAAAATGCCAGGAGATATTGTCCTTCAGAATTGTTGTGGCGTTCTTGTCCAGCGCCGAGGACATTCCTGCCAATTCTGCAAGGCGTCCGTAGTCTTTGAGCACCGTCTCGGGTGTTGTCTTCAGCACTGCAACTGTGGATTTCGCCATTTCTTGTTCCTGATCTCAACCGTTGAACGACATATTCTTTTAATTAACGAACCGGGTGCATGAATTGCAAGATTCGTCCATGGAGCGGCCGGTCGCCTGCACTGTCAGCGTCTGCCGAACCTGCGGTCAAGCTCGTCTATCGGAATACGCAGAAGCACGGGCCTGCCGTGAGGGCAAACGTACGGAATGCGGGTGGCAAAGAGCTGGTCAATCAGCGAACGCATCTCCTGTTCCGACAGCGGATCCCCCGCTTTGATCGCCGACTTGCATGAGAACGACTTCGCCAGGTTGTCCCGCACGTCGGTCGGCGCATCCCGGCGGAACTCCTTGTACAACGACAGGATTTCTTCGAGAATCGATTGTTCGTGACCCGGGCGCACGTCAGTGGGAACGCCTTCGATCATGACGGTACTCTTGCCGAACGGCTTGATGTCGAACCCCAGCTCGGCGAGATGCGGCAAAATTTCTTCGATGAGCGAATAGTCCGCCGCCGAAAAGACCGCCGTGCACGGAAAGAGCAGCTGTTGCGACGACCGCATCCCGCGTTGGAATCTATCCAAAACTCTCTCATAGAGCACCCGTTCGTGGGCGACGTGCTGATCGACGATCATCAAACCGTTCTTATTCTGCGACAAAATATACTTGTCGTGCAGTTGCCAGAGCAGCGGACCCGGCTCATCGGCCGCGCTGAACTCCGGTTGCAGCGCTCCGCCGGCACCGGGTACCGATGCTTCCTGATGGAACGGCAGCGGAGGAAGGATTTCCCCTGTCGCCTGATTCACCCGCTCGGGCAGGAACCAGTGTGAGGCGGAGAACCCGCGCGACTCGCCGCCGTGCTGTGCCGCCGTGAACCGCAGCCCGAGTGGATCTCCGGCGTTGGTACCCCCCACAAGAGTCATCGCCGGCACGGCTCCCGACGCACCAAGCGCCCTACGCACGAGTGCGCCGACAAAGCGGTAGATCCCCTGCTCATCGTCGAACTTCGCTTCCATCTTCGAAGGATGGATATTCACGTCGACACGGCGGGGATCGATCTGCAGGAACAGTATAAAGAACGGGAACGACCCTTTTTCCAACAAATGCTCGTACCCCCCCAGGACCGCATGTGCGATGTTCCGGCTGAAAATGAAGCGGCCGTTCAGGAACACGTATTGATGCACGCGCGTCTTCTGTCCGTACGTCGGTTTTCCCAAAAAGCCCGTCACCGAAAGGAACTCCGTCTCTTCATTGACGCCTAGCAGCGACTCTCCGGTGCGCTGGCCGAACAGGTCGGTGATCCGCTGTTCCACAGACGAGGGTTTGAGCCGGAACACTGTTTCATTGTCGCTTGTAAAATCGATCGACAGCTCGGGATGGGCAAGCGCAGTGCGGACGAGAACATCATGCACGTGCCGGAATTCGGTCTGTGTGCTCTTGAGGAATTTCCTTCGGGCCGGGACGGTATAAAAGAGATTGCTCACAATCACTGTGGTGCCGGGGGCACGCGCGTCGCGGGAGACCTCCGTCTGCCCTCCGGGATGCACGCGGACAACAACCGCAACCTCATCTTCCGCGCGGCGCGTGGTCATCACCACCTGTGCAACTGCGGCGATGGATGCCAGGGCTTCGCCGCGGAATCCGTACGTGCTGATTTCCTCGAGATCTTCGTAGCGCACAATCTTGCTTGTCGCATGACGGAGGAACGACGCCACCGCATCCTGTTCGTCCATCCCGCTGCCATCGTCGACCACCTGCACAAGATCGGTCCCGCCCCCTTTGATGATCACCTGCAGCGAACGTGCGCCGGAATCGAGTGCGTTTTCCACAAGCTCCTTCACGACCGATTCCGGCCGCTGGATCACCTCGCCGGCGGCGATCATGTTGGCTATGTGGTCGGGCAGAACTGCAACGCGCCGCGGGGGTGTTCTGTCTGCACCTGTTGGCATCGCGCTCATTCCTCGAACAGTGCCTCCACGAATTGCTGCGGGTCAAAGGGCTGGAGGTCATCGATGCGTTCGCCGACGCCGATGTAGCGCACGGGGATTCCCAGCTCGCGCGTAATGGCGAGCACAATGCCCCCCTTCGCGGTACCGTCGAGTTTCGTCAGGACCAGCCCGGTGACGCCGGCGATAGATCCAAACTGGCTCGCCTGCTGCATGCCGTTTTGTCCTGTCGATGCGTCGATGACGAGGAGCACTTCGTGCGGCGCAGAGGGGGTATGGCGTCCGATCACACGATGGATCTTGCGCAGTTCCTCCATCAGGTTTGTCCGCGTGTGGAGACGCCCTGCGGTATCGACGATCACCACGTCCAATCCGCGCGCGGCCGCGGCAGTCACCGCATCAAAGGCGACTGCAGCGGGATCTGCGCCCTGTTTCTGCTGAACGATTTCCGCACCTGCCCGCTTCGCCCATATTCCCAGTTGCTCGTTTGCTGCTGCACGAAACGTATCGGCGGCGGCAATCATCACACGGTATCCCTGTTGAGTGTAACGGTGCGCAAGCTTGCCGATCGTCGTGGTTTTCCCCACGCCATTGATTCCCACCACCAGTATCACAAAGGGACGTGCGGCGGGAAGGACGAACGGCGGAGCCGGTGGCTCCTCCGCCGGCAATCCGGAAACGGTCAGGCGGCGGGCGATTTCCTCCTTCAGAAGCGGCAACAGCGCCGCTGCTTCCGGGAGAAACTCCTTTTTCGAGCGATCACGCAGCACCTGGATGATTTCCGCGGCCGTTCCCGCACCGACATCGGCGGCGATCAGACTCTCTTCCATGCCCTGCAGCAGTTTCTCATCGACCTTCGCACTGCCGGTCAGAATGCGGGTCACCGCACCGAAGAGTCCGTTCCTCGTTCTCGCCAATCCTTCACGAAGCCGGCCCACGCCTATTTTATCCAGAAGTCCCATTGTTCTTCAAACTATGGTCGTTACATGCATAATTTCAACGAAGCGTTTCACGTAACTGGCAGTCGAGAGCGCAACCATAAGGAGACTGAGGCCCATGCACACTGAGAGAAACGGCGTGGTGCTGTCGATGATTGCAGTAAACATCGTGATGGCGATGACAACGACAGCCCACTTTCCTGCCGTGTTTGACGGAACGATCTCTCCCGTTTTGCGCTTGATCAGAATGCCTCCGAAGAGGATCAGCAGATCGCGGAGGAGCAGCACGGCAACGAACCAGAGCGGCAGCCATCCCTTGACGAGCAGAGCCACTGCTATTGCAGCGAGACTCACTTTGTCGGCGAGAGGATCGAGAATACGCCCCCACTCGGATTCTGCATGCAGCCACCGCGCGAGATCGCCGTCCAGCTTGTCAGTGAGCGCTGCGAGAACCAGCCAGAATACCCCCCACCAGCGGGCGTCCGGCCGCCCGGAGAAGATTGTCACCAGAAACACGAGCACAAGCAGCACGCGGAGGACACTGAGCGCGTTCGGTATCGTCCAGAGATCACGCTTCATGCTCATCCTTGCTCTGCCGGATATCGATGGGGATCGGATACTTCCCGCTGAAGCAGGCGGTACAATACTGTTCCCCGTTTTCGGTGGGGGCTGAAGCGAGAAGTTCCTCGATAGTCAGATACCCCAAACTGTCGACACCGAGTTCCTTCGCAATTGCGTCAATGTCGCCGTTGAACTGATGCGCGATCAGCTCGGCCTGCGTAGGAAAGTCCATGCCGTAGTGGCACGGATGCGTGATTGGCGGAGCGGTCACGCGGAAGTGCACCTCCTTCGGCTGGCCCTGCCGGATGAGTTGCACGAGCTGCTTGGATGTGGTACCGCGCACGATGGAATCATCAACGATCACGACTACATGGTCTTTCAGCACGCCTTTGACGATGTTGTATTTGATCTTCACCTTGTTCTGCCGCACCTCCTGCCGGGGTGCAATGAACGTGCGTCCGATGTAGTGACTGCGGATGAGACCGATTTCCAGTTTCGCATTGCCCCCCATTTTGTTTGTCGCCTGCACAAACCCCATGGTGGCGGTGTTGCTGGAGTCGGGAACGTTGATAACGATGACTTTGTCTTCCGGATTCTTCGGCTTCACGGGACGTGCACTGGCGAGTGTCTTCCCGAGTTTGCGGCGCACTTTATCGACACTATGCCCGAATATCTGACTGTCCGGCCGGGAGAAATAGATGAACTCAAAGATGCAATGATGCGGCCTGCTGGTTTCGCCGGGGATTGTCGATGATTTTCCCTCTCCCGTACGGAGTGACTCTTCGTCGAAGACCACCATCTCGCCGGGTTTGACATCGCGCACATATTCGGCGTCGATGATGTCGAACGCCACGGTCTCTGAGGCGACGACAAACGCGCCGTCCTTCCGGCCGATGGCCAGAGGCCTGACGCCGTGATGGTCGCGCGCGACGATGAGCCGCTGATCCGTGAGAATCACAAGACAGTATGCCCCTTCTACCTGAGCGAGGGCATCGCGGATCTGTTCGAGCTTGTCGGTTTTGGGGCTTCGGGCGATAAGATGAAGGATGACCTCGGTATCGCACGTGGTCTGGAAAATGGTCCCTGAATCCTGGAGGCGTTTACGGATCTCCCGGAAATTGGTCAGGTTCCCGTTGTGGGCGATGGCAAGATTGCCGCCTTTATACAGCACCGTAAACGGCTGGATATTCGCCTCGTTGTCGGCGGAGCCTGCGGTGGAATAGCGGTTGTGCCCGACCGAAGCTTTTCCGCGCAGCACATCCGTCAGCAGCGAACGATCGCGGTACACATCGTCGACAAGTCCCGCAGCTTTGTGTGAATGAAAGCGGTACCGTTGTTGTGTCGTGTCGAATTCCGATGTGACGATTCCCGAGCCCTCCTGTCCGCGGTGCTGTTGTGCGAGCAGGCCGTAGTAGGTCAGCTGAGCAGCTGCTTCATGCCCGAAGACGCCGAAGATTGCACAGTGGCAGCGGGGTTTATCCAGAGCCGGTTGCATCATAACCATATTCCTTTCAGAAACAGATGCGGGCTACCGTCGGCCGGCAGCCCGCAGTGTAGCGCAGCACGCAGCGCAAACGAGTTACCTCACACCCACTGCCATCCAGCAGCCCCATGCAGAGCCGACAACGCCGTCGCCCCAGGTCTTCACGCGCAGCGTGAACCCGGTCTTGGTCACCTTCGACGCGCTTACATGTACGCGCACCGTACCAGTTTCGTCCCCTTTTGCATCGAATCCGGACAGGAACACATGTACCTGGGGCGGTGCTGAGAAGCCCTTGTCAAACGCGATTGTCTCAATATACACACGGTCGCCCTTCCCCGTATTCAGCGAATAACCTTCCTGATTCGGAGAAGCCGTGAATTCGCCTGTCTCAATCGACTGGGCGAATGCAACGCTTGCCAACAGCACCAGCGCAAAAAGTGCAAATACTGATCTGAGTTTCATTTGGACCTCCATCGCAGTTAGTGTATGGGTGGATGAGGAATGGCAGTTCATGAATCGATACAAATATAGGAAAACTTCGCAGAAAGACAAGTTTCACTTACCTTGCATTCGCATGCAGATTTCTGTATTCTAAAAAGACACTCCTGGACGCAGAAAGACCACAACGCGTGTTAGCCCTGATCCTTCTTATACTTGCGGTGGTATATGCCGCCGGCATTCTGTTCTTTGCCCTCGGGGCTTCCCTTGCCCGCTTCCCATATAACCGCGCAGCCCGTCTCAGAGTTTCAGTGATCATCGCCGCGCGCAACGAAGAGCAGAACATTCGGCGTTGTCTCGATGCCGTTACCCGGCTTCGCTACCCCCGTGAACTTCTGGAAGTGATTGTGGTGAATGACCGTTCCACCGATGCCACAGCGGATATCGTGAGGGAGTATGCAGCCCGCTGCCCGTTTTTGAAATTGTTCAACGCGCGTCCCGGCACCGGCCAACTGCACGGAAAAGCC
>PMMO01000066.1 GCA_003162215.1 Ignavibacteriota bacterium
TTGCCTTAACACTGACCTTGGAGCAAGGCATGACTACCCGCCTTAAGATGTCCCGCTGGCTTCCAATCATTCCCACCGTAGCCTGTCTTCTTGGGGGTACCATTGCTGCACAATCTATCACTGGTAGGGTTACAAACGGCGCGGAAGGATTGGATGGGAAAATCGTAACGGCACAAGTACTGACAGCAATAGGGATCGATACTACCCGAAACGGCGGACTTTTTACCATCAATACTTTCATTAACCGTGTCAGTCCAGCTCCGAATGTAACAGCGTCTTTTTCTCTCTCCGTGCCTTATCCACAGCCTGCGTCCAACAGCGCCACAGTCGAAATGAATATCCCACAACGTGCACGGGTACATCTCACGCTGACGAACATCCTGGGACAGATCGTCACCGAGTTGATGGACCAGTCACTTGAAGCCGGGATGTATAGAATCGGAGTGCGACTGAAAGGGTTGGCGAAAGGGGTCTATTTCTTGACGGCTAACGATGGTAACCACATCTGGACCGACAAACTGCTTCATCTCGGCAAATACGAAGCATTGACTCCCTTTGTTGAGGGCATCCACAGAATAGGAGGTGCCATGCCTTCAAGTCCGAAGCAAGTACTTAATAAGGCTACCGACCAGCAACTGAGTCTGTCAGTGAGCGGCAGGTCCATCCTCAAGAAAACTCAAACGTATATTCTGGCAGGAAGCACTTTAGACGTTGGGGACATAAAGGTAGACTCTGCGTGGAATGTTGACGTAGAAACCATATCAACTATACGTTACAATCAGCCTAATAACCAAATAGCTGCGGTCTCAATCGATGTTGACGGATATACTGCAGTAACCGACGCGCCTGGAATTGCTTCAGTGCAAGTACCGAAGACTGATGCTGTACGGAATATGGACATATCAGACCCGAGCATATGGCTAAGGCAAAAGAAGATACATGTCAACAAAGACACAACAACAATAGAAGACATACTAACAAAAACAGAATTCCCAGACAGCGTAATGAACTACCTAGACGGTGTAAGCGCAAGAAGCGGAATATACTACGGAGATGTTATTAGAAGATTCCAGAATGCACCCATATTCTATGTAGTAGGAGATACAACTCAAGCATTTGATAAAGAATTCTTTACATACATTCACAACCTAATAAGAGGCACAATGAATGATGTGACAAAAAGCATAAAATACCCTCAAGGATTCCTAAACAATGCACAAGTAATATCAGGACAAAACCCTCCAATAGACAATACACAAGGATATTATGTAATAACCGCAAGCAACCAATACGGAAATGCATCAGCACTCACAGGAGGAAACGGAGATCTCAATCCACCAAACGCATTTTGGTGCAAATGTAATGCTCCCCGGAAGTCAAGACAGTTTTGTGTGAGATTTGGTTGAGCCTTTTTTTTAAGCCGCTGCTGTCTGTGTCTGGTTTAGCGAAGCTTCAAAATCGATCGGGCTCATGCCCATCAATGTCGAGTGCGGATAGTCCAGGTTGTAGAACAGGAAGAAGGTCTTGACGGCTGCCATGGCCTGTTCAAGCGAATCGAACTCGTTCGGCCAAACGACTTCCTCCTTGAACGTCCGCATAAATCGCTCGGTGTCTGCGTTCCCTTTCGGGTTATTGTAGCTGGTGGTGACGTGCTCGATTTTCAAGATTTCGAGGACCTTTTCGTAGCGTGCGCTCGTCGGTTGCGAGCCATTGTCGCTCATCAGGTGAATGTTCTCCGCTCGGCTGCCCGCAGGACAGGCGACTTCGACGGCCTGGTGCAGTGCCTCGAGCCAGAGGTCCGTCTTCGGTCGCAGCCCGAGCGAGTAGCCCAGGGCCCGCTTGGTGTACCAGTCGATAACGACCACCAGGTACAGCCAACCGAGACCTTGCACGTAGAACTTGGTCATGTCCGTACCCCACCACTCGTTGCGCCGAGTGGGCTGAGGTTTGGAGCGGGTTTCGGCACGTTTCGCTTTGTAGCGCTTGACCGGTACTGAGAGCCCGTGCACGCGCATCAGACGCCGCACGCGCTTTCGATTCACGTTCAATGAGCATTTGTGCTGGAAAAACGCTGTGATCCGTCGGTACCCCCAGAAGGGGTGCTTCCCGGCCAGATCCCGGATCTTCTCCAGGAGGGCAGCCTCGGAAGCGTCCTGGTGTGGAATTTCCGGCTTTACGACCGTGAGAGCTCGCTGGTGACGGTAGTAACTCGCCCGGGAGAGCCGTAAGATCCGGCAGGTCTCAGCCACCGGCACGCCTTCGGCCTCAAGTGCACGGACGAGCTCGTCATCACTCAGAACAGTTTCAGTTTTTTTTTAAATACCTGGATCTCGACCGCCTGCTGGCCGATGACCCGTTCCAACTCGGCAATCTTCGCCTTGTCGACGTCACTCGATCCGCGGCCTCCTGGGCCGTTACCGGCCAGGCCGGTCTTGCCGCCTTCGAAGAACTTGTCGCGCCAGTTGTAGTAAGTGGCCTGGCTGATACCGTGGTTTCGACAGAGTTCCGTTATATTCGTCGATTCTTTCAGCCCTTCGAGGACGATGGCAAGCTTCTCCTCGATCGATTTTCCTGACTCGGCGTGCGGCATACGTTGGTTCTCCTTCTATTATTGGAAGTATGAGAACCAGACGGCAAAGATGCAACGGCTCGAAAATCGCGGCGCCAAGGCACTCCTCCCCCCCACGGAGTGCCTTGAGAGGGAAGAAAGACTCAAGACACTGACTGTCTCAGCTCAGAGGGGGGCAATATAGTGTCGACCAGGTTCCTACCCTTCAGGGAGATTCGAAGGGAAGGGTATTCGTAAAGTACTAGCGGCACTCATGCGAACGAAACTCAACTACGTGCTCGCGATAGGTCTGCTCTGGTGTACCCAGTGCACGTTTGCCCAGGACACCGTGACTGTTGTAGTGACCGGCGAAGCGCCTTTTACCCTTGATATGACACGCGGAGAGGTAAAGCAGAAGGCCCTCGACGATGCCTTCTCGAAAGCGATCACGGAGGTCGTGGGAGTGAACGTCCAATCGGAGACGTTTGGCACGAAGTCCGAAACGACAGGGCAGATGCCTGAAACGAGCAAGATCTTCGAAGTATTTTCGGTGGTCAACCGGTCAGTTGCGTACGGGCGGTTGGTGAAATACACCGTTCTTGATGAGCGAATCGACCGAGATACGCTTGCCTCCGGCGGGACATCGGAAGTCCTTCGTGTGAAGGTAAGATGTGAAGTCGCAAAAGATATGGAGCGGCCAGACCCGGCATTCCGCATCACTCTCGACCTTGGGAAAGATGTCTTTTACGAGCGGGGGACTCTTGGGGAAAGCGATGAGATCGTTGTGTCTCTTGAATGCACCCAGGACGCGTACGTGACCCTTTTCGGTGTCGCAAGGGATACGGTAACAGTACTCCTCCCAAATCAGATCGTGAAGGAAAACAGGTTGAAGGTGTCAGAGAAGCTTGTCTTTCCTTCACCGGAGATGCGTTCGGCGGGGCTGCATCTCCGGGTAAGCATCAATCCGGGAGAGCGCCGGGCTGCCGAGATGATTCTTGCAATTGCCACGAAGGATCCCTTGCAGTTCACTTCCGGCCATGCAACAGGTGTGGGCAGCGTAGTGCCCACATACAGGGCTGCTCTCGAGGATCTTCAGCGCTGGCTGTCACAAATGCCGCCGAGCAGGCGAACGGACGCATATCAATTGTATGAGGTACGGCGAAGATAGACGTTGAGTTTCCCCTGCGCTTACCGAATTGGACTAATCTATTCCCGAAATTTCCGCTACGGTACTTCGTATGAAAAGGAATCTCGCTTCGTTGGTGTTTGCAGTGCTGCTTCTCGCGGTACCTCTTCTCCGGGCGCAAGAAGACCCCGCGTTCCGCGCATGGCAGCAGGCTGAGCAGAAGAAGTTTCAGGAATTTCGGGGTGCCAACGACCGTGCCTTCTACGAATTCCTGCAACATGAATGGCGCGGAGTGGACATGATCCGGGGGGAACAGCGCGAACCGGTCCCTGATCCGGTGACGCTCCCTGTGTACAAGCCGCCGAAGGATCAACCCAAACCGGTGCCTCAGCTGACACCGGCGGTGATCCTCGTTCCACCAAAGGTCGTTGAACCCGGAAAGCCGATTGTTTCTCCTCCGCCTACTCCGTCAGACGCCGCGTCGATCGAGTTCTACGGGGCGGATCTCTCCGTGCCCCTCCCTTCCTCGCTGAGGGTGCGATTGAAGGGTGAGCCGGGCAGGGAATCGATAAGCGGGTATTTTGCGTCTATTGCAGGCCTGCCTTACGACGGAGTGCTCAGCGCCGCGAAGAGNNCTCTTTACCTGGTTCATGCTTCTGAAATCTGGCTATGACGCGAAGGTTGGCTTTGCCGATTCGCACATTCAACTCTTGCTCCCGGTCGATGGCCGGCTCTTTGCCGTTCCCTTCTTCTCATTTGGAAATGATCAACGATATTATGCCGTCCCACTCGACTGGCAATCGCATTTGGACGTTACTCATTTATATGCGTACGAAGGGAGCTATCCGGGATCCACAACTCTCATGCGCTTCACCGTGCCGGAACTCCCTTCACTCAGCAACACCACGACCAGCAAAACGCTGCACTTTGTGTATGATGGAACGACATACTCCGTTCCTGTGACGTACAGCCAGGATGCCGTGAGGTTTTTCGAGTACTACCCACAATCCGATTTTGAAGTGTACTTCGATGGGTCGATTTCGTTGGCTGCAGCCAGTTCGCTCTACGCAGCCTTCGCGCCGATCCTCCGAGGGAAGTCCGAAGTGGAAGCGGTGAATATTCTCCTCCGGTTCTCGCAAACCGCATTCGGCTACAAAGTGGATAAAGAACTTTTTGGCCGGGAGAAGCCGATGTTTCCTGACGAGGTGTTGTACTACAACGATTCCAACTGCAAAGATCGTGCGATTTTGTTCGCGTATCTTGTCCGGAATCTGGCGCATTTGGAAGTCATTGGTCTCGACTACCCCGGCCATATCTCCACAGCCGTCTGCTTCTCGAAAGATATCGCTGGCGACGCGGTCCAGTATCAGACACGCAGGTACGCGATATGTGATCCAACGTACATCAACGCGGATGCAGGGATGTGTATGCCCCAATTCAAGGGAGTCACGCCATCCATTATTCCACTAAAGAGGCCCTTATGAGAACTATGGCGTTGTTTGTGGTCTTGGTGCTCGTGCTGCCGTCGGGGCTGCGAGCGCAGGAAGATAAACAGGTTCGCGACCGCTCGCACGATGCGAACGAAGAACTCGAGAGTGGTCGACTAACCTTGCGTTTCTTCAACGCGTTGACGGGCAAACCGGTCGAAGGAGGGAAGGTCTCTCTGAAGGACATTGGGGAGTTCGTCACAGACTTCGACGGGAAAATCCTGTTCGAGCCCCCGGCGGAAGACAGAGAGATTGCCGTGACGTTCCTGGCTCCGGGCTACATCATAGCGGAATTCGGAGTGGAGATCATGAACGGGTCGCTTGCGTTTAACCGGTTTTCGGTGTCGCCGGTCCTTGATGTCCATCAGATACGCATCGTCCTCGACTGGGGAGAAAACCCGAAGGATCTGGATCTCCATTTCAAGAAGGATGGGGGTTATCATATTTCCTTCAGGGATATGCATACGCTATCGGACGGGACTGGAACGCTCGACCGCGATGACACGCACGGCTACGGACCGGAGACCATTACTGTGCAGGACATCGCCGGCACAAGCCGCTACGAATGTTACGTCCATAACTACTCGGATAGGCACGACACGCAGTCGAATACGCTTTCCCACTCCCGAGCAACGGTGAAGCTGTATGGGGAGGGACGGCTTTTACGGGTATTTCAAGTGCCCAAAAACGTCATGGGAACAACGTGGCGCGTGTTTGAGTTTGTCGGAGGATCGGTGAATGCGATTGGAACGACAACGCCCTGATAAGATGTCGTGATTGCACGAAGTCTGTCGCATCGCAGTTGCGGCCATTCCACATAACACACAAACCTAGGAGGTCTCATGCGTATTGCAAAGTCCTTTCTGCCCATCTTCACGGTCATAGTGCTACTGGCGGGTTGCGGTGGCTCCAAAGAAGTAGCCCAACCTGGGGCATCTGATATCCCGGATTGGTATACGACTCCACCGAGCGATCCGAATTTCCTGTTTGCTCCGAAATCCGCGACATCAGCCGACATGCAGCTCGCCATCGAAAAGGCCAGCGCGGACGCCCGCGCCGACATTTCCTGTCAGATGGAGGTCCGCGTACAAAGCCTCGTGAAGAAATTCGACGAGGAGGTGGGTACGGGAAACGATACCCAATTGCTGTCGCAGTTTACTTCCGCGAGCAAGCAAGTAACGTCAAATGTTCTCACGGGCAGCAAGGTCAAATCTCAGAAAGTAGCGCGAGAAGGGAATGGTTACCGTGCCTATGTCCTCATGCAGCTTCCCGTTGGAGCAGCGGCAGATCAATTGCTTCAAAGCATGAAGAAGAACGATAAGACCTACACCCGGTTCCGCGCGACGGAAACGTTCAAGGAGTTGGACGATGAGGCGAAGAAGTACGAAGAATTCAAGAAGAGCGAAGGCCAGTAAACCATGAGGTCGATGGCCGGAGGAATTGGAGGAGTGCTTCTGCTTGTTGCATCTTCGACTGCAAGCGGACAGATCTATCCACGGTGGTTCCTGTTTCCGGATGAAATTCCGTGTCCAGGATACGCCATCGGAGTGGCGCCAACACCGTACTACCCCGATTCCTCCGGCGGTGAGGCATTTATTTCCGCAGTCCAAAACTATCTGCACTCTAACGAAG
>PMMO01000234.1 GCA_003162215.1 Ignavibacteriota bacterium
AGGGTTGTCCATCGTGCCGGACCAGCACGCCGCCGAAGAGATTGCACCGATCGTAGAAGATGTTGACGTCACCTCCCACCATCCCGAATGTATTTTCCGGCGTCAGTCCGGTAGAATCCGGACCAAGCGCTGCCTTTCCCCAGTACCCAAAAGCGCCGATCGTCAGGGAGTTGTCAACATAGGGCTTCGTATTGCTCTCCGGAGTGCTCCCTTCAATCACGCCATCAAGAGGTAATCCGCCAAACTTGTATGTGGCGTGGAGATAATAGTCTTTGTCGGTATGTGCCGGGCCGAATCCTTCCACGATACCGGCACTCCATCCAAAGCGGCCCCGTGCTATTCCGTTGAGCTCAATCCCTTTCTGCGTCTCTTCAATGGTCCAACCCATATCACCTGATCCGGTGCTCAGGGGCCGGGTCGTCAGCCAGTATCCTTCGAGCCATGCACGATGTGTGGAGAACGAGAACAGGCCTGGTTCAAAGACGCCAAACCGCACATTCAGAGCATCGTTCTCGCCTATGAGATTGGAGAACGTCATGAAGATTCTATTGAGTTCGGTTGTCCCGTCGGCGTTCAGCGCCAGCTGGCCCCAAAAAGAGAGATCCTCCCCAAGTGTGCCTCCGGCAACTGCCTCGATGCTGCTTCCGAGCCCGCCAAATGTAAACCGCGGATCGGTCTTCGGGTTGTAATCCATCTCCCCATTCAGGAACAGTGAGAGCGGTAAAGTCGCCGGCATGCTCCCCGGCCAGATCGCATCCGGGAATGCTTTCTTGTTTCCCTCACTTCCGAGACTGACGGGCTCTTCTTTCACGGCCTCCGGGTCCGCATCTGCAGGGAATTGATATCCGTTTCGACGGAACGCCTCACCGAACGCATTCAGTTTCGGGAAGCCGTTGTGGCACGTCATGCAGCTTGTTTTGTACTTGCGGGCAAACGCCGGGATGCCGTACGACTGGCGGGCCCCGAGCACCAGGAACACGACAACGAACAAGACACTGATGGTGAAGCGTGTCATGCTGTACCCCTTGACAATGTGATTGTGGTGTGACATGTGCGCGATGTGTTACTGGTTTCTATGAGCGGCAACGGCAGCACGATTGAGGCAATTCCGGACGGCGTCCCGCAGCTGATCGAGTTCGAGTGGCTTCACAAAAAGATACTCGGCCCCGTAATGCTTGATGTCTGCTTCTGGAATCAGGTTCGGATACCCCGTGATGACGATGACCGGCAACCTGGGGTGCATCTGCTTGATATGCATCAGCAAGGTGACTCCCGATTGCCACTTCATCCTGATATCGGTGATTACAAGGTTCACTGTCTGACGAGAGATCACAGAGAGGGCATCTTCCGCATTCGAGGCGGACACCATCGTGCAGTGTTCTTTCTTGAGAAACTCTTCAAATGCAGAAACGATGTTCTCATCATCGTCGACAACCAGGACCCTTGGCTGGTGCAGCATCGGGCACACCTCTCATTCATCAACGAAGCAAGGGCAAGACCCGTGCCAGTAAATACGCTCAGGATTTCGTTGAGAAAGCCAGCAAAATCGCGATAGCTGGTGAGAGGGGAATGAGGCGAGTACGAGTAGTGTAACACAACGCTTGGCGGGGTGCAAAGCGGTTGTTGGCAGCCACAGAAGTCCGGCGTCCCGGCCGTCGAGCACTATTTCTTAAATGTCGACGACTCCAGTCCGTACTTCTTCATTAACCGCTGGAAATTCTGGCGGGTCATCTTTGAGACTTTCGCGGCGGCGGTGACATTGCCATGGGAGACAGACAATTGATGAGCGAGGAACCCTTTTTCGAACAGACCGATCACATGGGCGCGGGATTTGCTGAACACCGGGCTCACGATCGTCAATGCGGCAGAATGAGGAAGTGGTAGGGCATGAAGTTCTCCGATGTCGTGGGGCAGCATCACTTCGCCCTTCGTCAACATGACCGCCCGCTCGATAATGTTCTCCAATTCCCGGACATTTCCGGGATAGGCATAGTTGCGAAGCAGCAGCATCGATTCATCCGAGAACCCCTGGATACTTTTTTTCAGTTGCTCGTTGTATTTCATCAGGAAGTGCGCAGCCAGAAGCAGGATATCGTCGCCCCGTTCTCTGAGCGGTGGAAGGTGGATTGTCGCCACGTTCAAACGGAAGAAGAGGTCTTCCCTGAACGTCTTCTGTTTGACCTCTGCAGCAAGGTCCTGATTGGTCGCCGAGATGAACCGTGCATCGACGCGGCGGGTCTCATTGCTGCCGAGGCGTTCGAACTCCCGTTACTGGAGAACGCGCAACAATTTCTGCTGGAGTTGCGGAGGAAGATTCCCGATCTCGTCGAGAAAGATCGTTCCGCGTCCCGCGGCCTCGAATTTCCCCAGTTTGCGCTCTTCCGCGCCGGTGAATGCCCCTTTCTCATACCCGAACAGCTCGGACTCCAGAAGCGTTTCAGGAAGGGCGGTGCAGTTGATGGCAATAAACGGTTCCTGTGCGTACTGACTGTTCGCATGAATTGCACGCGCCACAAGTTCCTTACCGGTCCCGCTTTCTCCGAAGATCAATACAGATGTGTGATTGGGTGTGGTAGAAATCGAACCAATGAGTTTGTACACAGCCTGCATCTGCTGTGATCGTCCGACAATTTCGTACCGATTGACGATCTGAGCGTTAAAACTCACTTCTTTCTGTGCAGAAGATCCCTTGAGACCGGTGCTCGTGAGTGCGCGCCGGACAACGTCGCGGACCACACCGACGTCAAGCGGCTTCGTGAGGTATTCAAAGGCCCCGAGCTGCATCGCCTTGATCGCAGTCTGCATCGTCCCGAACCCCGTGACGAGGATCACCGGGATCGAGGGGTTGCGTTGTCTGATTGCGAGAAGCGCCTCCAGCCCGTCGAGTCTCGGCATGGTGATATCCATGATGACAGCACGGGGATTCGACGCAATGACTTTGCTCAGCGCCTCCTTTCCGTCCCGCGCCACGATCGTGTCATATCCGTCCTTCTTGAACACTTCCTGGAATGCGAACAGAATCTTCTCGTCATCGTCGACGATCAGCAGTTTGCTCCGTTCTGCTTTCATCTGTTCCCTCTGAAGATGAGAGATTCCCGCCGGTTCGTGTCGTCACATCGTAGTGAAGCGGCAGGATGATCTCGAATGTTGTGCCTTTTCCCTTTGAGCTTTTGACAGACAGGACGCCACCGTGGGCATTCACCGCCCGTTTGACCATCGGCAACCCCAGTCCTGTGCCGTTTGTCTTTGTTGTAAAGAACGGATCAAAGATCCTGCGGATCGTCGCGCCCTCAATCCCCGGTCCGTTGTCGGTAACGGTGATTCGTACGCATTCCCTCCCTTTACGCAGGACAATTTCGCGCCCGTTCCCCTCGTTTTCCCCCCGATGCTCCTGCGTCATATCCGGAGAGTGGTAGTCCCGCAATATTTTCTGCAGCACGACACGTTTGGTAGCGATGGCGATCTTCCCCCTTCCCCCCTTCGAGGGCTGGCTTTCGATTGCCTGGTAACTATTCAGCAGGAGGTTTACGATTGACTCGCGTATCTGTGCTTCGTCCAGCGTCATCGGAGGAAGATGCACGTCAAGACTCTTCCGGACGCTCACCCGATGTTCTTTCAGCCTCGGATCGAGCAGTGCAAGGGCTTGATCGATGAGTGCGTTCAGTTCTGCCGTTCGAAACACCATCGGTGACGGACGGGCGAAGTTAAGCAGCTCCTGAACGACGGTCTCCATCCGGGAGATTGAATCGAGGGCAACCCGCAGCGACCGCCTGCTCCCGCGTCCGAGCTGCCTCGATTCCTGCTGCAACTGGAGAATCATCTTGATGGAGGTCAGTGAATTCCGAAACCCGTGGGCGATGATCGCAGCCATTTCGCCGGTCGCCATCAGTTTCTCGGAATGGATCAGGTGTTCTTCGAGGCGCTTTCGCTTCGTGATGTTTGTAATGATCTGGAGAATGGCGGTGGTCTCTCCATTTTCGGCAATGGGAATCGTGGTGTGCTCGAGGAACTGTTCTGCCCCGTTCTCATCCACGATCCGGTCAATGTGGCTCTCGATCTTGCCCGCCACGGCACCCCACCCCGCCATCTGGCAGAGTCCCTTGGTGCGCAGCACAACACTGCTCTCCTTGCCCTGTACCTCTTCCAGACTCAGACCTGTGATCGAAGTGAACGCCTCGCTGGCCGTCTGGATTCGACCGGTTCCGTCAAGCATCACAAACGCGCTTGGCACGTTGTCAAGGATGGCCTGCAACTTTCCCTTCTGATCCACCAGCTCCCGGGTGCGATGATCCACCATCTCCTCAAGATGGCTCCGATGCTCCTGGATCTCACGTTCATGTGCCTCTAGGGAAGCCGCCATCACATTGAACTGGCGTGCCAGTGCCTCGATTTCATCTCCTGTTTCGACTTTGAGGCGGTGGTGGTAATTTCCCCGGGTGATGATGTCGGCCCCGCGTCGTACCTCCGAGATCGGTCGCGTAAACTGTCGCGTCGCAAGCAATCCGAGCCCTAGCGCGCCGCAGAAAAAGACGATGAGGAATCCGACAAAGGTCATTGCTGACGCGCGCGCGTCACGAGTAATGTTCTCACGCGAGACGCTTTCAAAGATGTAGAGAGAAGTCGTAACGCTTGGACTACGCTCGCCTCTCGAGGACAATCTCCACATTGGAAGGAGCGGAGCATAGGCGATGATCTCATCGGCCTCTCCGGAGATGATCCCTTCATTTCCCGAGATGATCATGCCGGCAACGGACGGAGGGTAGTCTTTCTGGAGATTGTTCTCCTGGCGTGATGCAATGAGCCTGTTCCAATCACCCCGGTCGCCCGAGTTGTAGAGGTAGTGTCCGTCGCTGCTCACGAGAACGACGGTTTCATTCATCCCGAGATTCCGCTGGGCCTCCAGCTCTTTGAAGAGATTTCCGGCAAACACATTGGCGATCAGCACGCCGACTCGTTTCGTGGGACCGAAGAGGGGAGTGGCGAAACTGAGAACAGGAATTGTCTGAACACTCCGGTAGGTGAGCTCGACCGGCGAGAACGCTATTTCACCCCGATGAAGGTCTTCCGTCAGAAGGAAATAGTAGGCCTGACCACTACGGCGCAAATCTGCCGGGAGAACAATTGAAAAGCGGGGCACCGAGTCAAGGATGTCATCCGACTCAATTCGCAGCGCTTCCTCCCGGTGATCGTCGATGATGCGAATCTGGTAATAGATCCCTCTCGTCCGTGCGAATGCCAGAAGCCCGGCAGACAGCTGACGAAGTCGAGTGTCGCGATCCCGCCCCCCTCCGTTCTCGGCCGAGCGGGCATACCCCTCGACGTCGGTGGAATTGAGCAGGAGATGTATATCGCCTTCCACATTGGCGAGAAAGTTCGAGGCGCGCCCCCGTGTAGTAGTCACGTCGTGCGTCAGGTTCTCGAAGGCGATGTTCTCTGTCGTCCTGACGTTGACGTAAATACCGTAGAGGCTCACACAGAGAACAGGAAGGACGGAAAGCCCTACAAAAGCAATCAGAAGCTTTGCCCGGATCGTCAAGCGAGGGAATATGTTGCGGTGGCTATGCAGGAACCGGGATCCTTTCAAGTAAGCTGCGCTGCCAGCACAAGATACGAGATGGAGCACTTTAGAGCAAGACGGGTCTGGAATCCACATATTTTTTGACTTGGATTCCCTTTTGCAGTATCTTTTGATGATCACCCGACACACTCCAATTCTCTCAACACAAGCGAAAGGAAACTCCCATGGCCGCCAAGAAGATCTTGATGCTTGTCGGAGACTATGTTGAAGACTATGAGGTTATGGTTCCCTTCCAGGCTCTCCAGATGGTCGGACACACAGTGCATGCCGTATGTCCGGGAAAGAAAGCAGGTGAATCGGTCCGGACGGCAATCCACGATTTTGTCGGGGACCAAACCTACAAAGAAACACCCGGTCACAATTTCACGCTTAACGCGACGTTCGCAGATGTGAAGCCTGAAAAGTATGATGCGCTGGTCCTTCCCGGCGGCCGCGCGCCCGAATACCTCAGACTCAATCCGCGAGTCCTTGACATTGTCCGGCATTTTGCAGCGAAGAAGAAACCAATCGCTGCACTGTGCCACGGACCTCAGCTTCTGACCGCTGCGGGAGTTGCCTCGGGAAGATCTATCTCCTGCTACGCCGCTGTTGGACCTGAGGTGACGATCGCCGGCGGAAAATACGTTGAGATTCCTGTTGACAAGGCACATGTGGATGGAAACTGGGTATCGGGCCCAGCCTGGCCTGCGCATCCGGAATGGCTTTCGAAATTCCTGCAGGTACTAGGGACAAAGATCGAGCTGTAAACGCATCGACCAGCGCATGGCCATAGAAGCTGATGAATTACGCGTTCCAGGAACCTCAGACCACGTAGCACACAAAGAAGGAAATGACATGGACCACTCCGTGAAACACCCTCCACACAAACATGAATACCTTTCGGGGAAACGAGTGCTTCCCAGGCCAATCACCGGGGAGAGCGATCTTGCCGGCGTCATAGACAACATGGATGCCTACAATGGAGGGAGGTTGAGGGCGGCATGTCAGTTGATGCGCGACAAGTACTCGCAGGAGGATGTCACCATCGGACTGAGTATTGCGGGAGCATTGACTCCGGCCGGTTTGGGGCCATCCACAATTATTCCCCTCATGAATCACGGGTTCGTGGACTGGATGGTCGCGACGGGGGCGAACATGTACCATGACATGCATTTTGCTTTCAACATGCCTCTGTTCCGCGGCAGCCACACGGTGGACGATGCCGATCTGCGCGACAAGGGGGTGACCCGGATCTACGATATTCTGTTTGACTACCAGGACGTTCTGATGGCGACTGACCGCATCTTGCGGAAGATCATGTTGCAGCCGCAATTCCAGAAGGAAATGGGAACGAGGGAATTTTACCATCACCTCGGCAAGATCCTCAACGAGTACGAACAGAAAAGCAATCTGGGCGAGGTCAGCGTCTTGGCGGCGGCGTACCGTAACGGGATACCGGTGTTCACATCCTCACCGGGGGATTCTACAATCGGAATGAATGTGGCGGGACTGGAACTCCTTGCCGAGGCGGCGGGGCTTCAGGACCATTTCAAACTCAAGATCAATCCAAGCATCGACGTCAACGATTCAACCGCCATCATCCTCAATGCCAAGAGATATGAGAAGGGGAAAACCGGCGTCCTCCTCATCGGCGGAGGCAGTCCGAAGAACTTCTTGCTGCAGACGGAGCCGCAGATCCAGGAAGTGCTGATGATTCCGGAGGCCGGCCAGGACTATGATATCAACATCACCGATGCACGTCCCGACACCGGCGGGCTTTCCGGCGCCCCTCCCAGCGAAGCGGTCAGCTGGGGCAAGATTGACCCCACGAAACTGGAGGAGACCGTGACGGCCTACATCGATGTAACGGTCGCTTTCCCCTTGCTGGTGGGGTACGTCCTGCAGACGACAAAGCCGAAGAAGTTGAAGCACCTGTATGATCGGGGAGATGAAATGCGGAAGAAGTTGATTGAATCGTATCTTGAAAACAACACGGAAGTTGAGGAGTTGAAATCCCTCATGAAAAAGCTTTCCGCCTGATGCGCTTCCCACACCTCAGACCCGTTACCTGGAGAGAGACGTGAACAACCACGAGGAACTTCTGAAACTGGTGGAGCAGCACGGCTCCCCCTTGTTCATTGTTGACCATGCCATACTCCGGGAGAATTACCGGACATTTAAAAAGCACCTGCCGCGGGTTCAGTGCTACTATGCGGTGAAGGCCAACTCACAGCAGCAGATTATCGAAACGCTGTTCGACGAAGGGTCGAGTTTCGATGTCGCCTCGTACAACGAATTCATGCAGGTCTATCAGTATATAAAGCATTTCGACAAAAAAGATAAAAAACATTTTGTCTGGGACAAGATAATATTTTCCAACACCATCAAAGACAAGGCGACATTGAGCAAGATCAAGCAGTATAAGCCCCTGATGACGTATGACAACAGCGACGAGCTGACAAAAATAAAGAACCATTGCGAAACAGCCGGATTAATCGTGCGTCTGAAAGTTCCGGATACGGGTTC
>PMMO01000204.1 GCA_003162215.1 Ignavibacteriota bacterium
CATCACATGCTGCCATTCTTCGGCAAGGCGCACGTCGCGTATATCCCCAACGGGAAGATCGTGGGCTTGAGCAAAATCCCGCGCATCATTGAGGTGTTCAGCCGGCGGCTGCAAGTGCAGGAGCGTCTCACGCGCCAGATCGCAGAGACGCTGTACGAGGCATTGAACCCGGATGGTGTCGGCGTCGTCATCGAAGCCCGCCACATGTGCATGATGATGCGCGGGGTAGAGAAGCAAAATTCGCTGGCAACGACCAGCGCCATGCTTGGCGTCTTTATGGAGGACATGAAGACGCGCAGCGAATTCCTCCACCTTATTGAAAGCAACCTCAGCTCATGATGCGTCTCGAAGGAAAAGTCGCCATTGTCTCCGGGGGGAGCCGCGGAATAGGCCGCGCGATTGCCCGGGCGTTGGCTGCAGAAGGCGCCACGGTGGTGATTGCGGCGCGTGATCAGGATACTCTTGCACGAACAGTGGCCGAACTGCGCACAGGAAGCGCAAGCGTTGAGGGGCTGGTGGCTGACGTCGGGGTCGAAGCCCAGGTGGCACATCTGGTTCAGCACGTGGTGCATACTCATGGCCGGGTGGACATCCTGGTAAACAACGCCGGTGTCGGCGTGTTCAAGCCGGTTGCCGATCTTACCGTAGGGGAATTTGACAACATGTGGGGGACGAACATGCGCGGTGTGTTTCTCCTTACAAAAGCGGTGCTGCCGCATATGATACGTGCGAAGGGCGGCGAGATCGTCAACATTGCATCTCTTGCCGGGAAGAACAGCTTCAAAGGCGGGGCCGGGTATTGTGCAACGAAATGGGCGCTGCGCGGTTTTGCCGGTTCCTTGATGCTCGAAGTGCGCGAACATAACATTCGGGTAGTGACAGTGTGTCCGGGTTCCGTGGACACGGCCTTCTCGACAACCGGAAAAAAGGGAAACACTATCACGCAACCCGAAGATGTGGCCGATGCGGTGATTTTTGCGGTAACGGCGCCCGCACGATCGATGTTCAGCGAAATCGATGTACGACCGACAAATCCATAGATCCCCCCCCTCTCTCCTTTGCGTTATTCGAGTTTTCTTCGTTATATTCAGAATATACCTTCCCCACCCACGGATGGAGTATCCTTTGATGCGAACCATAGTTCTCTTTTCCGTCGCAGCCCTGACATTGCTCTCAGGCTGTGCTACGTTCAAAGAGCTCGAGCCTGACCCGCGGCTTTCTCCGCAGGAGCGGGGTTTTATCGAGCTCACGAACGACAAAGATCATTTTCAACTCGCCGAGGGGAAATGCTATTTCATCCGATTCCCGAGGCCTGTGCAGGACAACTACACGCTTATCCTCCGGTCCAGTGCAGCTTGGTACATCAATTCGTATATGACGCGGTCGTTTGACGACGGTAAGGAGCCCATTGTGCGGATGAAGGATGAGGCTCCCGCGACAGATTCCACGAGCGTCTACGCCATTGACATATCCGCGCCCACATATTTCTGGGTGATTGACACGGTGCGTCAGGATGTCGAACTCCGGCTGCAATACCGGTATGTGCCCCGGTGGCGGTTCACCTTTGAGAACAAGTATGTGGAGTTCAAGGGGACCCTTGCAGGGAATCGTGTCGATCGGTCCACCTACAATGTATCGGGCGATGGGCCTCCCATACAGTCGGTCAACTACACGGATGAGCTTGCGGTGCTCAGGACGCACACCGAGGCGCTCTCCGCGATGCAAACCGCGTTGAAGGAGGTTGCCAATCTCTTTCCCGCGGATATCGCAGCGTCGAATGATACGGCATATCAGAATTACACATCGATCCGCACAGCGTTGAACGACGAACTGCAGTTCCAGGGAAACTACGCTCAGGCCCTGACCATTTTCCAGAAAGAGAAGTCCTCGCGGCGAAATACGGGGGAATTTCTTGAGGATGCGGGAACGTATGTGGAGTTCCTGTCGCAGGCATCGCGCTATCCCGCCGCGCTGGTGGCACGCGCGCGTGAGGTGATCGGCAAGCGTCTTGACGAGGTTGTCCCGTATTATGAGCGGCAATTGCAGGGGAAGCGGGAGTCACAGCCCGTCACGCTCAAACCGCCGATCGAAACCGTCGCGAAACTTTTCCGTGCCTGCAATCGCCCGGTGTCTCCCGAGTTCGAAACCCTCAGCACATTCGTGCAACGTTTCAACCTTGAGGTGAGCGCACTCAACTCTGCAACCGACCGGCTGCGCGAATTGAATGCCCTGGTCAATAAAACAACCGCTCCCCCCCCGCTGCGTTTCTACGGCGACATGGAAGCCTCTGCGGCCGATATTCGTTCATCGATACCGCAACCGGAAACACCGTCAAATCCCCGGTATGGCACGCTCGAAGTCGTGCAGACGGTTTCCCGCGAACTGGGGGACGCTGCCACACAAGCGGATGACCTCAAGGCATTGTTCGCGTCCGGAGGGCAGATTGCGGGCGATATCGCCGGTCATTTCTGGGCAGGGGCCGAAAGAAAAACCGCCGACCTGTTCCTGGGACGCGACGGCAGATCATATGCAACCGCCGCCCATCATCGCGAGAAATTCGTCAAATGGTTCGAGGCGGATATCTTCAACAGCGTCAAAACCGCCACCAAAGATCGGCTCGACGCGTTCGTAAAATCGTCTCAGGCATCATTCACCAATGTCCCGGCGCTCTATGCGGATTCTGCGTTCATGCCGGCATATCTGCTCGGCTTCAGCTCGATTGGCGAGGCGGATCTGGCGCGGAAACGCTCATCCATCGACGAGTCTATTTCGCGGGTCCGCCAGATTGAATTTCCAGAGGGGGCTATCCGCACCATCTACGCGGACTTCACGCGAGACATCGGCTCGAACGGCGTTGAACGCGCACGCGCAATCGTCGAACACAGCAAGATGTACAAGGGAAACGACAAACAGATCGCCAGCATGGTGAATGAATGCGATCCGGCAATCGCCAAATGGATTGTGCGCCCGAAAGAATACCGGCGGATTCTGGCACTCCCTGTGACAACCAACAAACGCGGCATGAATGACTACGTGTTCCGCATCAAGCTGCAAATTCCGTCTGACGCACAGTTCCCGGTATTTGACGTGAATGTTAAACTGCCCAAAGAAATTGCCGAAGCCGCCAAGGGTGAGTCGTGGTATGATCGCATAACGATCAATAAC
>PMMO01000080.1 GCA_003162215.1 Ignavibacteriota bacterium
ACCGGGCCGAACAGCGCGCTGGAGACGACCCCTGTGTTCGGTGAGATGTTCAGCTTGCTCGGCATCGAGAGTGAACGCCTGTATGCCAGTGCCGAATCGAACAAACGTTATGTCCTCCGTGACGGGATGTTGCATCCCATCCCCATGTCGCCGGGTGGTTTCCTTGCAACACGCCTCTGGTCAACACGTGGCAAGCTGAGGCTGTTGAAGGAACCATTGATCGGGAGGGGATCGAAGGAAGAGACCATAGCAGAATTTGTGGAGCGTCGCCTCGGGCGAGAACTCCTGGACTACGGCATAAACCCTTTTGTTGCGGGTGTGTACGCCGGAAATCCCGAGCAGTTGAGCGTGCGTTCGGCCTTTCCGAAACTGTATGCGCTCGAGGAGAAATACGGAGGATTGATCAAAGGCATGATCAAAGGGGCGCGCGAGCGGAAGAAGCGCGCTGANNAGAAGTGGCAAAAGACCGTGCGCGGATGTTCTCCTTCGCGCAGGGGATGCAGAGGTTTCCGGAAGCTGTAGCGAGCAGCCTGGGGAAAAGGATCTTCTACGATACACCTGTGAGGAGCATCGAAGCGCAAGCAGCCATCGGCACCGGAACACCCCGGTTTCGTGTGAACACGACGGGTGGTATGAGCGTCGAAGGAGATGCCGTGGTGCTCGGTGTGCCGGCATATGCAGCGTCGGAACTCCTCCGGCCTCGTGCTCCCGCTCTTGCGGCCATGCTTGAAAAAGTGTATTATCCTCCGGTCGCGGAAGTATTCCTGGGTTTTCACCGCACACAATGCAGGCGTCCGTTGGACGGCTTCGGCTACCTCGTCCCCGCGCGGGAGAAGCGGAAGATTCTCGGCACGATCTGGTCATCGATCATCTTCCCCGATCGCGCACCTGCCGATCACGTTGCTCTCACCACATTCGTCGGCGGCTCCCGGCAACCCGAGCTTCTGGATCTGGATGATGCACAATTGCAGGAAGTGGTGCTCGGTGAACTGGGGAAGATTATGAACGTCGCCGGCGCACCGGTGTTCTCACGGATCTACCGTTGGGAGCGCGCAATACCACAATACAATATCGGCTATCAGAACATAGTGGATGCGATCGAGCGTCTCGAACGGGAAATTCCGGGACTCTTTATTTGCAGCAACTATCGCGGTGGCATCGCAGTCGGCGATTGCGTTATGAATGGCAAGAAGACCGCCGAACGCTTATCTCAGTCATAGTCGCGAGGAATCCATGGTGGAACGGAGTGGTCAGTACCCTATCAGCCGGCTGCGGCGCACCCGCATGCAGGAAACGCTTCGCAGCATGGTCCGTGAGACGGAACTTTCGAAGAGGGATTTCATCTATCCCCTGTTCGTGGTGCCCGGAACGGGCGTAAAGAAGGAAGTCTCCTCCATGCCGGGCGTCTACCAGATGTCTGTGGATCAGATAGTGCAAGAGTGCAGGGAGGTTCATGAGTTGGGCATCCCGGCGGTGATTTTTTTCGGCATTCCGGAGCATAAGGACGAAGTCGGTTCAGGCGCCTACGATGACAACGGCATCGTGCAGCAGGCACTTCGTGCGGTAAAGAAGGACGTCCCCGGGCTCATGCTGATCACCGACGTCTGTCTCTGCGAATACACATCGCATGGGCACTGTGGCATCGTACGCGGGAACGAAATCGTCAACGACGACTCGGTGGAATTGTTGACGAAGGAAGCGCTCAGCCATGCGCATGCGGGAGCCGACATGGTGGCGCCTTCGGACATGTTTGATGGACGGGTTGGGGCCATTCGCAGAGTTCTGGATGCCAACGGTTACTCCACGCTCCCCATCATGTCGTATGCGGCAAAGTATGCATCGGGATTTTACGGTCCTTTTCGTGAAGCGGCGGAGAGTACGCCGAAATTCGGCGACAGGCGTTCGCATCAGATGGATCCCGCAAACAGCGACGAAGCCCTGCGCGAGGTGGCCCAGGATATTGAAGAGGGCGCGGATATCGTCATGGTCAAACCGGCCCTATCATACCTTGACGTGATCTACAGGGTAAAGGAGCGTTTTGGCATGCCTACCGCGGCCTACAATGTGAGCGGTGAGTACTCATTGCTCAAGGCGGCGGTCAGGATGGGGTGGGTTGATGGAGACCGGGTAATGATGGAAATGCTGACAAGCATCAAGAGAGCAGGGGCGGATATGATTCTGACATACTTTGCAAAAGAAGCAACACGGATACTCGACACGCAGCGTTAAAGGGATACTGAACAGCATGTTTCTTACACCGAATTCTGACGCGCTTTTTGACGAAGCACGAAAGCTCATTCCAGGGGGAGTCAACTCTCCCGTGCGGGCCTTTCGTGCCGTGGGACGCACTCCCCTCTTCATCGCGCGGGCATCAGGGTCGCGGCTTTGGGATGCTGACGGTCATTCATACATCGATTATGTCGGCTCATGGGGACCGATGATTCTCGGGCACGCGCATCCGCGTGTCATCGAAGCAATCCGCAAAGCCGCAACGGATGGCACAAGCTATGGTGCGCCGACGGTACTCGAAGTGCGCATGGCCGAGATGATCACGCAGATGGTGCCATCGATTGAGATGGTCCGCATGGTCAATTCCGGCACCGAGGCGACGATGAGCGCAATCCGTCTCGCGCGTGCATTTACAGGGAGAGAAAAAATCATCAAGTTCGAAGGATGCTATCACGGGCACGGAGACTCTTTTCTCATCAAGGCCGGTTCCGGCGCATTGACACTCGGGGTCCCCGACAGTCCGGGTGTGCCAGCGGGGACTGCATCAGGCACGTTGACGGCGGAGTATAACAATCCGGAGTCCGTCCGGAGTCTGTTTGCTTCCTACCGTGACCAGGTTGCCGCGGTGATAGTTGAACCGGTTGTGGGGAATATGGGATGCGTCCCCCCGGAGCAGGGGTTCTTGCAGGAGTTGAGGGATCTCTGCACAGAGATCGGCTCATTGCTGATATTCGACGAAGTCATGACGGGCTTCCGGGTGGCACGTGGGGGTGCCCAACAGCTCTACGGCATCACTCCCGATCTCACGACACTCGGAAAAATCATCGGGGGAGGGCTCCCGGTAGGGGCGTACGGCGGGAGAAAAGAGATCATGCACATGGTGGCGCCGTCGGGCCCGATGTATCAGGCCGGGACGCTCTCCGGCAATCCATTAGCCATGGCGGCAGGACTGGAAACACTCTCCATTATTAAGGAAGATGAGAAGTTTTATTCCAGATTGGAAGAGAAGGCCGCCCGGCTCAGTGCGGGAGTCCAGCGGGTGATCGACAGCCTCTGGCTGCCGCTCCGTCAGAATCGGGTAGGGTCCATGTTTACGCTGTTCTTTACCCGGCATCCGGTGCGGGACTACAAAACAGCGATTGTTGCAGACCGCGAAAAGTTCGGGGCATTCTTCCGCGAGATGCTTGTCCGGGGTATCTACCTCGCGCCATCGCAGTTTGAAGCGGCATTTATTTCGATGGCTCACACGGATGAGGATATCGACACGACCATCGAAGCCGTGCGGGAGTCGTTGAAAGCAGTGATGTGAACTTCACCCCCTGTGCTCCGGGGGTGACCAAAAAAGTGAGTGGGAAGCGTGCTCGGTAATGACACGTGTCGTATGTAAATGTTATCCCCGGACGGAGAGTGAGGGTTCAGGCTCATTTGGTGCGTGACAGTACAATTTCCTTCCACTCTCTCATCCGTACGCCATCCAGGAACTCCCTGAAGGCCGGATACCGTGCGGGCGTCAGATCCTTTCCCTGCATCGCCACTCTCATATGCATCTGCACGGCATCGGGCCGTGCAGTGACGCTCCATTCTCCGTTGCCGCATTGCGCCTGGATCGAATCAGCCGACGTTACCGCATGATGCTCCCAGCCGAGGGGAGCCCAGAGCATAATCTGGAATTCGGATTGCGAAGGATAACGGAATCGGACGGGGTGTGTCCGCTGGGGATCGCGGAAGTAGTCCGCAAGTGTGGCGGTATTGAAGGCCCAGGGGCGGATCACGAGAAGAGAATCGCGCCGCACGGCAAACGACGGCGCGCGGAATCTGTAGGCAACGGTCAACGTGTCTTGTGGCGGGCGCACCGACGGGAGAGTGTAGCTGATGAGGGTTGCACCCGGACATCGATGTGCCAGTGAAGTTCTGAGCCACTGGAGGATGTCCGTGGTGTCGGCGACGCGCAAGTCGTTTCGCAGTTCAAGCGCGAGAGCTCCCGTGAGGATGCTCATTCCCGAGATAAGCGCGGAACCATCGGCGTTGAGTTCGGCATTCCAGTCCAATAGAGTGTTGTTGGCTGAGGGAGGATCTTCCGGAGTGACGGTGCGGTATCCTTTGTCGGCGGGCCCTGCGACGACAACAGGCACCCCCTGATCGTACCAGGGAAGCGTACCGAAGATACCGGCTTTGTCTGTTGCATCGAGCCAGACACCACCGGGCGCAACGTCAGGTGCAAATCCGATCAGGTGATTGAACTGCAGCGCAGAAGGAAGGGTAGTATCGGGTCTGCCGTTGTGCCATGTACTGATCAACACGGGCTTTACGTCGATCTTCACTTCGTGTGCCATTGCGCTCAGCAACATCACGATATCCTTGCAGTCACCGTAGCGCTTTGCGAACACTTCGTCTGCTTCATGCGGTTCGTATCCTCCGGCACCGATTTCGACGGCGATGTACCGCACCTGGTCCCGCACCCATTCAAAGATGCGGCGGAGCTTGTCGATGTCGGAGTGGTCGGAATGGGTCAGGCTGTCTGCCATCGTCTCCAGCGTTGCACCCCCGATGTTGCGTTTTCCGACCACGTCGGCGTACCAGTGTGCAACGTCCTCCCAGGTCTTGAAGCCGACGGGAGCGAGAGCGATGTGTGTAGCAACTTCCGGGTCGGGTGGCATGCCGAATTCGTTGCGGAGAGCGGGCAGGTTGCGGGCTTCCCACACGTGTCTTGACCTGAAGCCCGCTGGCGCAGTCGTTACCGAAGGTACGATGGGTGTTCCGTACGATCGGTACACGACATCCCATTCACCTGGTTTCACGAGTGTGAAGCGTGAAAGCACCACCGGCACTTCGTCCTGGAACGTCCACGAATGCCAGAATGTCCTGCCGATGATGCTGAGTCGGTACCGGTATTCTATGACCGCGCCATCTGCGATGGCGGGCAGTGTGAAGATTTTCGCCCGCTGGTCGGAGAAGAAGACAAAATTCGGATAGAGGCTGACGTCGAAAATGTCGGCTTCCTGCAGCGGAATGATCCGGCCGCCCGGCTCGATGGTGCGTGCCTGAATCTGATCGATGTGCGAGGTTGAGCCGTACGGAATGATGATGTTGGCATAGCGTTGACCGCGGGGGTTCAGAATGCGCACAACCCGGTGGCGCTCGAAAATGCTCAGTCCCAATTCGCCACCGCTGGTGATCTCCATGGACCCTTCATCCAGGAGAATGACGGCACCGGCATCGGCGTGTTGCTCCGCGAGGGAAAGTGGTTCGCGAAGGGTCTTGTGGAGTTCAGCGTCGTCGAGCCATGTCGACGTGCCGCTGCAGGAAGCGAGCAGCACAGCCCACAGGGGGAGGAAGTGCAGCAGATGCGCGCGGTGCACCATGGGTTCTCCGGATATGGCGCAAGATAGCATTGGGCAACAAAAGATGCCAGCGGAGCAAGAAAGCGCTTGACTTTCTACAACGGCGGTGTTACTATTTTAGCAAACGTGCTATCATGCCACCACAACGACTTGTCCGCTTCGGGGTCTCGATAGACTCCGATCTGCTTCAGAAGTTCGACAAATTCCTTGATCATGCAGGATACGGGACCCGATCCGAAGCTTTTCGGGATCTCATCCGCGCACGACTGGCGGAAGAACGGATCCAGAATCCTGACGCAGAGGCGATCGGTGTGCTGACACTGGTGTACAATCACCACCAGCGGGATCTCGAGGAAAAGCTCACCGACGTGCAACATCATGCACATCATCAGATCATTACTTCGACTCACGTTCATCTGGATCATGACAACTGCATGGAAGTGATCATGCTGCGGGGCACTGTGGGGACTGTGCGATCCCTTGCCACGGCGCTTGCAAGCTTCAAAGGCGTAAAGCACAGCAATCTTTCGCTGACGTCGACACACGACCTCAAATGAGGAGAGGCGCACGGGAAAGGGTCTATGTTGTTGCGGCCGTTTCCTCGTGCTGGAAAACGGCCGCATAGTTGCAGATACGATCACCTGTCGAACACTACTGCACAAGCCGGCTCACGAGTTCCTCGCGGTCAACAATAGAGTCTTCTCCGAACCAGATCGACCAGAGCACGCGGGCGAAGAGCGCGTTGGTGATTGCCGGTTTCTCGGTTCCCTGGACCTGTGCTTCCACAACCCCGCCGGGCAGCCAGCGCACGATGAAGCGGTCATTTTCGTTTACATCGGTCGCAAAGTAGGCCACGAACTGTTCTACGAGCGGGGCGATTTTGTTAAATTCCTCCTTCGTAGCATTCTCTTCAAAGCCATCGCGGTATGCGTTCCGAATCTTGTCCATGCCCACCTCGCGCACGAATTCCATCGTCAGCTGTTTGGCCTTTCCGTCGGTGAGGACCGCAGCATAGAGGTCCTTCTCCTTGCCGGTCGGAGGATCCTGCATGTAGTGAGCCAGGGCGTAGACCTTGATGATCAGTTTCTTCCGGACGGTGGTTCCAGTCAGAGTGAGCGGCACAGTTTTTCCATCGTAAGTGACCAAGATGGAGGTCGGGAAAGTCTTGCCTGTGGAGCTTTCTTTCACAGTTTCCTGTGCAACGAGCAGCGGGGCACAGGCCAGCACGGCAGAGACGAGCATGGTCGGGAGGCGGAGCTTCATCTGGAGGTCCTCGAGTTGTGG
>PMMO01000096.1 GCA_003162215.1 Ignavibacteriota bacterium
ACGGGATTCTTCTTCCCCTCCCCGGCATAGAGCCGGTTGGGGAAATTCAGCACCATCCCCTGCCGATCTCCGATGTTCCTGTACGCATGGACGATCCCCCGGGGGATGATCAGCGACCTGGGCGCATCCTCCCCGGCAAAGACGATCTGGCGGGTCATGTACGTCGGGGAGGAGGTCCGGTTGTCCCAGAGAAATATCTTGAAATTGGAGGGACCGAGGAATGCGAAGCAGTCGGCCTGGTCGGCGTGCTCATGAGGACCCCGCGTCACCCCGGCCGCCGTCATTGACACATACCCCATGGCCGGATACAGCTCCGCAGAGATCTCATCCTCCCGGAAGAGCTCCGCCAGCCACCCCCGGTCGTCCATGAATTTCGAGAGGTTGCGCACAATGACATCCNNCCGGCGCATCACCAGAGTGATGCGACGTTTGCCTGAGACCAGGGTTTCGCACGGCGCCAACCGGTGTGGAGGGAACCAATTGTAGCAAAAGGGAGGGTTACTCTTCCTTTCCGGAAAGAGTCAATAGTACACGGTTCAAGGGTCCGATACAAAATTTATCGATTTCGGGGGGGAAAGTCAACGGCGGGGGACGGCTCTCACACGGGCAAGGCGGCCTTGATCCTCCTGACGAAATCAGCATAATCCACCGGTTTGCGCACAAAATCGCACGCACCGTACCGGAGCGCGACCTCCGCTGAATCGTCGGACCCCGACCCGGTCACCACGATCACCTTCGCCTTCTCGTCAAGTTGCCGGATCTTCCGGAGCACTTCCAAACCGTTCATGCCGGGAAGGGCGAGGTCCAGGAGAATAATGTCCGGATGGCGTTCCTTGAAGAGCGCCAGCCCCTGCGGGCCGTCTGCGGTCGTCAGGGTTTCGAACCCCTCCAGGCTCAAAATACGCTGAACGAGCGCGAGGACCATCTCGTCGTCATCGATGACAAGCACTCTCGCCATACACAGAAGATATCGCCATCAGTACCGAATTGCAGGAGGACGGCGCCGTCCCTCCGTCAGGACTTGACGTTGAGGGAGGCGCTCTGGCCGCTCATCCGGGCGATCGCCTCGTCGGCGTCGGCCGCGAGGTCCGGCGTCCGGAATTGCGGAACAAGCTTCGAGAAGAGCCGGGAGACGATGTTCTCCGAGCCCTGATGGGCAGCTTCGATGATCGTGGTGACGTCCATGGCCAGGGAATCCTCGTAGCCGGGGATCCCGCTCACGATATGCTGGTGGATGCTCACGTTCCCTTCACCCATGGAGACCGGGACATCGTGATCCATCCTGCTGTACGAGACCATGATCTTGTCGTGGCTGGTGCGTTCGATCCTGTCCTCCTCATAGAAGAGTTCTTCAAACATCTTCTCTCCCGGAACCAGACCGGTAATCTTGATCTCGATATCTTCTTCCGTGAAGCCGCTCAACCGGATCAGATCGCGCGCGAGGTCGATCACCTTGATCTGTTCGCCCATATCCAGCACAAACACCTCACCACCTTTACCCATCGTTGCGGCTTGGAGTATCAATTGCACTGCTTCGGGGATGGTCATGAAATAGCGGGTGACTCCGGGGTGGGTAACAGTCACAGGTCCGCCCATCGCTATCTGATGCTTGAACAGCGGCACAACGCTGCCGCGGCTGCCCAGAACATTTCCAAAACGCACTGTAACAAAGGGCTTCCCCGATCGGTTTGCGGCATCCTGAACGATCAACTCCGCGATCCGCTTCGTTACACCCATGACGCTGGTTGGATTGACTGCTTTGTCACTTGACACCATCACAAAGCGGCGCACATCATATCGATTGGCGAGATCCACAAGAGTGCGCGTCCCCAGAACATTGTTCGTCACCGATTCGGGGATGTTCTCCTGCATCAGGTAAACGTGTTTATGAGCGGCAGCATGGAAGACAACATCCGGTCGAAGCGAGCGAAACACTTGGTCCATCCGCTCCTGATCCCGCACATCGGCAATCACCGGGGTAATCTTCATGTCGGAAACCGGAGATTCCCCCAGTTCCTTCATGATCTGAAAGATCGAAGTCTCGCCGTGGCCGAGAATAATCATCTCGGCCGGACGGAACATCTTGATCTGGCGGCAGAGTTCACTCCCGATCGACCCGCCCGCGCCAGTCACGAGCACCCTTCCACCGGTCAGAAGGAGCATGACCTGTGTGACGTCCGTTTCGATCACGCCGCGGCGGAGAAGGTCTTCCAATTGCACGCTGCGCACATCATCGATGCGCGCGGTCCCGCGAACGATGTCGTACAGCGCGGGGATGGTCTTGCTCGGCACTTTCACCTGACGGCAAAGCTGGACCACCTCCCGGATGACTTTTCCGGGTGCTGTCGGCATTGTAATGATCACTTCATCAATGTGGTGCTGTTTCACCAGGTTAGGAATATCGCCGAGGGGACCCAATACCGGTACACCGTGGACACGCCTGCTGATTTTTTGCGGATCATCATCCACAAATCCTACCGGCACGAATCCCAACTGTGAATTGTTCTGAAGCTCTTTTATCGTCAGCGCACCCGCAGCCCCTGCTCCGGCAATCAACACCCGGCGACTGTGGTATGCCGTCCCCTGGTCACGAAATTCCGAATAGATTATCCGGATCCCTAGACGGCTACCAGAGATCCAGAACACGGTCAGGAGCGAGGAGATGATAGGTATCGACCGAGGAAATCCAGCTGGCACAAGACCTATTGGCAGGAGTAGACCGAAAAAGAGGACAAGCTCTAGGATGCCTGACAATGCTAGCGCGCGCATCACGGTTATCAGGGCAGGGATGCTTGCATACGCCCAAAGTTCAGAATAGAGCTCACTTCGTACGAAGACGAGAATCTTCCCAAAAAGCATGACAAGTGTATACACAAGCAAGGCATTGCTGAAGGGTCCCACGATACCGGGGTCGTCATTACGAAGGAGCATCGCAAGTGGCGGGATGATAACGAGTCCGACGATATCGATGGTCATCAGATACCGGTTGCGGAGGCGTGTCAGGAGCCGGAGATAGCTTTTCATAGCCCCATCGCTCCAATCTGTAGGACGTGCTGCGAGGAAAGTCCTACACCGGTGACGTCAATAATACATTTATGCAAAGGTTGCATGATTCCCCCTGAAAGAAACTGGAAAACGAACAGCGCCCCTGACTTAGAGTGGTTGTACAACACATCCGATTTGGAAAGCAGATTCCCCGAGGGCGATATCGTAAGCCGTCCTTGCCCTCCATACCATGGTACGAGAAAGGGGGGTCTTGTGCAAGAGAGCATCGTCCCCCTCCATCGCCGATGTGACCTGCGACACAACCATTGAGAGAAGGTCGTGATGCATGGACCACCGAGTAGATTCTGCACGGTCCGGAGAAAGCTCAATTTCATCGGTTTTTGCACGCTCCCTACTGCACATCAACGCAAAGTGGCTCTTTTGAATCAATGGTAGCAAAAGGTTCTGCAGACACTCGAAAAGTGCAGCTTTAATGGAACACCAAATGATGAAACATTGTTTCCGCACTGATAAGTTTTCCTGTTAAGCAGACTCGAGGTACAATAGAGTACGCTAGAAGTATGCCAAGAAGGGATGGGAAAAACAGGGAGGAATGGCGGTCAAACACTAGAACGGGAGGGTGAAAAGAAACTGCGGTTGTAAGAGGGGAAACTGTGGTTGCTGGGAAGAGAGGAAGGAACTGCGATTAACTTCACTCCTACCCCGTCACTACCTCGCTGGCTGGTGTTTCCCCCGCGGGCCCTTTTGCAGTCTCATAGGACGTCGGGGAGTATTGGGGTACCAACTTGTGAAAGAGATCCGTAACCATCGACAGTGATTCTTGCTGCGATGCTTCGATGAGGGTCGACACGGTCATCTGCAAACCCGATTCGTGTAACGGGGCATCCACCTGATTAGGCGGAGATTGCGTCCGGCACACCATGATCTTCTCATGCTGGGTTGCTTCCACGCGATCCGTCTCGTAGAATAGCTCTTCGAACATCTTCTCTCCGGGCAGCAAGCCCGTAATCTTGATCTCGATATCAGCCTCCGTGTATCCGCTTAGACGGATCAGGTCCCGTGCCACATCGATCACTTTGATCTGCTCGCCCATGTCCAGCACAAATAGCTCCCCTCCCTCACCCATGGTCGCCGCCTGGAGGACCAGCTGTACCGCTTCCGGAATTGTCATGAAGTAGCGTGTAACGTTCGGATCGCTCACCGTAACCGGCCCGCCGATCGCAATCTGCCGCTTGAACAAAGGCACGACACTACCGCGACTACCGAGCACATTCCCAAACCGAACGGTGACAAAGGCCTTTTTTGAGCGCTTCGCTACATCTTGCACAACCAGCTCGGCGATACGTTTGGCTACCCCCATCACGCTTGTCGGATTCACCGCTTTGTCGCTGGATACCATCACGAATCGGCGCACATTGTATCGTTCCGCAAGCTCCACAATGTTCCGGGTACCCAGGATATTGTTTGAGACCGCCTCCGGAATATTTTCCTGCATGAGGTAGACATGCTTGTGGGCCGCAGCATGGAACACCACATCAGGCCGAAGTCGTGCAAACACTTTTTCCATTCGCTCAGGATCCCGGATATCCGCAATCACCGGCGTAATCTTCATTTCCGGTACGGGGGATTCCGAAAGCTCTTTCATGATCTGGAAGATGGAGGTTTCGCCATGACCCAACAGAATGAGCTCTGCGGGGCGGAACCCGGCGATCTGCCGGCACAGTTCGCTTCCAATCGACCCTCCGGCTCCCGTAACGAGCACACGGCTGCCGGTCAGCATCAGCATCATCGATGTAGTCTCGGTCGTAACGATTCCCCTCCGCAACAAATCCTCGAGTTGCACGTCACGAACCTGGTCGACCTTCGATGTTCCCCGGATGATGTCATAGAGAGCGGGGATGGTTTTGTACGGAACACCCGCGGTCCGGCAACTCTGCACCACATCGCGCACAACCTTCCCGGCGACCGAAGGCATGGCTATGATCACTTCGTTGGCTTTCATAAATCCGAGGACGTCAGGAAGATCTGCGAGTCTACCATACACCGGGATACCGCAGATGTGTCTCCCCTGTTTCAGTCGGTCGTCATCCACAAATCCTATGGGTTCAATCCCCAACTGCATGTTGCGCGTGAGCTCTTTGGCTGTCATAGCACCCGCCACACCGGCACCGGCGATGATCACGCGGCGCCGTTTCACCGAGACATCGCTGCGGTTCGACATCATGAAGGCAATGCGAATGGCAACGCGGCTTCCGGTGATCCAGAAGGCTGTGAGCAATGCACTGATGATCGGAAGCGATCGCGGCAAGACCTCCGGAACGAAATGAAATGGGTGCAGGAGACCATAGAAAACAGCAACTTCCAGTACGGTACCGGCAAACAGCGCACTCAGAAGCGTCACCATTTCCTGCACGCTGGCATACGCCCAAAACTGGTTATAGAGTCCTATTCCGTAGTACGTGATAAGTTTCAGGCAGATCATGACGATACTGTACACGAGCAACGCCATGCTGAAGGAGTCGAGGATGCTGACGTCATCCAACCGGATCATCATCGCGACCGATGGGATGAGTGCCAGCCCGATCAGGTCGAAACCCATCAGGTAGCGGTTACGCAGACGTATAAGGATTGTCAGGTAGTTTTTCATACAATCTGTCGTGCCGGATCTTCAATAGTCACCAGCCGTTCCCCGCACGCCGGGCAGAACCGTGCAGTCGGATAGACAATCGGTTCCTTGCAGCGCGGGCATGCATCAATGAGCTTTGTGCCACAGAGCATACAGAATGTCTGCGGCTCTGACGCACTACTAAAATTCCCGCAGTGACCACAAAGGCGGTACCGGTCATGTACCACCCGCGAGGTATCACGCATATCCTGTGAAGTCGACATTGGCAATCTGAGAATTTCTTGAGAGGTTGGTTATGCGACACAGTGTTGGCTATGCCACTACCATGCCAGAAAACGGGCTTGAAACGGCAAAGAATTTGGGGAAATTGGTTTGAGCCGATGAATGAGAGAAACGGGGGTTGTGTTGAAGGAAACTCCGGTTGTGCGAAAAAGACCTGCGAATATAATGGTTCGCACCTTCGGGGCGATCCCTATCTACGATTCTCTTCGGCGATCTCGACGACAGCGTCTATTACCGACTGCACATCATCGTCACTCATTTTGGAGTAGATTGGCAGCGAAATCTCTCGTTGGTACTCACGGTACGCAACAGGAAAATCCTCCGGTTTGAAGCCGAACAGATCTCTGTAGTACGGGTGAATGTGGAGCGGTATGAAATGAACACTTGCACCGATGTTCCTCTTTTTCAGTTCTTCGGCGAAAGCAGCCCGGTCGATCCGGAGATGATCGAGATGCAGTCGGATCATGTAGAGATGCCATGCGTGTTCCACGTTTGGGCTATCCGCCGGCAGCTCCAGCTGGGGTAGCTTTGCGAACGCCGCATTGAATTGCAGGGCGATCGCCCGTCGCTTATCCCGCATGGTGTGAGCTTTGCGAAGTTGAGCGAGACCCATTGCCGCAGCGACATCCGTCATGTTGTATTTGTAGCCAGGGGCAATGATCTCATAGTACCAGTTCCCCTCAACGGTGTATCTCATCCATGCGTCTTTGCTAATTCCATGCAACGACATGATCCGGCATCGCTCTGCCCACCCATCATTGTCGGTAGTAATCATCCCACCTTCACCGGTCGTGATTGTTTTCGTCGCATAGAAGCTGAAACATGTCATCTCGCTGATTGATCCGATTTGTCTCCCTTTGTATGAGGCCGGAAACGTGTGTGCTGCGTCCTCAATGATCGGTATGCCGTGACGGGATGCGATCTCCTGCACCGGATCCATGTCAACCGGCAAGCCGCCGAGATGCACAGGAATGATTGCTCGCGTGCGCGAAGTGATGGCCTCTTCGATGAGCAAAGGATTGATGTTGAGACTTTGCTTGTCGACATCGACGAAGACCGGCCGCGCATCGAAATATCGGATGACCTCCGCTGTTGCAGCAAAAGTATACGGGGTGGTTACCACTTCATCTCCCCTCTTCACCCCCAAGGCCTCAAGTGCAAGATGCATTGCAGCGGTGCAGGAGTTTACAGCGATCGCATTGCGAGCTCCCACTATCTCGGCGAATTCAGCTTCGAGCTGTTTCACTTTTGGACCGGTGGTCACCCATCCCGAAGCAAGAACTTCACTAATTTCCTTGAGCTCGCTTCCATCAATATCTGGAAGCGCAAAGGGGAGGTACTGTTCACGTGACGACATTATCTTTCCTTGACCAGCCCCCTGTCTGTGTGCCAATGTTAAGTTAGTTTGGATCCCGTTTCAGGCATTAGCAACCTGCGGTGGGATGTATGCTTCTCGTGCCGCTTGGCCGGGCTCACCAGTTTCCCCGGGACGACTCCTTCAAAATTGCGTTATCGATCGACAGGTCCGATACCACCTTCTGCAATCGACTGTTCTCCTGTTCCAGTTCCTTCAGGCGTTTCGTTTGGTCCACCCGAAGGCCGCCGTATTCCTTCCGCCACTTGTAGTACGTCGCGTTGCTGATCCCAAGCTGCCGCAAAACCTCCTCCATCGGTAACCCCTTGTTAGCAGAAAGCTTTCAAGTAGATGATCCTATTTCCGTCATGGGGTGCTTCATCCGAATTTGAGTTTGCCTGGGACAAATCCGAGGCGGATCTTTCACCGTCCCATCACTCCAAGTGTTCTGACTATGATCCTGATATCCGACCATGTTGTCCTTTCAGGAAGGTATGCAAGCTCAATGGCCAGTTTCTTGGGAAGTATCTCATCCATGTACTTCTTTTCCCAATTGTCCCCGCCCAAAAGAGTTTCCTCATTTCTAAACTTAATAGAGGCCGGACTGGTGATACCGGGGCGAGTACTCAGGACTCGGCGTTGCTCGGCCGTGTAGATCTCCACGTAACGAGGGTCTTCTGGACGCGGACCCACAAAGCTCATATCACCAACAAGAACATTGAACAACTGCGGCAGCTCATCAAGCTTGCGTCTTCTCAGGAATGAACCCATCGGCGTTACGCGTGAGTCATTCATTGTTGTCAATCCGTCGCCTCGCTTGTCAGCCCCGGCAATCATGCTGCGAAATTTTAGAAGTGCGAACTCATGGCCGTCTCGTCCAATTCTCCTGGCACGATAGAAAACCGGTCCACCGTCATCTAGTTTTATGATCAGGGCTAGGACTATCAGTACTGGTGAGAGCAAGAGCAGACCAATAGTCGCAAGAATGATTTCTAGACTTCTTGGCATTCTTGCCCTTTCTTCAACTCACCCAAGAACTCAGGAGTGTTCGGCAGTTGTATTCCTTTTCCAGATTCTCGCAAACCACCATATGACCGCGACATTCGCAAGCCACAAAAGTATCTGCAGCCAAATCCGGATGTTCCAGCCATACCATTGCCTGTCAGGATCATGAGTCAGAGAATCGACACCCAGATGGAGTGCATACATTGGAATGTATTGCAGCACATCCTTCACTGCACCATAATGTGCACTCCCATACAAAACTCCATGATCATGCCTCAGGACAAATCCATAGAGTCCTATGAGGTCCGGTAGTACGCCGAGTATCCCTCCTAAGACTGCGAGAAGCAACAAGACGATCTTCTTGCGAAGACGGGCAATGAAAGGGGCAAGTAACATCAAGGCCCCTTGCGTAGCATGACTGAGCGGATCTGCCAATCACTTCACCAGCATCATTCTTTTCACATCCGTCTTCTGCTCCGTCGCCAGACGGTAGAAGTAGATACCCGATGCGAGTCCTGCGGCGTTGAACTGAACGCTGTGATAACCGGCTTCGATCTCGCCGTTCACAAGCACTTGAACAACCTGCCCTAACGTGTTGTAGACAAAAAGGCTTACGTGTGAGTTCTGCGGCAGTGCGTATGAAATCAATGTCGACGGGTTGAACGGATTGGGGTAGTTCTGATCGAGGGCGAAGACCGTGGGCAGCGGTTTGCTCCCGACACCGGTCAGGCCGTCCGCCCGTATCCCGTCCGAATAGTGCGTCGTCCCGTCCAGATCAACCTGCTGCAACCTGTAGTACCAGACACCGGTCGTTGAATTTGCATCCGTAAAGGAATACGCATGCGGCTCGATGGTTGTGCCGTGTCCTGCCACAAAACTGTTTTCAATGGCCTGGAAGTTCTTCGTGTCGCCTTTCGACTTCTGCATATAGAACCCGTAGTTGTTGGTTTCGCTGGCAGTGGACCATTTCAGGACGACGCTGCCGGATTGCTGAGCACTACCTGCACTGAAAGAGACCAGCTGGACGGGGAGCGGTGTGGTGTTAAGGTCGTTGAGTGCCCCCGCATCCACCACCGTCGACTCGTCGTCCTTGTAGACCACGGTGGCTCCGTGGTTCCACTGAAGGTTCGAACCTCCCGCCGGATTTGTCACCGTGAATCGAATAGTTGCAACATCCATGTAGGTCGTGGTCACTGTCGTCCCGGTTCCAACAGTGTTGAGTTCGATGTTGATCGAACGGCTGCTACCGGTGCCAGTGAGACCCATGGTCTTGTAATTGGTACCACTGAAGTTGTGTGCAGTCTGGAGCGTCGGAGCGCTCAAGGCGGCCCCATCGAACGAAAAGATGAAGTTCGAGCTCCCAAGGGCAAATGCCGATCCGTTCGCTTCTGTCTGCACTTTCACATCGAAGTTCACACCGTCATTGAGCATCACGACAAACCGCAGATCAAACGTCAACGGCTGCGCCATGGCTGTCGGACCAATGAGAACAGACAGCACGACCAAGAGAAGTACCATCGTAGAACGTAGCATCGCGGACCTCATGAAGTTGGTTATTGGTTCTCTGTACTGTTGCACGGTTTCTCTTACTTGACTTGCGACAGGGTACCATTGTTCACACGCCAGAAACCGTTAAGGTCCGTGGCGTTAACATACGTGTCGAGGTTGAAGTCGCCGTTGTAGTATCCATTGATACTCCCGTTCTGCACGCGCCAAACGGCATTCAGGTCCGTCGCATTAATGGAACCGTCCCCATTGCCGTTACCTGCAAACATGGCGAACTTCGTCCCCACCGCCTTTAGCGCGTCGGATCCTCCGCCGTATGCACTCGATTGTGACATCGTGAAATCGTAAGGAATCGGCGCAGTACTCCCCTCACAGGAATCTAGCCCCGAACTCATGATCGCAAGATGATTTCTGTGCCGCATCACCACGTAGTAGTTGCCGGACACAGAATCGGGCAGTTCGAGATAGCTCTTTTCCGTCTCGATGAAGGAACGAATTGTCCCATCGGTCAGGAGCCATGCCGGAACACTGTAGATTCTTGTCGATTTTCCTGAAGTGAGCGAATCCCGAACTTCGACCTTGATGCTATCCACCGCATTGGCCGGGAATTTGCCTACACCGAAATGTGTCGCAAGTACTCCAGCCGTATTGAGAGATTTGGTCATCTCGCCTGTGCCGGTGTTAAATGGTCCCTGGAGAAAAGCCTTGAGACTTAGCGTGGGCTTAGGAACAGCAAATGGAGAGAAAAATACAGTGTCCAGCGCAATCGTGGTGTCCCCCTTGCAGAAGATCCGCGCCCGGATTTCGCTGCCGGTATAGACGCCAAAATCGTTGTACGTTGCAATCACCGGGATCGGGCTTGACAGATTTTCGGGGTCCGCCGGATCGCGGAAGCTTAGAGCAATTGCCCTTCCTCCGGCCGAAGGACTGATCTGCCCCGAGATTACATTCTTGTTCTCCCGAGCACCGCCGATGGTCACCGTATCCGACCGCCCCGCCTCTTCATCAACAACCATTACCCCGATTGCCCCTCCGGTTATCGTGTTGCGAGCTACCAAAGGATGCCGCTCATTGTGAAGTTCAACCCCCCATCGAAAACCAGTGATAACATTCTCTCTGATCGTGTCGCCGACGCCCCATGCATAGATACCCTTGTTGTTCGTCGAGCTCGAAGCTGTCAGCGTGTTGTTCGCAATGGTCGTCACTCCAGTTGGATTCCGGTCACACTCCCAGAGTACAATCCCACTTGCGCGATCTGGCTCAAGTGCTCCATCCGGAAAATCAAGACTCGAGATCGTGTTACGCGCAATCGTTCCATACGCACCATAATTGAACCATACGCCTTTCTGCGCCCCGTTGTAGATTCCTTTACCGATAATCGTATTCTGGGTGATTGTTGCAAAGGGAAACACGCTCGGCGGATACAAATCCGCATCATCTGTCGCATTAGCGAGAATATTGAACCGATTAATATCCTGGAAGATATTGTTCGAGATCACCGCTATGCTCCCGGGGCCACGCAGTTCGACTCCGCGGCCATTGTAGCGCTTATTTGATTCCCAGGTACTTCCGGCGCTGTCGGCCGGAAGAATATTCTTCACAAGTGATCCAGTCAACGTAAAGGAACACTTCTCTGCAAGTATTCCGCTGTAGCCAACGTGTTGGTCAATTGAAGGCCCGAGTCTCAAACCGTCGATGATGAAGCCCCGAAAGGTAACAGTAATTGGAGCTGTCGAACCGACATGAACAATGGTGCGGCCGGTGACATAACCCGATAGCTCATGGTCATATGCGGTGTTCGATGCAAAATCCGACGGTGCCTTGATTGTTGTCAGTGTATCCGGCCACGAGCCAATCACCACGAGGGATTTGTTGATGTCGATAGGACCGGTGTATGTCCCGGAATAGACGCGTATCGTGTCTCCATCAATCGCCGCGTTAATCGCCGGTTGAATGTCGGCAAAATCGCCTGGAACCCGATGAATTGTCGAACGCGCAAATGTGGCTATCAAGAACAAAGATAGTACAATGCTGCTCGTTCGAAGTGTGTTGCGCCAGAAAAGACGTGTCATAATTGGGTTCCTTTGTCCGAAAGTTCTTCTTGTATGTTCATCTATTTGAGATCAAGAAAATTCACTTTCTCGAGTCTGAATGCCCGCAAGGTGCAACGAGCGCGAAATGAGAAAATGTAAGCCCCTACGATTTGTGAGATTTCGTCTTGACACACTCCCTGATGGCTTCAATCACCCGCTCGAGATCCTCCTCGCTCATGCTTGATCCCGAAGGAAGGCACAGACCATGTTCAAACAGAGTCGCCGATACCTCGCCGCCAAATATTCGGCAGCTTTTGTACAACGGCTGGAGGTGCATCGGGTTCCAAATCTGGCGGGATTGGATATTCCTCGTTTCAAGATGAAGCCGTATATCTTCCTGGCCGACCCCAAGTTCAAGAGGGTCGACGGTAATGCACGTGAGCCATCTGTTCGACAGACCATAGGGGGCTTCTGGCATGAACGCAATGCCGGGATACTCGGCCAGGGCTTGTTGATAGAAAGCATTAATCTCCCGACGACGAGCGACCTTGGAGTCAAGGTTGACAAGTTGCGCCCTGCCAAGCGAAGCAAGTATGTTGCTCATGCGATAGTTGAAACCAATCGAGCTATGGTGATAGAATGGATACGCGTCGGCTGCCTGCGTTGCCAGGTGTCGCGCCTTTGTCACATACTCAGTACGATCCGACAGCAGCATCCCTCCACCGCTTGTGGTAATGATCTTATTCCCGTTGAATGAAAGGATACCTATGACACCATGAGTGCCACATGGTTTGCCTTCATATGTGGCGCCAAGAGCCTCTGCAGCATCCTCGACTACAGGAACACCATAATGCGCACAGATCTCTCGGATAGCCCGGAAATCTGCCGCTTGTCCATAGAGATCAACGACAATGACCGCTTTCGGAAGTCGGTTCTCCTTCGCATGCGCTTCAAGCGCCTGTTCGAGGAGTGCGGGATCCATGTTCCACGATTTCGTATCGCTATCAATGAAGACGGGTTCCGCTCCACAGTAGATGATGGGATTCGCGGATGCAACAAATGTCAGATCCGAACAAAACACGCAATCACTTCTTTGAACACCGAGCGTAAGCAGGGCCAAGTGAATAGCAGCGGTGCCACTTGATAGAGCAAGCGCAGCGCTCACGCCAAGACGATCGCACATATCCTGCTCGAAAGCTTCTACTTCCGGACCAAGAGTTGTGACCCAATTTGAATTGAGGGCTTGAAGCACCAACTCTCGTTCAGCGCCATTCAAATGCGGCGGCGAAAGGTAGATGCGCTTTCCGCTTTCTGCAGTTCTCTCGAGTGTCATAGTTTATACTTTTTATGCAATTGAGAGGGTCAATGGGTGCCAAGTGGATTGAATGCTCTATACAGTTCTTCTATATGAGAGTCTACGTGCCGGACCAGACCATCGTTGAAAACCGGCCATGGATGCATCTGTGCACTTGAAAGATAAGCAAGCTTGGGGGCGATCACAAGGCCGGGGACACTTTTGCCTCCAGCCACTGAATGAATCGGTTGAACATATCTTGCACGATTCACATGCCATGCAACTATATCGGTCTCAACAAGGTCAGGAACAACGAACTTCAAACCACTCATGTTGTCAAGATGCAACTGCGCGTCATCTTTGCTCCATTCTTCAGCGGTCTGACTTGCGTACCGCGGAAGATAGACAACGTTATGACCACAAAATTCTTCACGTCCAGTCAGATTAGTGAATTCGATGATCCCTGTGAACGGCAATCGGCGGTCCGTAAGATTCAACACATAGTAGGGCGTCAGACTACGTTTCAGCAAGAGCACTTCACATACAACTCCGAGGTAGTCAACCTGCCGCAACGAAGAGGCGGCTTCCGGAACAGAGTTCTTAAGCCAATCGCCCGCAACCAGCNNAACCAGCGCGGGTGTACAAATGACAACCCCTGAAGCCGGCAACACTGCCCCGTTGACGTGGACAGTCCAGCGAACCTCAGCGCTTTTCTCCTTGGAAATCGATGCAACAATACTATTAATGTGGACCTTGCCCCCGGCTGACTGAATTGCGCTCCGGAGAGCCGAGAAGACTTTCCCATAACGCCCCCGGATGAATCCCAACTTCTCTGAGCGGTCCTTGTGCTTCCTGGCCGACAACATTCTGGTGATCGTAGCCCAGATAAAGCTCGCTGCAAACCGGTCGTATTCCCTGCCGAGTTTTGCCAACAGCAGCGGCTCCCAGACCGACTTGAATAGCCTGTCGCCCCCGTGTCGCCGAAGAAATGTGGATACCGGTTCACCATCAAATCGCTGCCAGTTCTTGTGAAGTCCGCAATAGGCAATCGTCCATCCAAGTCGTGCCCGATCAATAACACTCAACGCCGGGAATCTCATGAAATCGGCCGTTGTGGTCATTTCGATCAAACGGCCATCGTGAAAGAAACCAGTACGGGTGCGATTCCATTGCACCTCGCTTTCGATTCCGATCTCCTTCAACAGCGAAAGCAAAGCTGTATCTGTGGGAAGGATACAATGGTAGAACCGCTCAATCGGTACCCCCCCAAGGGTGGATTCGCTGGCAAGTCCTCCAAGATACGGATCCCGTTCGTGAACCACAACAGGAAGGCCCCTCTGCGCAAGCCGGAGGCCGAGCGTTAATCCTGTCATGCCGCCGCCGATGATACGGATCGGGGGGGAGGGGTCGCCACTATCCACGATGTTCCCTTTTCTTCACTCCCCCCACCTCTTTCACCTCCGCCCCCGTCTTCTCAAACACTCTCCCGCATCTCTCACACTCATACTTCGAACCAATGCTATCTTTCTCCCATCCAGGCAATTTCACAAGAACCGGTCCGCAGGCACAAACGTACCCTGCAAGGCGTGCAGGGTTTCCGATCACAAGACCATGAGCCGGCACGTTGCGAGTGACCACACTCCCCATGCCGACCATGGCGAAGTCACCGATGACCAATCCAGGACCGATTGTGACGTTCGCCCCGGTAGTCACACCAACCCCGACGGTTGTTGGCAATGTTTCTTCATTGGGATCGCTGCTTGCCAGCTCGTCAAGCGTCCGGTCAAAGGCCCTCGGGAACCGGTCA
>PMMO01000159.1 GCA_003162215.1 Ignavibacteriota bacterium
CGCACCAGTGTGGACGAAAACACTTGATGACTGCGGTCGCTTTCTGCCCCGCCTCCACTCGAGGCAGTTATGTGCGGGTGGGATTTGCAGCATCGGTGTAGGGCGTCTACAGGAGCTTCGTTGATCTTGCCAACCCTACGCGAGGATACCCGATTCTTGAATCACCCACCAACCTCCCTGAAACACGCATTCCACTCCCAAGGGTATGAACAGTCCGTTGGGGATNNATCGGCACGAGAGCCATGAGGAAGGCTGCCCCTGCAATTATCAGACAGTTCATCGCAGTGGCCGGGATCGCACGGAACCGGAATACCGCCCAATAAGTGAGTGACTTGAGCAGCCAGATAATCGGGACTACCACCAATGCCATCGTCAGCAACTTTTCGTCCTCAATCTCGATAATGCCGCTTTAACGCGGCTCACGTGCACCGCACACCTGTTGTGCGATATGAAAACGATCATCTATTTCGGAGCCAATAGCCTCCGCAAATGATAGCAGTCAATCACCGCACTGCCCCCCCTCGCGGCGGCAGTTGCTGGTGAACGGNNTGTTCTCCATTCTGGAGAAGGGCGACCTGCTGCCCAAGGGTGTTGAAGACTGTCAGCTGTACAGTTGACATGTATGGCAGGCCGTAGCGGATCGTGGTCGAAGGATTGAAGGGGTTGGGAAAGTTTTGCTGCAATGCGTATGTTGTTGGCACTGCCCGATCGATTCCCACATCCGTTATCGTCAAGTCGACCAGCACAGGGTCAAACACATGGACGGTGCCATCTATATCGATCTGCTTCAGCCTGTAGGCCCACTTCCCCGGTGTGGCATTGCTATCGACAAATGTGTACGTGTGTGGCACCAGCGTCGTTCCGTGTCCCGGACTGAAGCTACCTGGAATCGCAGTAAACATCTGTTGAACCCGTGCGGTATCTTTCTCTACTTCAAAACCAAAATTGTCTATTTCGGATGCTGTCTGCCAGCTAAGAGTAACTCCGGAGCCTTTTGTGTTTGCAGTGAACGAGGTTAGCTGAATAGGCAGTGCCAAATTACTGCGGAATACAACACGAACGGCGATATCATAAGAGGCTAGATTAGTGAAAGTTGTGCCATCGCCGGAATAGTAGGAATCTCCGGTCGCCGGAGACGTCATATCAATAGGAACTGCGTATCCGCCTGACAGTCTCTGGAAATACATCCTGACGTAGATGGGTACGTTCTGCGTGACATCTATTTCAGGTGAAAAATTCAACTGGATAAAGTTATCGACGCCCGCCGAGGCTACGCTGACCGAACTACCTACCTGCGATGACAGAGTATTTCCGCTGAAATTGGAGAAAGCAGTTGCAGTCACAGATGTATATATGCTTGCATAACTGAACACCCTCAGACCTACCAGCTTACCGGTGCGGGTAGGGATGCATTTGACCATACCGTACCCGGAAGTGCTTGTTGAATTACCATAGGAATAACCGCTCAGCTTCCGGTAATACTGCAGATTATAGCCAAAGTACGTCGGCACAGCAGCTGTAGCTGTCATGCTGGCTGAGGATGCGGAAATGTCGGTTATTTCCACGCCGCTTGAAATCGAATTCCAGAGCGCCGAGTTGGGTGTTGTGCTCGAAGTTAACGACGTCTTACCGGTTGAGCCGGGATACGGATCTCCGGCATTACCCCTGTTAACGCCCCCTGCCAACTGCTCCAAACCGTCAGCCTCATACACCTTAACACCCAGATGGGTGTTGGTTACATTTATGCTGTTCGAACCCGCCCAGATATCGGCAAGATTCTTGTCGATATGGTAGATCAACAACCCTGAACCGGGCAGATTGAGGTCAAATCCGGATTTTTGTCTATTCTCAATGAGCATATACTCATCGGACTGGTTCTCATCCATCCATATTTTGTAGGAAAAGGAATTCGTTTCGACTTGAGGAATGCTCAACGCTTGATTTGACGCGACGACAGTTGGAGTTGTATATCCCAAAAGTTCCTTGCAATATGCGGACATGTGCGAGGGTCTTTCGGGAGTTGAACCGTTTCCGCCCCAACTTCCGCCGGCCATCAGACACCAGTTTCCAACACCTTCGGAGTTACCATTGGTGGATCCATTTGTATCATAAAGATCCGGCAACCCAAGCATATGCCCGTACTCGTGGCAAAACACTCCTATGTCCACATGGTTTGATCCGTACTTTTCCGGCATGATAATATACCTGCTTACGGTTTTTCCGTCGTACGTCCTCGAATATGATGAACCCAGATTGTTCTGATGGGACCAAATATACTGGGTCTGGTTCCCTTCTTCTGCGCCTTTTCCAGCATGAACTATGAAAAGTCCGTCGACAACACCGTCGCCATCGTTATCGTAAAGCGAGAAATCGACTCCGTTTGCTTCTGCTGCGTCAATACACTGGCTTATGAGTTCCTGCACGTGCGTTCCGTAATTTGCATTGCTGTACGCATAATACGACGATGGCTGTGCCGCAGTGATCCAATCCTTATAGTCTGCCTGTATTGAAACAGCGTTATAGGATACGTCTTTATAATACTTACTCATGCCACCGACACCGCTTTTCCAGCTGTCATTGTTCACCATATCTTGAAAGCTCGCGCCTGATTCAGTCGCAGTGAGATCCGAGAACTGCACGCACAGGATAAGGACATGCTTTACCGTACCCTGCGTCTGCTTCAACCCCTGAATACTTTTGGACAGAGTATTTTCATTGATATGCTGCTCCACCTGATGTGCCTGCATTTTTTCGGCAATTACTTTTTGTGACTCCACCAGATGCCTGGGAATACTCATCATCGTTTGATTCTGGGGCACCAGACTCCTTCCCTGCGCTTTGAAAGTACTGGGAACAAATCTTCCTTCAGGACTCAGTGTTGCATAGTACCAATATGCATCACTCCCTTGAATTACGACGTAGCCGTCCAGGGTTTCCGCATAATTGTAACGCTCGTCGCCAAAGCCCACGATGCTGAATGTCGTTCCATCGGGCTGGGCCACAACGGTTGGTGTGCGCTTTGCCGGAATTGCGAAAAGGGTAGCGCTCCAGAGCATTAAGAATAGTACCTTCTTCATATGAATCTCTTTTTGATGTTGTGCGGTCAGTCTATGGATCGAGATTTCATTGCAGCGATTGGATCGGATGGGTTGGACAGTTCACGAATGAAGAATCCCCCGGGTATTTCTTCTGACTCTTTGCTCGCATTTGAACATCAGAATGACAAATCGCTATTTTCCGCCCATGAATGCCGATCGCCAGTCAGGGAGTCGCTGGGTGGGCTCTGCGCCGGAGGAACGGGATCCAAAGCGACGATTCGATGGCTGGGAAAAACAGAGGTACAAGTGTGAACAAAACCAACATACTTCGAAAGAGTCAGACAATCAATGGAGGTAGACACTCGTTTTCACTTCACGAGTAACAACCTGCGCGTCTGCATACACTCCCCCGCTCCGCTCGATAACCCTGAACCGTCAAGCTTGACCTCGTGATACCCCGCCTCCTGTTCTCCATTGACGAGCTGAGCGACCTCCTGGCCGAGTGTTTTGAGAATAGCTGTTGCGTCTCTGTGCCTTGGGATTTCTTTCTTACAGATTCAATGTGGCGACTTCCAGGAGCCGTTCGCGAATCTGCGTGAGGAATGCCCGATCATTTTCGTGAAACCACGTCCTTGCATGTTCACCCAGGGTCTTCCTGGCGTTTTCGTCCATCCCCAGGATGCGATCGATTGTATGTTCAAGGTTTCCCGTGTCAATGTAGAAATTGGTTCCCATCCCCTGCGGCACGGTTCGACCATATCCCACAAGTGCGCCACGATCGGGCCGAACGAGCTCATTCATCGGTGGAGCATCGGTAGTAACAACGAGCGCGCCGATGCTCATGGCTTCCACAATGTAATGACCGAACCCTTCGGCCTCCGAAGGGCAGAGATGGATTCCGCTGGCGTTTTGCATGCGACGCAGAGCAGATTCTTCGATGAAGCCGGTGAGCGTGGTGATGTTCGCAGCTGATGCCGCACGTACCGCGAGTTCATATGAACACAGCGTCAGGCACGGCCACTCGGGATGGCGGAGCCAGGCATCATTGACGGCACCCGTTCCCTTTTGTATGCTCGATCCTGCGACATGCAGAAACCGGTTGTAGTCCTTCTTCACTGCAGGATCATATCGATCGAGACTGGTGAAGCCGATGTAGCGCACCTCTGCTCCGCTTGCTCCGAACAGTTGTGCGGCATAGCGGGTCTTGCAGAAGATATAGTCCATGAGATGCATCTTGGCACGAACATCTTCGAACACCCACTCCTGGTGAGGAACGAACACATTCACCCGGGCGAGTGGACACCAGCTCTCAACGATATTTTCAACAAAGATGTTGACATCGAAGGGAGGCCGCGTGGCCAGGCGGCCCGCGACTTTGCGCACGGCCCGGATTGCTCTATGATAAAACTGGGGATTGAATGCGGTAATGGTGACTTCTGCGTCGCTCGCTCTCAATGCCCGGCGCCACACACGAAGATCCTGACGCAAACCCGCGGCGTGAACATGTATGAGGAGATTGACCCGCAGCCTGTTTCCTTTCGAGCTCACGAATTAGGGCCGCGCTGTTTCCGGAAGCACCTCGAAAAAGTGGGCGACTGTTCTGATCCCGCCGTAGAAATTCGGCAGATGGAGAAACTCATCCGGCGCGTGAGCGTTCTCATCAGGCAATCCGAATCCCAACAACACGGTGTCGATCTTGAGCAGCTTCTTGAATTGCACTACGATGGGGATGGAACCGCCCTCCCTTTGATACAGGGGCTTCTTGCCGAACCCACGCTCAAGCGCAACGATTGCTGCGCGCACACCGGAGCTTTCAATCGGTGTAATTACGGGTTCACCGCCGTGGAGCGATCGTACCGTCACCTGCACACCCTTCGGCGCGATCGCTTTGACGTATCGTTCGAACAAACGGGCAGCCTTTGAGGAGGACTGATCGGGAACAAGACGCATCGATATCTTTGCAGAAACCCGGGAGGGCAACACCGTTTTCGCTCCCTCGTCGGTGAACCCACCCCAGATGCCATTACATTCTGCTGTTGGGCGTGCCCAGAGACGCTCGAGCGTGGTGAACCCCTTTTCACCATACAGCCGGCGAAGACCCAGATCACGGGCATATTTCGCATCGCTCCATGGAAGCTTCTTGAACGCCGTGCGCTCTTTTGCAGAGAGCTTCCGTACATCATCATAGAAGCCCGGAATCGTCACGCGACCATTCTTGTCGTGAAGCCGGGAGATGATTTCTGAGAGGGCTTGAATCGGGTTGAGTACGGAACCGCCATAAGATCCGGAATGCAGATCACGGTTCGGACCGACCAGGTCAATCTGCATGTAGGCCAGCCCGCGCAAACCGTAACAGATCGAAGGAACCCCCTTGGCAAACATGGAGGAGTCCGATATCAGCACCAAATCCGCCTTGAGCATCGCAGCATGATCGCGAACAAAACCTTCCAGGTGCTCGCTGCCGATTTCCTCTTCACCCTCGATCAGGAACTTCACGTTCACCGGAAGAGCACCCTGTGTCGTGATGAACGCTTCGACAGCCTTCAAGTGAATGAATGTCTGTCCTTTGTCGTCTGATGCTCCCCGCGCAAAGAGATCGTCTCCACGAACCGTTGCCTGAAACGGCGGAGATGTCCAAAGTTCAAGCGGCTCCGGTGGCTGAACATCATAATGACCGTAGATCAACACCGTGGGTTTGCCGGGTGCCCCAAGCCAATCGGCATACACCACCGGATGCCCTTGGGTCGGCATAATCTGTACGTTCTGCAAACCGATGCCGCGCATATGATCGGCAAGCCATTCTGCACAACGCTTGATATCAGGGACCCGCTCGGGGTCAGTGCTGACGCTGGGAATTGCCAGCAAATCACTGAGTTCTTTGAGGTAACGATCGGTATTGGCATCGATAAATGAAAAAGGGGAATTCATGCTTGGCGTCCTTTGTTAATAAACTAAGATACCATTCAATTGGTGGACTTTCAAGCCAACACTGGAGGAAATCCGATGAAACTCGAAATCCATGGTGCTCTGATCAATGTCGTTGAATCGGGGAATCCGTCAGCCCGGCCGGTGATCTTCGTGCACGGGTTTCCATTCAGCCATACAATGTGGCACAATCAGTTGCCGTTCGTGGCGAAGGAATTCCGTACTGTGGCTTACGACATACGCGGTCTTGGGGAGAGCAGCCCCGGAGATGGGCTCTTCACCGTTGAGGGCCATGTTGACGACCTCATTGCACTCATGGAGCATCTTCAGATTGAGAAGACAGCGATCGCCGGCCTGTCCATGGGAGGATACGTTGCCTTGCGGGCGCTCGAGCGGAATCCTGAGAGGTTCACTGCCGCGGTGCTGTGCGACACGGCAAGCGAAGCCGATACCAACGAAGGCCGACTGAACCGCGCAAAAGCGATCGCCGATGTCAAACAGCGGGGTTCGGCAGCATTTGCAGAGGATTTCCTGAAAAGAGTGTTTACCCCGGAGTCATTTCAACGTATACCGGAAGAAGTTGCTTTAATACGGGACATCATCACCCGCACGCCCCCACTCGTGATTGCCGGTATGCTGCTGGCACTCGCTGCACGCACCGACACCACGGCGTCACTCGGAGCCTTGCGCATTCCCACCTTGATCCTGGTCGGAGAACGTGATGTGGTCACACCCCCCCAGGCATCGCGCAGCATGCACGAACGGATCGTCGGGTCAACGCTTCACGTCGTGCCGAATGCAGGGCATATGAGCCCGATGGAAAACCCCGGGGCCGTGAATAGGCACTTGATGGAGTTTCTCAGAACAACGTATAAATGAACGGCGCCAGCGCCGATCCTTGAGTCAGGACAATAAGCAAACTGAGCAGGAGCAGCACAATGAGGATAGGGCCGAGCCACCACTTTTTGCGTACCTTCATGAAAGCCCAGAGCTCGGCGAGAATCGACAAACGGGAGGACGATTGCTTTTTCATAGTATCGCTTCAGAAGAGATGTTCGTAGCTCTGATGCCCCTTCAGTCCGGGGGCCTGTTTCACCCAGTAGCTTGTGGCCGAGCGGTCAATCTTCTTGTCAAGCAGGTCTTTTCCCATCAGCCGCATCATTAGGCCAATCGGGGTCAACAGCAGAAAGAAGAACGCCGAAAGAAGCACGCGCGTATTGATCCACGCAAGGATCGATGCAAACCGCATCCAGGCGACGTAGAACGGCCTGAGCACGCGGGGGATGGCNNAAGGCCTGTCAACAAGAAGATTACCGCAAGACCAAACGGTATCCACACACTCCGGATCCCCTTCCAGGCCAGGTAAGCACCTACCAGTACACCGAGCGCCGCAAAGAGAAGTCCGAACTTCCGAACTTCTTTATCTCCCGCCACGGGCTGCTTAATCAAGTGCAAATTCCTTCTTCCAATCGGCATCTTCCTTCAGCGGCCGTTGTTCCGTCTTGTTTAACACGAAACTCCCGATAACAAGGTGATCCATTTCCGTGCGCATGAAACAGCGATATGCTTCTTCCGGACGGCATACGATCGGTTCGCCGCGAACGTTGAACGATGTGTTGATGATGACCGGGCAACCGGTGTGCTCTTCAAATGCCCGGATCAGATCATAATACAGGGGATGGTCTTCCCGCTCGACTGTCTGGATGCGTGCGGAGTAGTCAACGTGTGTTACCGCGGGAATGGAAGACCGCGCGATGTTGAGCTTGTCTATGCCGAACAATTCATCCTGTTCGTCGGTCATTGCGATCTGCAGTTCTGGCCGCACAGGGGCAACCAGAAGCATGTACGGACTTGTATGATCCAGAGAAAAGAACTGTGAGACCTTCTCGGCAAGCACAGAGGGAGCAAACGGGCGGAACGATTCCCGGAATTTGATCTTCAGGTTCATCACCG